>NZ_LWLC01000034.1:36273-444698 GCF_001905065.1 Saccharothrix sp. CB00851
CGGAACGAGCGCACCTGGCCACCTCCCCACCACCGTCCACTGTGGCTCAGTACAGCAGCTCTGGTCCAAACGCGACAGTCGACGACACCCCGACAGCAGCTGTCGCGCACGCTTGCCCTCATCCGGTCCAGCGACAGTGCGCCACACCACCAAGACCCCGACGGAAGGGGCTGGCCGAGGGCTGGGTCACCGGCCTTCCGCTGCCCCGCACCGCACAGCTCCGCGCGCTGGGCAACGGCGTGGTTCCCCGGCAAGCCGCCTACGCGGTGGCCCTGCTGCTCGACGACCTCGCCGAACTCCTCGACATCACCACCGACACCGACCACCGGTCGCCGACCGGGCAGGAGGTGACCGCAGCATGACCACAACAAGCCTGAAGGCGACCGATACCGGACCGGCCCTGCGACTTCTGTCCCTGGGCGCCGGAGTGCAAAGCACGACCGTGCTGTTGCTGGCGTGCGAGGGCGAGATCCCGCGCTTCGACGTCGCCCTGTTCGCCGACACCGGCTGGGAGCCGCGCGCCGTCTACGCGAACCTCGACCGCCTGGCCGCGCACGCCGAACGACACGGCATCCCAGTGCGTCAGGTCTCGGCCGGGAACATCCGCGCCGACGCACTCGATCCCCGTCACCGCTTCGTGTCCATGCCCCTGCACACCCTCAACCCCGATGGGTCGCGAGGGCTCGCGAGGAGGCAATGCACCAACGAGTACAAGATCACCCCGCTGAAGAAGGCCGCGCGGGAGCTACTGGGATATCCGCATCCGCATCGGGTGCCGCGCGGGGTCTACGCCGAGCAGGCCATCGGGATCAGCACCGATGAGTTCACGCGCGCAAAGGACTCCGGGCTGCGGTTCCTGCGCAACGTCTTCCCGCTGATCGATCTCGGCTTCGACCGGGCCCGGTGCATGGAGTTCCTCGCCGAACGAGGCTTCGGGGAGACCGTGAAGTCAGCCTGTGTCGGGTGCCCGTTCCACGGCAACGCGGGCTGGCGGTGGGTGCGCGACAACGACCCGGACGGCTGGGCCGAGGCAGTCGAGTTCGACCGTGCCATCCGCCACGGCTACCCGCACGCCACCACGCAAGGGCAGGAGTTGCGCGGCCAGTACTTCCTGCACCGCTCCTGCCTTCCGCTGGACCAGGTCGACCTCGACGCGCCCCCCAAGTCCAGGAGCAAGAAGCACCTGCGGCTGATCACCACCGACTCGGCAGACGGCGTAGCGGAGGACGGTGACCCCGATGGATGCTCGCCCTGGTCGTGTCGGTCCGGGGAGCCGGTCACCGCCGTGGATCACGGACACCGCGAGCGTGCCGCATGAGCGCCGCGAACACATCACCGCCGCAGTTCGTGTTGGTACCACGGAACCGGTGGGCACGAGTAGTGGGCTCGCGGCACGCGGGGTCCGCCACGGCGGCGATGATCGGATATCTGCTCTCGGTCGTCGCCGCCGCCAACGTCGCCTCGGTGCACTGGCCGCCGCTTGTCGTCGCTGGACTTGTCGTTCCGGCGGGCACGGTGTTCGCAGGAACGAGCCTGACGGCGCGCGACCTCGTGCACGACAGGCTCGGTGTCCGCGGAGTGGCCGTGGGCATCGCAGCCGGAGCGGGACTGTCAGCCATGTTGGCTTCCCCGCAGATCGCGGTGGCCAGTGTCGTCGCGTTCACCGCGTCGGAGATCGTGGACGCACTGATCTACACGAGGATGCGCGACAGCTCGCGGCTGGGAGCTGTCGCGGCATCGAACACGGGCGGCCTCGTGGTCGACAGCGCCCTGTTCGTGCCGTTGGCCTTCGGCAGCTTCACGGCCGTGCCCGGACAGATCGTCGGCAAAGGGGTCGCCACGCTTCTCACACTTGCCGCACTTCAGATCGCGAGCGTGACCGCCCACCGGGAGGTGACGCGCCCGTGAAGTTCTACCTGGGAACCCATCAACCGTCCTGGCTGGCGCGCGACCTCGGCGTGCCGTTCCTGGTCAGCCACCGACGCCTGGCCGGCCGCCGCACGCTTCCACGCGCGAGTAGTTCGTGGGCGCTGGACTCCGGTGGTTTCACAGAACTTTCGCTACACGGGCGGTGGCGCACTGACGCTGCTACCTACGTCAAGGCGGTGCGCCGCTACGCCACCGAGATCGGCAACCTCGACTGGGCCGCGCCCCGCGACCGCATGACCGAAGACCACGTTCTCGCTCGCACTGGTCTGAGTTTGCGCACCCACCAACACCTCACCGTCGTCGACTACCTCCGCTTGCGCGACCTGGATCCGGAGTTGCCGTTCATTCCCGTCCTTCAAGGACAGTCGATCACCGATTACCACCGGTGTGCGGACATGTACGAAGAACGCGGCGTCGACCTGACCGCGCTGCCGTTGGTGGGCGTGGGAAGTGTGTGCCGCCGCCAGCACACCGTCGAGGTCGAACGCATCGTCCGCTCGTTGGCCGCCCGCGGCTACAAGCTCCACGCCTTCGGCGCCAAGGTGCTTCGGCCTCGCCCTGTACGCCGACGCCATCGCCTCAAGTGACTCGGCGTCCTGGAGTCTGCGGGGGCGGCACGTTCCCGGCTGCACCTCCACCCACCGCAGCGAATCCAACTGCCTGCGCTTCGCGATGGACTGGCACACCCGGCTTCTTGCCGCCCTTGCCCCCTCGGCACCGGCGGAACCGCAGCCGGCTACCGCGCAGTCGGAGTTGCCGTCCAGGTCGACCGTCCCCGACGTGGCTGACCGACGGCGGATTCACCTCGTCGGCTCAACGAATCGAACGCCACAGGAACGGCTCGACCACCGCTCAGAACTCGCTCCGAGGTACGCGGCGTGACGCCCACCGGTCCGCTCCGTGTTCGCGAAAGCGGGCGCACAGACCAGAGCTGATTGGTCGCCGCACCGAGGCGACAACAAAACAGGCGGCACGGGTCCGCTCGGTACGCAACGCCGCCCAGTTCGCGCACGACGGGGCGAATACGCCTGGGGTGGGGGATCGCCCGCCCCAGGCGATCGAACGCCGTAGCGCGCCGACGCGAGTGCCGCGTCGCACCCCGCTTGACCGTCTCGGGCGTACGGAGCGTGGATACACCTACGCCGTCAAACCCGACGGCGCTCGAACACCAAGTGCTGTAAGAGAAAGGAGCGCGAGATGGCCGGTGACACCAACCCCGCTCAGCGCCCCACGAACCACTCAGGACACCCACAAGTCGCTTTCTACGGCAAGTGCGGAAGCACGAGAGACGCTCCGCTGTCGCTGTTGCGGCAACTCCACGCGGTCGTGACCGCCCTGCCCGAACCCATCACGATCTCGGCCTGTTTCGCCGACATCGGAGTGTGGAACCGTCGCAGCGACGGTGCACCGCGAGTCCTGTCGTTGGCGGGACATCGAGTGCACGGCGGTCTTGTCGAACTGCTCCGGCTGGCACATGACCGCGATCGTGGTTTCGACGTGGTGGTGTGCTTCGACGAGTCCCGGCTGCCCCGGCGGATGTCCGAGCACCAAGCGGTTCTCCGGGAGCTGGCCGAGTGCGGAGTTCACGTCGCCACCCTCACCACCACCGTCCCACAGGACTTCCCGGCATCGCCCACGTCGTCGCCGCAGGCATGGCCATTCGGGTCGGACTGGTCGACCGAGGTGCACAACCTGATGCATCAACTCATCTGCAGCCCGACAGCTGACCTACGGGGGGAGGTGCGATGACGAAGAAGCACGACGACGGCCGACGACGCCCGCCCGGCCGCAACGATGCGACAAGGCCGTCGTCCGCCGTTGGTCGGGGACGTCGCACGACGACCGCGCAACAGTTCGAGCCCGAAGCGCCGGAAGTGGTCTTCGACATCCAACTCCTCGACGGGCCCGATGGCCAAGCGCTCGCACTCCAGCAGGCACGGGTACTGAGGGAGGTGACCGAATGGCTGGCCCAGAACTCGTCCGCCAGTGGGCGGACGACCGACCAGTAGGCCGTCCCCGCAGCCCCTACCACCGTGACGACGACACCGGGGCCGCCGAACCAACGCCCCGGTTGCTGCGTTTCGCGTGGGCTGGTCGCACCTCGACCGACGACCAGCAAGACCCGACCCTGTCGCTGCCCCGGCAGCTACGCGCCTCCCAGCTCGTACTGCCCGAGGACGCGCTGATCGTCGTGAACTTCTACGACGTCGAGTCCGGCCGCAAGGACCTCGATGCACGCGGCCGAGGCACCGCGCACGAGCAGTTCGACATTCCCATCCCGCGCGATGGCGGCATTCAGGACCTGCTCGCCGAGGCCGAACGCGCCGACCGGCGTTTCGACTTCGTCATCTGCGAGTCCATCGACCGCATCTCCCGCCGCACCTACATCGGCACCGACATCGAACACCGCCTGGAGCGTGCCGGGATCCGCCTGCTCGCCGCCGACGAGCCGTTCACGCTCGCTGCACAAGGCACCGGCCGCAAGGCCAAGGTCGCGACCCAGCTGCTGACCCGCCGGGTCAAGCAAGGCATCGCCGAGTTCTACGTGCTCGAGATGCTGGAGAAGTCCTGGGACGGCTTCGCCGTGCACACCGAAGAGGGCTTCAACGTCGGCAAGCCCTGCTACGGCTTCCAGGCAAGACACGTTCCGCATCCGGTCCCGGCCAAGCGAGCAAAAGGACAGAAGAAGACCTTCCTCGAGCCCAACCCGGCCGAGGCCCCGGTCGTGAAGCGGATCTTCCAGTGGCGGCTGGAGGAGCGACTCGGCTACCAACCCATCGCCGACCGACTCAACCTCGACCTGACGACCAACCCGCCGCCCACGCCGAACACCCCGTCGCGAGCGGTCGGCCTGTGGACCTACTCCAACGTGCGCGACATCCTCACCAACCCGAAGTACACCGGGCACATGGTGTGGAACCGTCGCGCCCGCAAATCCGGCGGCAACAGACGCAACCCCGTCTCCGAGTGGATCTGGTCACCCGAACCCGTGCACGAGGTGCTGGTCGACCTCGACACCTTCATCCAGACCCAAGACGTCAGCGGCCACCGCTTCGGCTCCCGCACCGCCGCCGGACCCAACACCAAACACCCGCAGACCAAACGGTCCTACCTCTTCCGCACCTACCTCTTCTGCGACCTGTGCGGGCGGCGCATGGGCGGCAAGACCCGCAAGCGCGTCTACTACGCCTGCTCACCTAAGAAGGCATACGTCCCCGCCGGCCACCCGGCCGCCGGTGGCGTCTTCATCCGTGAGGACCACCTGCTGGAGAAGGTCAACGCCTTCCTGTCCGACCACGTCTTCGGCGACTACCGTCGCCAACTGCTCGACGCCAACCTCCGCCACCTCGACGCCACCGTGGCGCAAGAGCGTGAACAGCAAGTCGCAGGGCTCCGACGGGCGATCGCCGATACCGATGTCAAGATCAAACGGACGATCCGCAACTTCGAACTCGTCGACGACCCCGACGAGGACTTCGTCCGCGACATCAACGAGCGGCGCGCCGAGCTCCGGGCCCAGCGCGAGCAGTTGGAAGTGCAGCTCGCTGAGGTGGAGCAGCGCATCCTGGCCGCGCCCAACCCCGGCCTGCTCGATGCGCTCCCCGTGATGAAGATCGAAGTTGACCAACTACCCGAGGAGCTGGCCCGCGCCCTGTTCGAAGCCCTCCGGCTGGAGATCCGCTACAACCGCGACACCAATACCGCCACATGCCGGGTCACCCTGACCGGCCCCACCATCACCGCCGCCAGCCGGACCGCCAAGGACGCGGCGGTCATCTCGCTCGACGATGCACGGCGACGCCGTCAGCAGCGCAAACAAAAGAATACGGAACAGGACCGTCACCCATCGGGTGACGGTCCTGTTCCCATCCTTGTGGTGCCCCCGGCAGGATTCGAACCTGCGACACACGTTTTAGGAACAATACCAGTGACTTAGAGTGGTTTGCGCTGCTTGTTGGCGGAGACGGTGCGGTAGTGCGGTGCGATCCGGACTGCGTCGGCGGGGTCGCGGGTGGGTTGTGGCCAGGTCCGGTGCTCGGTGCGTTTGAGCTTGTAGTTGGACATCTTGCGTTTGACCACGCGGGGGTTGCGGCGGAGTCGGCGTTTCGGCAGGAGTCGGGCGAGGATTTCGTGGATGCCGTCGAGTAGGGCGTGGGCTAATCGGTCAGGGGGAAAAAGCGGCCTGCGCGGTGGTCTGGCGGCGGGCCAGGCGCAGGCCGCGGATGAACGAGAGCCGGTCGGGATCGAGGCCGGCGTCGGTGGCGGCGGTGTGCATCAGCGACCGGATCGCGTGGTGCACCAGCAGGTGTGCCCAGACCTCCTGCTCGACGCCGTCGGGCGAGCGTGAGCGCAGCACCTGCCCGGGACCACGTTGGTGGGTCTTGAGTTCGTCCAGCGCGGTCTCGATCTCCCAGCGTTGGCAGTACAACGCCGCCAACTCCTTCGCCGGGGCCCTGCGGTGGTCCAGGATCGTGGTGATCAACCGATACGGCGCGTCGTGTTCGGGGCGGGCGAGATCGTCCAGTGTGTACTCCACGACCCGGACGGTCACCGGATCCTTGCGGCGGTAGTGGTCGTCGGTGGCCACGATCTCCGACAGATACGACCCGTCGGGCAGCTCTTCCCGCACCGGCAGCACGATATTGGCGCGCACCCGCCACAACAGGTCCGCTCCGTTCGCGGACGCGGCCCGCCACAGCGGCAGTCCGGCGAACCCGCGGTCGGCGATCACCAGGTCGCCCGCGCCCAGGCCGGGGAACAGGTCGTGTGCCAGGGTGGCCTCGGCCTTGGTGATCGGGCCAAGCGTGGCCGCGACGATCGCGTGGGTGCCGCACTCGGCCACCGCCACCACCCGCACCTGCGGAAACGCCGCCCGATCACCCCGCGCCGCCGCCCTGCCGCTGCCCGGCCGACCGAACCGTTCGGTGTTCTCCGGCGTGTCGGGCGCGTCGAACGTCGTGCCGTCGACGGCAAGCACCCGCCAGGTCCGATACCACGACCCACGCGTCGTCGGCCCCGCCAACGGCTTGGCGACCTGCTCGAACAACGCCTTCAACGGCGCCGCGCCCAGCTTGACCCGGGCCCGGGAGATCGCCGCCGTGGTCGGCACCCGCCACGGCTTCGACCACCGCGCCGCCCACGACAGGCCCTCGGTCAACAACCGGGCCACCTCTTCATAACCCTGACCGGAGAACAGACACATCGCCAACACGAAATAGACCACCACCCGCGGCGGCAACAACCGGTCACGCTGCCCCTCCCGACCGGCCTCGGCGATCACCCGATCCACCAACTCGGGCGGAAACGACCTGGTCAACAACCCAATCGCGATCCGATCCGACAACCGCGCATCCGTCTCGGGCTTCACCTGCCCAGGCCGTGGCATCCAGCACCTCCAGAACCCACAACCTACCCGATCAACCCTTAAGTCACCGGTATTGGGTTTAGGAAGGCGCGTGGCCCAACCCTGCGGTCACGTCCCCTGACCTGCGCCGAAGCGGCACCCCGTCGCCCACGTCCACGGGGCCATTTCGCAGTGGCTTCGCGGTTCGCGCTGAGGGCTCCCAGATAGCCCGACCCTGCCCGATGGCAAGACGGCGAAGCCGTCGCGGCAGCCGATCGCCATGCCCAGCCCACCCTAGCCGCGTGACCGCGCGATCGTCCCGACCGGCGACCCCCGGAACTCCGTGGCCTCCAGCTCGCCATCACTCGCGCGCCGCCTCCGGACCACGTGCACCGACTCCGCGCCCGGCCGACGGGCGGAGCGAAGCGGGAGCCCGGCGTGCCGGGATGCGGGGAGTCGGTGCCAACGTGCGTTCCGGCCAGTCGCGCGCAGCCGCAGGCGGCGCGCGCCTTGATCCCGTAGAGCCAAGTTCGGCAAGTAACACGCAGTGTGACTTAGCCTATATGTCTAACACCTACAGGTGTCCCCCGTTTAGGTGAGGAAGCTTCACAATGGTGTCTGAGGCGCAAAGGCGCGAGAAGGCGTTTGAGCAGGAGGTCACTCGGGTCGCGCGCTGGTTGTATCCCGACACGGACGGTGACGGGGCGATCATGTTCAATGGCCAAGAGCGTGATGGCGTATTCGTCAACGATGATGTGGCTGTAGCGATCGAGTCCACTGTAAGTCAGACTCGAGGTAAAGCGTTGAGTGACGCGCGTAAGCTGGACGAGCTATGTCTACATCTGCAAGACAAATATCCCGGCCGAGAGGTAAGAGGCTACCTGGTTACCAAGACTGAGCCAACAGCTGAGCAACGAACGGCTGTTCAAAGTGTCGGAAACCAGCTTGTGAGCATTATTTCGTTCGAGGTATTCAGAAACCGTTTATTGAACGTATCGGACTACCTTAGTCACAGGCGCGAGTCTTCTTTTGGCAGCGCCCGTGACCTGGTAAATGGATCATACAAAGACATCGGTGAATACTTTCCGATGGACTTTGTCGACGTTCGCGATAATGCTCAAACAGTTTCATATCGACGCGTGGTCGCACAGGTAAGGGCGACGCAGCGAGTGGTCATCTCAGGTGACTATGGGGCTGGGAAAAGTATGACCTTGCGTCAAGCTTTCTTCGACCTTGCCGATAAGTACGGAATAGATGGCGAAACACATTTTCCCATTCATATCAGTCTGCGAGATCACCACGGGCAAACTGACCCTGTCGAAGCCCTGGAAAGACATGCGCGATCCATAGGTTTCAGGCGTGCTGACCACTTGGTACGAGCGTGGCGCGCCGGATATGCACATATACTATTGGACGGTTTTGACGAGATCGCGCCAGCGAACATCGGTGGTGGTTATTTCGAGAACGAACGAAGTGCGCGATACTCAAGCGTCGAGCTAGTTCGCAGATTCGTCAGGGATACGCCTAATACGGTAGGTGTTTTGATTGCCGGACGGAAGAACTTGTTCTATAAGGCTTCTGACCTGGAAGAAGCCTTGGGTCTCAACGAAGCAGCCGTTATGCTCAGCGCAACGGACTTCACTGACCAGCAAGTTTCTGACTACCTTTCGCGGCAAGGTTGGGTAGCCGACATTCCTGCGTGGCTGCCGCCGCGTCCTCTGCTGCTCGGTTACTTGGCGACCCAAAATATTCTCGAGGAATTCGTCAGGAAAGATACACTCGACGCGCCGGAAGGGTGGGATCTCCTCCTGGCGAGGACCTTCGAACGGGAATCGAATATTGAGGGCGGCGTATCGGGCGATCAGCTCCGGTCCGTCTTCGAAAGACTGGCAACCAAGGCACGAGCGACTGGAAGTGGCGTAGGCCCGGTCTTCCTAGAAGATATCAGGCAATCTTTTCGCGAGGTCGTAGGCTATCCGCCAGATATCCGTCAAGATGTTTTACTGCGGCGACTTCCATGGTTGGCGATTGAAGATCCGAAGACGGAATCTAGGAAGATTATGGATTCTGTCTTGGCCGATGTTGCTCGTGCTGGAGATGTTGTCAAATATGTATACGATCCATATAGCACTAATCTGCCTTCCGAAGATTGGCTCCAACTTCTTGAGGAAGTGGGCATAAGCTCGGCCGCTCACCGACTCGGCGTCGAAGAGGCTGGCGCCGGTCTAGTAAGTACTGCACTTCGATATGCAGTCAATGGCCATGGTGTAGCTCCGCCTCTTGCTGCCGACTTGTTGGCGATCGCTCTAGAACTCAAGTCCAACATAGCTGGCCCTATCTATCTAAGAGGGCTAACGGTAGCTGACTTTGTAGTCCCTGCCGGCGTAGATCTTGCGTCGGTGCAGTTCCAAGACTGCTTTTTCGGCCGGCTCGAAATAGGAAGTGATCACCAAGCTATACCACAATTTTATGGTTGCGCTTTTCTGCAGGTCGAAGGAGTTCGGCAGCAAGAAGATCTGCCGCCGGACAAGTTTGTGAACTGCGAATTCGATGACTTCCTGATTTCGAGTGCTACTACGGACTCTCTGCTAGAGTTGCCATATTCGCCATCTGTACTTGCTGGCTTAGTCATCCTCAAGAAGTTGTACGTGCAAGCTGGTGCTGGAAGAAAGGATAGTGCCTTGCGTCGCGGCATGCCGCCGCAATACTATCAAGTGGTTAATAGTGTAATGGGTGTTCTTGTGGCAACTGGTCTCGTGGTCAGTACGCGTAGAAATACCAGCAAAATCTGGGTTCCGATCCGGTCGCAATCAGCTAGAGTGGCGAACATCCTCGATGCCGCGATTACCGGTGACTGGCCACGGGATGAAGACCTGATTGAGCGCCTCGCTGCCCTGGACTAAGGCGGCCGAATTTTTCACTGCGACTTACACGGGGAGCTCCGTGCATCATCTCCTGATCGCTGAGTCCGAGATATACACTCGGTGAGTCTGAGATGTACACGAACTTTCTCAGAGTAGACCTTCGGCGACATCTGATGTTTTGGGTGTAGGCGCGAAGCGCGTGCACCATGACCGTGGCAGGGCGTCAGCTGTTGTGGTGACGTTTGACTGTCTAGGGTGGGGGGCGTGGATCTCGTCGCATGGGCTTACTCGGTCGCTGAGGACCAGCTTGCTGGCTCGTTGCCTCGACGATGGGCGCATGTGCAAGGTGTTGCGATGCGGGCCGAGGAAGCTCGAGGGCTCTTCGTCGGGCAAGACCAGGAACTGCTGACGGCGGCGGCTGTGCTGCACGATGTGGGGTACGCGCCTGATCTGGCGTTGACTGGATTCCATCCGCTTGACGGTGCTCGCTACCTCGACCAACAAGGCTTCCCGGAACGGCTGTGTGCGCTTGTGGCACATCACTCGTTTGCGTGTAGGGAAGCTGAGTTGAGAGGCCTATCAGCGGAGCTGGCCTCGTGGGAAGACGAGAAATCCGCAGTGCGTGATGCACTCTGGTGGGCGGATATGACGACCAGCCCGGACGGTCAAGTGACGACGGTGGTAGATCGGCTCGCTGAGATCCATAAGCGCTATGGTCCGGATGACATCGTGACCATGTTCATCGGGCAAGCTGAGCCTGAGTTGGTTGCTGCCGCCGAGAGGACAGAGAAGCGCCTACGAGCGATCGGGCGCGGTTAGATGGCGAAGTAGGGAGCGGTCCGCGGTTCGAAGCCGTGTTCGATCCGGAGGCGGATCGAGGGGTGGATGTTGAGGGCTTCGAGGTCTTCACGGGCTACCCAGTGGACTTCGCTGGACTCGTTGCTTGTGCGCAGCTCGCCCCCGATGGGCTGAGCGCGGAAGCAGATGGAGAACTCCTGGCGGACTTCGCCGTCCGTGTAGGAGATGACGTGGGCCGGGTCGGAGTAGACGCCGATGATGTCGGTGGGGTCTACGTCGATGCCGGTCTCTTCCTTGACCTCGCGGATGACGGTGTGGCCGATGGTCTCGCCTACGTCCTGGGCTCCGCCGGGGATGGAGTAGAGGTCGTTGTCGGTGCGGCGGATCATGAGTAGGCGGCCTTGGTCGTCCTGGACGAACGCGGTCACGGCTACGACGATGTTGGTCGCCTTGGGGGCGTTGGGGTCGTTGTAGTGGTCGGTGCGCGCCATGTCTCCCTGCCTACCACTTGGGTGGCTTGGCGTCGTCCCAGACGCCCTGGAAGCTCTCGGCGTAGGTCTCGAAGAGGTCGCCTCCGGATAGGCGGCGCAGGTGGAGGACTGGGGCGTGAGCTGCCATGAAGCCGTGGACGTGGGTGTTGACCAGCATCTCGTCATCGAAGCGGTAGATCGAGTTGTAGAGCGTGGTGCGGTGGCAGCGGATCTCGGCGTGGCCGGTGTCGGCCAGTGGCTTGAAGAACGCGAGGGCGTTGCGGACCTTGGCGGCGAGGGTGCCCTTGCCGATGCCCTCTTCCTCGCTGCGGCGGGCTACCTCGCGGCTGGCTGGGTCGCCCAACAGTAGGCGGATCTTGACGCCTGCCTCGGCCTTCTGGCGGAAGGTTTTGATCAGGCTCGGGTTGTCGGTGAGAAACATGCCCGAGTAGATCAGGATCGAGATGTTCATCCGGGCCTGGTCGACCAGGTGGGACCACTGCTCCTGGGGGACGGAGTGGCGGTGCGGGTAGACCTGCACGACCTCCGATTGGGTGATCTCCTTCTTGGCATCCGGGGCGAGTGCGTTGGGCCAGAGGTAGGTCTCGGCCTCCCGGACCATGGCCGCGATGGTGCGCCGGTGGCGGGGGTACGGGGTCCGGTCGAGGTTGATCCATCGTTCGACCGTCTTGGGGTCTACGCCGGTGGCTTTGGCTACCTGGTTGAGGTCAAAGCCGTTGCGTAGCAACGAGTCTCGTAGGCGTTGGTTCGGCATGGTTCCCCCTATGGAACGAGTTGGGACGTCTTCAAGCTACCAAGGACGTCTGTAGTTGTCCCGCTATGCGGTGCTGCCGTCCCGTATTTCTGCCGAAAGTGGTGGGTGTCAAGGTGCTGGACAGAGGGTCCAGCCGACACCGACGTCAGGAGAACGGCTGTGGCGATCTCGGGTGGGAGCAGGCTCCCCACGTCGCACGACTTCGTCTTCCCACGTGGCGCGCTGGTGATGGGCGTGGAACCGGTGCTCAAGTTCCAGTCCGCCGAGGAGCGGGCGAAGGGGTTGCCGGTGCAGCAGGAGACGGACAAGGAGACCGGCCTGTTGGTGTGGTCGGTCCTGGTGATCGACCAGGCGGCGGAGCGCAAGGCAGAGGCTGCGGTGACGGTGAAGATCGCGGCTCCTCACCAGCCGGTTCCGCCGGAGGCGATTCCGGGCACCGACGTGCGGCCGGTGGTGTTCGAGGGGTTGACGGTGACGCCGTGGATTGACGACAAGGCGTGCCGGGGGAGCCACGGCGGTGAGCGGCACAGGTGCCGGGCGAGGCTCGGGTACAGCCTGCGTGCGACGGGCATGAAGCCGGTTGTGGTCAAGTCCGCGTCCAAGGCCGCGTGACCCCCGGTGGCTGACATGGTTCGTCTGCATGTCACCGCTGACCTGCCGATTCGGGTCGAGCCGCTGGTGTTCGCGGGGCGGGTGGAGATCCGGCTCGGCAACGCGTTTCCTGCGGTGCTGGTTGTTGATCGGGATGCACTGCCACGTCTTGCGGAGGCGCTTGCCGAGGGACAGGCCGCGCTGGGCACCTCGCCCGAGGGTGGGGGTGCGTGATGGGTCGCACGAAGAGGGCCGATCCGTGGGCGGCTGCGTACGCCGTGACGTTGCTCAAGGACGCGCACGAGGCGTTGACGCATCTCATGCCCGCCCCAGACGCCCCGGCGGATGCGTGGCGGCAGTTCTACCTGCGGTCGGCGGAGGTGTACGCGCGGGTCGCGGAGGTTGATCGGGGTCATCACCACGAGGCGCTGTACTGGGCGAAGCGCGAGCGTGCCAAGGCGGAGGGGGCTGTTTCGGATGAGCGTTGATCGGGCTGTGCGGCGGGGCCGTGGTGGGGTTGGTGGCGGATTGGTCCGCGTGGTGCGGGACGGGTTGCCGTTGGCCGAGCTGTCCGATGCCGGGTACACGCCGTTCATGTTCGAGGCGGTGATGCGGCAGCTCGTCGGCTTCCCGCACGACGTCTGGTCGGTGCGGGCGTTGGAGAAGGCGACGAAGATGCCGTACTCCGCGGTGCGTCACATCTGCCGTGATCTGGTCGACCTCGGGCACCTTGCGGTCGATGAGGGGACGTTGCAGGGTGCGGTGTCCGTGCACCGCCATCGGCTGTCGCCGGAAGGGCTCGCCTACTGGGGCGGGCCGGTGGTGGCGCACGACTGGCTGCATGACGCGGACGTGTGGCGTGATCCGCGAGTGGTGCCGGTGATGGGGTCGCGCCTGTCGGCCGAGGACCGGGCGCAGGGCGAGGTGGTGGGTTACTCGCTCCCGGTGCTGTACCGGGTGGCTGACGCCTTGGTGCTGGTGCCGTCACGGGAGTGGCGCATCGAGGACTTGGTGACGGCGGCCGGTGCGGCCGAGGAGATGGTGCGTCTCGCCTGCCTGGACCTGGTCGCGGCCGGACACGCCTCCGCGCACGAGTGGCGGGAGGACGGCGGGGACGAGCGCGAGGAGACGCGGTTCAAGATCACCCTCGGCGGTCTCGCGGCCTGGTTGCGCTGGATGCCCGACCCGTTGGACTACTAGCTAGCCAGTGGTGTGGGCGGGCATCGGATGCGGCGGTGTCCGCCCGCACTGTCGAGTGACAACTGAAGACGATCACTGACCTGTCGGTCGTGGTCGTCGGTGAACGGACCTCAAGTCTTGGCGGGCCTGGAGCAGTTCACCGACGACACAACGACCGGTCTTCTCGCGCGCTTTTGTTGACACACAAGGGGTTCCGGTCATGTCAAGGCTATCGGTACGTGGGGGCGGTGCGTCAAGTCGGCGCGGTGCCCCATCTGTGTGGAAGCTGTCCAACGGTCGCCCATGCGGGGCGTGCAAGCGGTTCGGGATCTACGCCCCGAACCAGCTCGTCTGCTGCTCCTGTCTGGGCTGGCTGCCGCTGATCTTCGCCCCCGTGGGGCGTGCGTGATGGGCGGCAAGTGGGTGGACCCGGCTCCGTACGAGGGTGTGCGGCCTCGGGTGCCGTGGTGGGCGTTGGTGCCGGGCAAGGCCAAGTGGTTGGCCGCCCTGGTGGTGCTGGGCTGGCTCGTCGTGGTCGGTGTCGTGCGCCTGGTGCTCGTTGTCGTTCGGTATCCGGTGGTCACGTTGGTGCCGGTGTCGGCGGCCTGGTGCTGGTGGCGGTTCGGGCTCTCGCCGCTCGTGCTGGCGCTGTTGTCGCTGGTCGCGGCCTTGGTCATCTGGGCTGGCCTGGATCGTGGGTCGTTCCTGCGGCACGGCTGGTACCGGCTGGTCACCGAGTGGCGGCGGGTGACCGTGTACGTGCCGAAGTGGCGGTCGGTGATGCGGCTGGCTGACCTGGCCAAGCGGGACCGTGGGCGTGAGTACCGGCCGAAGCTGCGCCGGGTGCGGTCCGAGGGATGGCGGGACCGGGTCCGTGTGCGGATGGTGCCTGCCCAGTCGCCTGAGGCGTGGGAGCTGCGCCGGGACGGGTTGGCGCACTCGTTCGGCGCTCGCTCGTGTCGGGTGCGGGTGTTGCGGCCGAGGGTGATCGAGCTGGACTTCGTCCACCGTGACCCGCTGCTGCGTCCCCTGGCCGTCCCCGCGTTGACGGACGCCGAGGTGGATCTCAAGCGGGTGGTCGTCGGCCGGACTGAGACCGGCAAGCCGTGGCGGCTGCGGCTGCTCGGGTCGCAGGTGCTCGTGGTCGGCGTGCCTGGTGCGGGCAAGGGCTCGGTGTTGTGGTCGCTGGTGTGGCAGCTCGCCCCGGCGGTCCGTGCGGGCCTGGTTCGGCTGGTGGGGATCGACCCGAAGGGCGGGATGGAACTTGGGCAGTGTCCGGACGCCTTCGATCGTGTGGTCTACGACAACGGGCCGGAAGCCGTTGCCCTGCTTGAGGAAATCGCCGCAGAGGTCAAGGAGCGGGCGGCGCAGTACAGGGGTGTGCGGCGGTTGTGGGCGCGGTCGACGGGTGAGCCGTTCACCGTCCTGGTTGTCGATGAGCTGGCGGACCTGATCGCCTACCAGCCGGACAAGCAGCTCCGGGAACGAGCGGTGCGGGCTATCCAGACGATCACCTCGCAGGGGCGTGCGCCTGGGTACGCGGTCGTGGGCCTGGTGCAGGATCCGCGCAAGGAGGTCGTGTCCTTCCGGCACCTGTTCAGCACCCGTGTGGCGCTGCGCCTGGACGAGCCGCAACAGGTCGACATGGTGCTGGGTGACGGTGTGCGGCAGCGCGGCGCGGCGGCGCACGAGATCAGCGAGAACACGCCCGGTGTCGCCTGGGTCAAGGAGGACGGGCAGAGGGAGCCTGAGCGTGCTCGGGCCTTCCACGTCACCGATGCCGACTTGGTCGAGCTGGGCCTGTTCCTGGCCGATGCGAAGGTGCACGACTTCCCGACTCGGCCGGACGGCTCGGGGGAGGTTGCGGCGTGAGCGAGTACCTGACTCGTGCCGACCGGATGAAGCAGCCGGCGGCGCTGGACGTGGCTCGGGCCGTGGCTGAAGAGCACGGCGTCTGCGTCCGGCCGCTGGCCAAGGAGCGGATCGACCTGGACACCGGGCGGGTCGAGATCGTGCCCGTGGCGTGCGGCTCGACCGTGGCGAGTGTGTGCCCCACCTGCGCGGAGAAGAACCGGCGGCTACGGATGGCGCAGTGCCGCGAGGGATGGCACCTGACTGAGGAACCCGACTTCACCCCGGACCAGCCCAGTGACGATCAGCGGGCGCTGACCGCCTACCGGGCCGACCTGGTGAAGGTGTACCGGCAGGCCGTCGAAGAGGGCGACGAGATCGGTGCTGAGGAGGTTCGAGAAGAGGTCGCGGGGGTCGACGCCGAGCTTCGGCTGCTCGGAATCCGCGGTTCCCTCCCCGCTCTGGAAGTACGTCCACGGATCACCCGGAAGCGGTCGACCAGGCGGCGGCAGGATGCGCCGAACCTGCCTCAGCGGCCGGTCCAGAAGCGCACGGTAGGACGGGTGTTCGGGGGCAAGTACCAGCCTTCGACCTTCCTGACGCTGACGCTCGACAGCTACGGCAAGGTGCGCGCGGACGGTACGCCGGTCGACCCGGCCACCTATGACTACCGGCGTGCGGCTCGGGATGCGGTGCACTTCGCGGCGCTGCTCGATCGGTTCGTGCAGAACCTCCGGCGGTGCGTCGGGTGGGATGTGCAGTACTTCTCGACGGTCGAACCTCAGCGGCGACTGGCGCCGCACTGGCACGCTGCTATCCGGGGTTCGATCTCGCGCGCGGAGCTGCGCGCTGTCGCAGAGGCCACGTATCACCAGGTCTGGTGGCCCAATCACGACGAGATCAAGTACAGCGGAGACCACCGGCCGGTGTGGGACTCGCGGGCGAAGGGGTTCGTTGACCCGACCACCCGCGAACCGCTGCCGACCTGGGACGAAGCGCTGGACCAGGTGGACGCTCCCGCGCACGTGGCGCGGTTCGGGGTCCAGGTGCACTCCAAGGGCATCCTCGGCGGCACTGAGGAGGCCGGTCGGCACATCGGCTACCTGACGAAGTACCTGACCAAGAGCATCGGGGAATGCTTCGACGCCCGGACCAGCCGCCAGGAGGACCACGCCGAGCGGCTCTGCGCGGAGCTGGCCGTGACGCCCTGCTCGCCGCAGTGCCCGGTGTGGCTGCTCTACGGCGTCCAACCCAAGGGCGCTCGGCTGTCGATGGAACCCGGCCGGTGCAAGGGCAAGGCGCACAAGCGCTCAACGCTCGGCGTGGCCGGTCGGCGGGTGCTGGTGTCGCGGAAGTGGTCTGGGAAGTCGCTGGCCGACCACAAGCACGATCGCAAGGAATTCGTTCGGCAACTGCTTGCCGACGTGGGGATCACCGGGGACGACCAGCCGAAACGAGTCGTCTGGAACAACGTGCAGCCCGGTGACCCGAACGTGCCCCCAAGACCACGCCTGCTGCTGCGGGCGGTCGCGGAGCGGCGTCGATGGAAGGCCGAGTACACGGCGGCGCTGCTCGCCTCGGCCAGTCCGCCAAACCGTTCGGCAACGTCTCAAGCTGCGTAAACGGGGGTTCGGGGATGAGCGGCAAAGTGCGTGAGCTGGCTGAGTTGATGTCTGTTCCGGAGATGTTGGAGGCCCTGGGCGGGGAGGTCTCGCGGGACACGTTCTACAAGTGGCGGCAGACGGGGAAGGGGCCTCGGTGCTTCTCGCTGCCCAACGGTGAGCTGCGGTGCAAGCGGGTGGACTTCCTCGCTTGGCTCGATGACCTGTACCGGGCGGCGGCGTGACCACCACGTTCAAGGTTCGGTTCTGGGAGATCGCGGACTGGTCGAAGAAGAAGGGCAAGGACGGGAAGAGGAAGGCTCGGCCCTACGGCGTGCGGTGGGTGACTGACACCAAGGCGCACTCGGAGTGGTTCGGGACCAAGGCTCTGGCCAACAGTCGGCGGTCGGAGCTGATGCAGGCTGCTCGACGGGGTGAGGAGTTCGACGTCGAGACGGGTTACCCGATCTGTGAGCTGAAGCGGCGCAACTCGCTGTCCTTCGTGGAGTTCGCGCAGTCCTATATGGACACGAAGTGGCCGGATGCTGCTGCTACTACTCGGGGAAGCACCGTGGAGGCGCTGGCTACGGCTGGGGCGGCGTTCGTCCGGGATGGAGCTGGACGGCCAGAGGTGAACGAACTGCGGGGCGTGCTCACGCGCAACCTCCTGCCTCCGACTACCCGAGACGACGAGCTGTCGCGTGAGGGCCGGGAGGTCGTTGACTGGCTGGTCGGGAACTCGCGTCCGCTGTTCGAGCTGACGGACGCTGTGGCGGTCCGTGAGGTGCTGGACGCACTGGCGGTGAAACTCGACGGCAAGGCGGCGGCTGCGACGGTCTACCAGCGAAAACGGGCCGTGCTGTTCAACCTGCTGTCCTACGCGGTCGAGCTGGGTCTGATCCCGGACAACCCGCTGACCAGGGTGAAGCGCAAGGTCGCGAAGGTGGTCGAGCAGGTTGACCCGCGTGTTGTTGCCAACCCCGGCCAGGTGGAGCGGCTGTTGACCGCGGTGACCTACGTCGGTCGGCGGAACCAGGACCGGGGCGCGCACCTGGCGGCGTTCTTCGCGACCGGTTACTACGCGGCTGCTCGGCCCGCTGAGGGCCTGGGGCTCCGTGAGGATGACTGCACCCTGCCTGAGGAGGGCTGGGGCCTGCTCATGCTCGGGGAGTCGCGTCCGGCGGCTGGGAAGCGGTGGACGGACTCCGGAGAGGTCCACGACCGGCGCGGCTTGAAGCACCGTGGGGTGAAGGACGTGCGGCCGGTGCCGATCCCGCCAATGCTCGTCCGCATCCTGCGGGATCACCTCGACCGGTTCGGGACCGGGCCGGACGGGCGGCTGTTCCGCTCACCCAGTGGAGGGGTCGTGTCCTCGTCCACCTACTACCGAGTGTGGGAGGAGGCTCGCCGGTACGCCCTGACGCCTGCTCAGGCGGCCTCTCCGCTGGCTGGGCGGCCGTACGACCTTCGGCACGCCGCAGTGTCGCTGATGCTCAATGGTGGTGTTCCGGCCACCGAGGTGGCGGAGCGGGCGGGGCACTCGGTGGACGTGCTGCTCAAGGTGTATGCGAAGTGCATCGACGGGCAGCGCGAGAAGGTCAACAAGCTGGTTGAAGCGCTGTTCGGTGACGAGTAGTGCAGGTCTCACCGCGACCCCCTGGGAACCCGACCCAGGGGGTCGAGCCGTTTCGCAGTGGTTTCGCGGACCCCGGCAAACAGGGGCAGATTCCGGCTGACAGCGACTGACCGAAAAGATCAAGCCCCGGCCGCGTTTCCGCTGGCCAGGGCCTGATTCACCCGGCGAAAGGTGAGTGCCCCCGGCAGGATTCGAACCTGCGACACACGGTTTAGGAAACCGATGCTCTATCCCCTGAGCTACGAGGGCGCGGGGGTGAGCCTACCCGGTGGGAGGTCGGGCTTCCGGTGGTGGGGTTGTCACTCGGGAAGCCTAGGAGTGTGCACCTTGGGTTAGGGGTCGGGGGCTCGGGGGTCGGCTGTCCGGGCGAAGTGGGCGACCTCATCTGTTCCGCATCGGTCCAGTGAGGTACAGAGGGGGCCATATCCCCCTCCGACGAAAGCCATCCCATGAGCAGCCGTCCCTGGCCTGACTTCCGTCCCGGCCCCCTGGGCTCCCTCGGCGCCTGGTGGCGTCGGCTCCGCGCCCGCCCCAACGCCGAGCAGTACGCCTTCGTCCCGGCCTCGACCTCGCACGAGCACCCGTTCGAATCACCGCTGCCCAGCGCGGTCTACGGGCTCGACTTCCACGCCAAGATGACGATCCACTGGCGCGTCGACCTGACGACCGGCGCACGGCACAACGCACCGCGCAGCGCCGCCGTCAACGACATCATCCACCGGGCCAAAGCCCTCACCGAACGCGCCATGCTGGTGCACCACGCCCCGCTCCAGCACCAGCTCGGCGCGGAACTGGCGGCGGAACGGCAGGTCGAGGGCACGCACGTCTGGGCACGGGCGGACGGGGTCGAGTTGACCGTGGACGAGCAGGACCTGGCGATGGCCCGCAAGCACATCGAGCTGCTCCAGACCACCACGATGCGCCAAGCCGAACGGGACGCCGAACGCGCCGAGATCAAGTACCTGCGGGACGAGGTGCTGACCGACCTGTCCAGCGCCACGATCTGGTGGCTCATCCGCAACGGCTACGAGGTGGAGCAGGCGGTCAAGTTGAGCAGGCACCTGGCCGAACTCGTCGGCATCGCCTGGCAGCGCCGGGACCGGCACTGGGCCGACACCCTCGTCACCTCCTTCGAGAGCGCCCTGCCCCGCCTGGACGACGGCCACCGCACCGACGTGCGCCTGCACCTGGCCAAGGCGCTGGGCATCTACGGCGGCTCGTCGGTGGCGGCGGAGTTCGCCGAGCAGGTCGGCCTGCCGCCACAGCCCCAACTGCCACCCCAGGGCCAGCACCAGGCGCAACTGCCGTCGCAAACCCACCCGCGAGTGCAGCCGAACCAGAACGGCGCAAAGCCGCTGCCGTGATTCCCTAACCTGGTGATCGTGACCCACAACCTGACCGAGGTGCGCGACGCGGCCGTGGCCGGCGCGTTGCGCGTCCTCGCCCGGCTCACGCCGTTCGTCGAACCCGAGTTGATCGGCCTGCGCGAAGTGGTGCGGCCCGGTGACGTGTGCGTCGACATCGGCGCCGCGCTCGGCCTCTACACCGTCTCGCTGTCCCGTCTCGTCGGTCCACAAGGGACAGTGCACAGCATCGAGCCGCTGGTGTTCGCGCACCCCGCGCTGTCGTACCTGCTGCGCCCGCGCGAGGGCCGCAACGTCGTGCGGCACTCCGTCGCGCTGGGCGTCAGCGAGGGCCGCGAGGTGATGAGCGTCCCGGTCCGGCACGGCACGCCGGTCACCGGCCGCTCGTTCCTCACCTCCGGCGCGGACGGCCTCGGCTCCAACGCCGAGTTCACCGAGCACCTGGAGGTCCTGGTCCGCACGGACACCCTGGACCGGTTCTGCGCGGCCAACGCCATCGACCGGCTGGACTTCGTCAAGGCCGACGTCGAGGGCGCGGAATTGCGCGTGCTGCAAGGCGGTGCGGACACCATCGAGAGGTTTCGACCGAAACTTCTCCTGGAGATCGAGGAGCGGCACGTGCGGCGCTTCGGCTACCGGGCAGGCGACGTGCGGGACTGGCTCGCCGAGCGCGGCTACCGGATGCACGCCTGGGACCGGACCACGTGGCGGCCGGTGGACCGGATCGACGACCGCGTGCGCAACTACCTCTTCGTGGCCCGCTAGGACGGATACGGCCTGGTCAGGTTGAAAACACGCCCGAGACAGCGGAAGACCCCGGTCCCTGGGGGTGGACCGGGGTCTTCCTGTGGGCCGGTCTACGTGACGTAGACCTCAAGTTCGTAAACCGAGTATCCGTAACTCGTTGCCCGTTGGATACCCGTCATTCGTACGAATCGTGCCGCATCGGGTGGGAAGGACGCAAGATCCCGGCCGCCATCTCCTGCGGAAGTCGTGTTGACAGTCCGCCAGGTTCGGCCATCAGTGGACAGTTCTATGCGATATCCCTTGGCATAAGCCGCTTCCCACGACACCACGACGCGGCCGACGGTGCGCGTCGCGCCCAGGTCCACCTGCAACCACTGCGGGTCGGACCAGTCACTGGCCCAGCGGGTGCCCGGGTCGCCGTCCACCGCGTTGGACGGCGGCGAGTGGTACCAGCCGCGCTCGTAGCTGCTGGCGGTGGCGGTGGCGCCCGCGGCGAGGTTGGCCAGGTTCGTACCCCGGCGGGACGGGAACTGCACGACCTGCTGGTAGGTGGGCCGGTTCTGCCAGTTCACCTTGTCGTGCGTGATGCCGCCCATGGCGCGGTGGATGATCGTGTCGGCGCACCACTGGTCACCTGCGGCGCACGAGTCGTCACCGGGGTAGACGGTGGTCGCGGGAGTCGCGGCGGCGGCGCCGAGGCTGTCCAGGAGCGTCTGGCGGCACGCTGCGAGGTTCCCGGCGCCGCAGTAGCGGGCGCCGAGGGGACCGTCGACCTGGTCGCCGAGGACGGCGCGCAGGTCCTTGTCGACGTAGCTCCACCAGCCGTTCTGGAACGAGGAGCCCTTGTGCGGCGCGGTGCCGTGCGCGTCCGACGGTGGTTCGTCGACCTGGAGGGCACGGGTGAGCTGACCGTAGAGGGCGTCACCGAGACCCGGCTTGAACTGCGCCTCCACCAGGCGCGGCCACCACGCGTCGAGCAGCCGGATGGCGTCGGCGTGGGCGTAGGTCTTGCTGCCGCGCGAGGTCTCCTTGCGCAGAGAGCCGGATCGCCGCCAGTCGCGGAGCTTGGTGACGGCGGCGGCGAGGGTCGGGTCGGTGACCGGTGCCGTGTCGAGGACGCGCAGCAGGTCGGGGAGGACCTGTTCGGCGCGGAGGTCGGCGACGCCGGCTTCGGCCATGGCTTTCGTGAGCGAGGACCGGGTGACCTTGCCGTTGGCGATCAACTGTCGGACGCGGTCGTCCAGCAGGTCACCGCGGTGCACCGAGCCCATGCCGTAGCCGGACGCGGAGTAGTCGAGGGCCTGCTTGTTGTTCCAGCTGATGTAGTAGTCCTGGTTGACCGAGTTCGGGTGCTGCGCGAACGGCGTGTAGGTCGCGGTGTTGCGGTCGGCGTTCCAGCCCTCCCACTCGTACGCGGGCTCGGCCTTCACCGGCAGGTGCGGGTCGACGGTCGCCTTGCGCACCGGGTTCGAGCCGGAGTTGAAGTACGCGGTGTCGCGCGAGTCCACGTAGAACCAGTTGAACGCGTACCCGATGTGCTCGGCGGCGCGCTGGAAATCGGCGGCCGACTTGATCGCGTCGGGGTCGTTGAACTCCTGGAACCCGATGATCGAGTCCACCTCGTGCAGGTAGGTGGAGCGCAGCGAGGTGTAGGCGACGAACTTCCCGTCGACCTTGGCGCGGCTCTGCACCAGGCCGTACTTGGTGCGGTGCATGACGAGGGTGTACGAACCGGCGGGGGTGGGGTCGGCGACCGTGGGCTTCCAGGAGTTCTTGCGCTCCAGGCGTTCCATCGGCAGGCACTGGCCGTGGTAGCGGTAGTGCAGCGAGTCGGCGGTGGGTGCGGCGCCGGTCGGCTCGCACAGTTCGACGGCGTAGGTGTCGGTGATGTCCTGGCCGGCGGAGGTCGCGCTCCACGAGTAGTCGACGCCGCGACCGAGCTGCACGTACATCGACACGCCGGCGAACGACACGCCGCGGGCGCGCAGGCCGGGGCCGTGGAGTTCTTGCAGCATCAGCAGTTGCGGCGCGAAGTAGCCGGTTTGCGGTCCCCAGACGGCGATCGGGTTGCCGGTGTCGGTGTGCGCGCCGGACACGGCCAGGGCGTTGGACATGCCCTGCTTGCGGGTGAGGAGGCCGGGGGGTAGGACGCCGTCGGCGAAGAGGCCCTTGAGGGGTTCCAGGTTCGGCGGTATGTCTACTGTGGAGGATGCGGCGGTGGTTGCGTTGTAGACCATCGGTTCCGGGGTGACGATCCCGTTGTCCGGTAGCGCTGTTCCCTGGGGTGCGGTGGGAGTGGTGGCGTACGGGAAGCGTTGGCCGTTGTGGAGGGTGAGGACGGCCTCCGGGTCGTTCTGCTCGCGGAACGACCGCCAGACCCGGTCGCCGACGGTGGGACCGTACTTGTTCTGGGCGGCGAGCTTGACCAGGGCGTTCTGCACCTCGCCGCCACCGCCGGCACCGAACAGGCCGCCCACGACGGCCGCGATCGCGACCAGGTCGGTCGGCTGGAACGGCTTGATGTCGTTCCAGTTGGTGATCGCGTCGGCGTGCCCGGTCAGGACGTACTCGCCGGGGAACGTGCGGTTGTTGACGGAGGTGGTGATGTAGGCGTTGATGCCCGCGATGTAGTCCTTGACGTCCTGCAACGCCTGCGCGCCACGCGGACCCTGGGCGGCCACCTGGTCGATCTGCGCCTGGAGGTCGGCCTCCGTGTAGGGGATCTGGTTGTAGAAGCTCTGCTCCAACGCCCGGTTGCCCTCGGCGCCGCCCGCGAACCCGGACAGCTGGCCGCGGCCGAGGTGGCGGAACAGGTCCATCAGCCAGAGCCGGTCCTGCGCGGCGGCGTACCCGGCACCGAACTCGGTGCCCGAACGGGTCGTGCCGTAGATGTGCGGCATGCCGAGGGTCTTGTCGCGGACGATCGTGACGTCGGCGCGCGGCTTGATCGTGCTCTCGACCTGGTCGGCCGGAACGCCGAACGAGGCGTCGTTGAAGAACGCGCCGAGCTGGTCGTTGGTGAGGCCGCCGTAGCCGGAGACGAGCGAGTCGTAGCGGCCGAGCTGGTCGGCCGAGTGCGCCGGGCGGGTGCCGAGGGCGCGGTGGGCCAGGATCTCGGCGAGGGTGGCGTTGCCGTTCTGGCCGGGTGGCAGCACGTCGTGGCACTGGCCGAGGCAGTGGTCGTCCGCGGTGAACGCGGTGGTCCTGACCTCGGGTTGAGCGGTGCCGGGTGTGGCGGTGCCGGGTGCGGCGGGGACGGTGACGGCCGCGGCGGTGAGGAGGGCGACCACGGCTAGCGATCGGGCGGCTCTCCGCATGGCGCGAAGCTCCTTCCAGGCAGGGATCGTGTGACGCACGTTACTGGCTGGTCGTGGATTCGCGAAAGGTCTTCGCGTTTATGGGGAGGGGTTCAGCCGTTGGGGTGTTGGGGGTTGACGTGAACGAGTTGGGTTGCGGGAATGATTTACATGATGCGACGTCGATCGCTGCTCGCCGGGCTCGCCGGTGCGGGGGTGCTCGTCGGGCTGGGGGGCGGCGCGGCGCAGGCTTCGCCCGTACTGCCCATCCGGAGTTGCGCCGACTGGGGCGCGAGGCCGCCGGCGCAGCCGACGACGGTTGTGAACGAACGGCCCGTGCGGATCCTGATCCACCACACCGCGTCGGCGAACGTCACCGACTACTCGCAGGCGGCCGCGTACGCCAACGCCCGGTGGATCCAGAACCTGCACATGGACACCAACGGCTGGATCGACTCCGGCCAGCACTTCACCAACAGCCGGGGCGGGTTCCTGATGGAGGGCAGGCACGGCAGCCTGGCCGCGTTGCGGGGCGGTGACCGGGTCGTGGTGGGCGCGCACTGTCCCGGTCAGAACACGGCGGCCATCGGAATCGAGAACGAAGGCCTCTACATGGACGTGGAGCCGCCGAAGTCGCAGTGGGACTCGTTGGTGTCGTTCTGCGTCTACACGTGCGCGCAGTACGGCATCCCGGCGACGGCGATCCAGGGCCACCGGGACTACCGGGACACCCTCTGCCCGGGCGACCGGCTCTACGCCCTGCTGCCGCGGTTGCGCGAAGAGGTCGCGTACGTGCTGGATCGGTTGTGACAACGGTCCCATGGGCCATTGCTGGTCCTGGCAACTGTGAACAGGCTGAACCCGCGTCCGTCCGTGGTGAGATAACGGGGAATTAACGTCAGCTTGCGTGTTCGTGCGCGAGGCTGAACGGGTACGAACACGAAACGCCAACGCGGGGAGGCGTCGTGATCAAGGTGATGCTGGCCGATGACGAAGACCTCGTCCGGTCCGGCCTTCGCATGATCCTCAGCAGCGCAGGCGACATTGAGGTCGTGGCCGAATGCGATGACGGGCACCTGGTGGCCGACCTGGCACGCCGGCACCGCCCGCACGTCGTGCTGCTGGACATCCGGATGCGGTCGTCCGACGGGCTGATGGCGCTGCGCAGGCTGCGCGCCATCCCGGACCCGCCGAAGATCGCCATGCTGACCACGTTCGACGTGGACGAGTACGTGTCGGAGGCGCTGCGGTTGGGCGCTTCCGGGTTCCTGCTCAAGGACACCGAACCGGAACAGCTGGTCAGGGCCGTGCGCGACCTCGCGGTGGGTGGCGCGGTGCTCGATCCCGGTGTGGCGGCGCGGGTGCTGGCGGCGGTCGCCGACGGTGAACGGGCGGCCGAACCGGCGCGGCGGTTGCTGGCTTCGCTGTCCGAACGGGAGCGCGAGGTGTTGGTCCTGATCGGACAGGGGATGTCCAACGCCGAGATCGGTGGGACGTTGCACCTGTCGGAGGCGACCGTGAAGGGTTATGTGTCGTCGGTGTTGGGCAAGATCGGGGCGGTCAACCGGGTGCAGGCGGCGTTGGTCGCGTTCCGGGGTGGGTTGATCGCTTAGGTGCTCAAGGCACGAGAGTCGAACGTTCAGAGCGCGAGAGTCGTACGTTCAGGGCGTGCGTGTCCTACGTTCGCGTCGTGCGTGTCCTACGTTCAGGGCACCTGAGTTCAACGTTCGGGGTGGCTCGGTGGTTGGGTCCGGCTCGATTTGACATGGGGCCCCTTACGGGTACTCCAGGCAGGCCAAAGCCGGCAGGCCCGGCGGGGAAAAGCGTCCCGCCAGGCCTGCCGGCTTCGACCAGCCTAAAGCACCCGAACCCCATGTAAAATCGGGCCTTTTGCGGTCGGCTGCGGGTCCGATGTGGGTGCGATTCGGGCACCAGAGTCGTGGGCTGTGGTGGCGTGGTGGCTTGGGGTTAGTTGCCGGAGACGGTTTCCGGGACGACGAGGTGGGGTTCGACTTCGACGCGGTTGCGGCCGTGGCGTTTGGCGCGGTAGAGGGCCATGTCGGCGGCGGCGAACAGTTGGTCCAGTTTGGCTGGTCCGGCGGCGACGCCGATGCTGACGGTGGGGCGTCTGGTGGTGCCCAGGACGACGGTCCAGTCGTGGCTGTCGACGGCGGCGCGGATGCGTTCGGCGACGGTCGGGCCCACTTCGAGGGTGTTGCCGTCGGTGTCGCCGAGGAGGACGACGAACTCGTCGCCTGCCCAGCGCGCGACCAGGTCGGCGGCGCGGCACTCGCGGCGGAGCAGTTGGGCGATCTCGCGCAGGGTGGCGTCGCCCGCGGCGTGGCCGGCGTCGTCGTTCACCCCCTTGAAGCGGTCGACGTCGACCAGGACGAGCCAGGGGACGCGGCCGCGGGCGGCGGTGGATTCGAGGAGGCCGGCGGCGGCGCGTTCCAGGCCCAGGCGGTTCGCGAGGCCGGTGAGGGGGTCGCGGGCGGCGGCTTCCTGGGCGGCGACGGCCAGGCGTTGGGCTTGGACGGCGACGCGGCGTTGTTCGAGCGCCTGGCCCAGTCCTTCCTGGAGCGTCTCGGTGGCGGTGCGGCCGGCGGCCACGGAGCAGCGCAGGGCGGTGGCTTCACCCACGTGGTCGCCCATCTCGGCGCAGATGTCGGCCAGGTCGAGGGAGAAGCGCAGCAGCAGGGACGGGTCGTTGATCGACTCGGAGGCGGCGACGGCGCGGCTGGCCAGGGTGCGGGCCTGGACCAGGTCGCCCTGGTCGCGGCGGACGACGGCGAGGACCCAGCAGGCGACGGCGGAAGCCCACTTGTCGCCGGCTTCCTGGGCTTGGCGCAGGGCCTCCTGGGCGTTCTCCTCGGCCTGTTCCAACTCGCCGACGCCGGCCAGCGAACGGCTGTAGGCGGCGAGGAGGGCGCGCCGCATCTGTTGGTCCTGGGCGAGTTCGAGTCCTTCTTTGAGGTAGGCGCGGGCCTCTTCGAAGATCGCCGGGGCGCGTTCGGGGTCCGAGGAGATCGCGCGGAAGTTCAGCGTGCCGCCCAAGCCCTGCAGGCAGTGGCCCAGGACCTCGACGGCGGCGGCGCGGCGGGCCACCTGGACGGACAGGCGGAGCATGTCCACGGCGGCACGGCGGTTGCCGATGCCCTCCAGCAGGTAGGCGAGGGCGTGCATGGCTTGGGCGGCGGCGGGGTTGTCGCCGGCCTCACCGTCCAGATCGGTCCAGCCCTCGGCGGCCAGTTCCAGGGCCAGCGGGATGCGGCCGAGGCGCCAGGCCAGCTTGGCGCGGTTGATCAGCACGGCGGAGCGCTGCCAGCGGTCGGCGCCCGGTGGGACGCGGCTCACCACCTGGTCGAACAGGGTGTTGGCCTCGGGCAGGCGGCCAGCGTTCAGCAACGCCTTGACCTCGAGGTCTTGTTGTGGGACCTGTTCGGCTACCAGCCGATCTCGCTGCTCCACTCGTGCTGACACTCCATTCCGACTCGGCGAGGCGGTACGCGGGACCGCTCGCCGCCGGCACGGCTACCACAGGCTACCGGCCCGAACGCCGTGTGTACCGCTCCTCGTGCAGGACTTCCTCCAAGGGCAACCGGTTGCGCCAGCCGTGCCGTTCCAGGTCGGGGGTGTCCGGCAGGCACTTGACGGGCCCGACGCACAGCCACGCCACCGGGCGCAGGGGTTGCGGGATGTCCAGCAGCCGGCGCAGCACGTCCTCGCGGTAGAAGCTGACCCAGCCGACGCCGAGGCCCTCGGCGGTGGCGGCCAGCCACAGGTTCTGGATGGCCAGGCAGACGGAGTACAGGCCCGCGTCGGCGATCGCGTGCCTGCCGAGCACGGCCGGAGAGCCCCGGTCGGGGTCGTAGGTGACGACCACCGCCAGGGACGACTCCAGGATGCCCTCGACCTTGATCCGGGCGAACAGCTCGGCCTGCCGGGGGTCGAGCTCGGAGGCGAAGACGCTGCGCTCGGCGTGGACGTGGTCGCGGAACGCGCGGCGGGTGTGCTCGTCGCGCACGACGATGAAGTCCCACGGCTGGGACAGGCCCACGCTGGGCGCGGCGTGCGCGGCGGTGAGCACCCGGCGCAGCACGTCCGGCGGGATCGGGGCGCCGGTGAACTCGCCCCTGGTGTCCCGTCGCCGGTGCAGGACGTCGTAGAAGCTCATTCGGACGATCGTGCCTCACGCGATCCGGTGAACCTGGTCGAGGGAGGGGTGGCGTGCGTCTCAACTGGGCGTTGAATGGCCGGTCATGGTCGGAACGGTGCACGGGTCCGCGCTGGGTTTCGCGGGCGGAGTGGTGGTGACCGCGCTGGCGGGCAGTTGGCCGGTGTTCGCCCTGCTCCTGCTGGTGGTGGTCGTGGTGGTCGTCTCGTGGTGGACGACCGTGCCCGGCGCGGCGCTGACCGCGGTGCAGTGCTGGGGGCTGTACGGGAGCTTCGTGGTCGGTGACGAGGGGCACCTGGTCGCCGACTGGCCCGCGTTGGCGGTGCTGGGTGTGGCGGCGACGGTGTCGCTGAGCGGTTTGGTGCGTGATCGGTCCCCGTCCGTGGTGGATTCCGCCGTCGGTTGACCTTCACCCTGGGTGAAGCCGCACGGTGTCCTCGTCGGGCCGAGCGGCCCGGCCGAGGGAGGGGTGGGGCGTGGAGCTGTTGACCATCGGGGCGTTCGCGCGGGTCGTGCGGTTGTCGCCGAAGGCCTTGCGACTCTACGACGAGCTGGGGCTGCTCACGCCCGCCAGGGTGGATCCGCTGTCGGGGTACCGCCTGTACTCGCCGGACCAGGTGGAGCGGGCCCGGCTGGTGGCGTGGCTGCGCAGGCTCGGGATGCCGCTGGCCCGCATCCGAGGGGTGTGCGAGCTGGAGCCCGAGGACGCCGCCGCCGAGGTGCGCGCCTACTGGGCGCAGGTCGAGGCCGACACCGCGGCACGCCGGAGCCTCGCCGCCTTCCTCGTGGAACAACTCTCCGGGAAGGACGACACGATGACCGTGACGTTGCGGTACGCGTTGAGGACCGATCGAGGGCTCGTCCGCGACTCGAACCAGGACGTCGGCTACGCGGGCGAGCGGCTGCTGGCCGTGGCGGACGGCTTCGGCGCGCGGGGCGAGCCGCTGAGCTCGATGGCGATCGACACGCTGGCCAGGCTGGACACCGCGATACCGGCGGGCGAGCTGCTCAACACGCTGGCGGACGCCGTGCGGCAGGCGGGGACGGCGGTGGAGGAGTACCTGTCGGCCAACCCCGCCGACGGGTGCAGCGGCACGACGTTGACCGCGATGGTGCTGTCCGGGTCGCGGCTGGGCCTGGTGCACGTCGGCGACGCGCGGGTGTACCTGCTGCGCGGCGGCCGGCTGTTCCGCATCACGCACGACCACACGGCCGTGCGGTCGTTGATCGCGGAGGGCAGGCTCACGGAGGAAGAGGCGGTCAGCCACCCGCAGCGGTCGCTGCTGGTGCGCGCCCTGCACGGCAAGGCGGTGGAGCCGGACCTGGCGCTGCACGACGCCCTGCCCGGTGACCGGTACCTGCTGTGCTCGGACGGCCTGCACACCGTGGTGCCGGAGGAGTCGTTGCGCGAGGTGCTGGTGTCCGAGCACGAGCCGGAGGAAGCCACCCGGCGGCTGGTCGAGCTGGCCAACGCGGGAGGTGGCCCGGACAACGTGGTGTGCGTGGTCGCGGACGTCGTGCCGAACTAGGGCCTGTTTCACGAGTCCGTGTTCGCGATAGTCGGGCCTGAGGCGGCCCCTGGGGGCACGGCCGAATGGGCCACATACAACAGCGGTATGCGGCCCATTCGGCCGCACCGCCAGGAACCACCTCAGGCGCGACTCTCATCGAACGAGACTCGTGAAACAGGCCCTAGCCGATCGGGCCCTGGGTCTCGCCGTCCGGGGACGTCCGCCACTGGTCGAACGGGCGGTCCAGGCGCCAGGTCGTGCCGTCGTGGGTGAGGACGCGGTCCTCGCACGTCTCCAGGTTCGACAGGGACTCGAACAGCTCGATGCTCCACCCGAACAGGCGACGGCACAGCAGGCGGATCGTGAGGCCGTGTGACACCACGAGCGCCGTGCCGGGATGGGCCGGGTCCTGCATCCGGGTCTCCAGGTCGGTCAGGAACGCGGCCAGGCGGTCGTCCACGTCCGCGCCGGACTCGCCGTTGGGCAGCCGGAAGAAGAAGTGCCCGAACGCGTGCCGCTGGTGCTTGAGCACCTCCTGCTGCACGGGGTCCTGGAGGTTGCCCCAGTCCTGTTCCCGCAGCCTCGGCTCGGCGACCGTGCGCTCCACCTGGTCGCCGAGGTCGAGGTGGCGGAGGGTGGCCTTGGTCCGCACGTACGGGCTGACGTACACGGCCGCCGGGTCGCCGTCGAGGAGTTCCTTGATCCGCGGTCCGGCGGCCCTCGCCTGGTGTTCGCCCAGTTCGGTCAACGGGAGGGCGTGGTCGGGGATGCGGCAGTACGCCAGCTCGTCGACGTTGCCCAGGCTCTGCCCGTGGCGCAGCAGGATGATCCGCACCTGCCCATCGTGCCGGTGTTACATTCGCTGGCGAAACCGGACGGAAGGTGTCACATGGTCAAGTACGTCGCCCTGTACCGGAAACCGGCCGACGTCGAGGCGTTCGACGAGGCCTACTTCGCCTCGCACCTGCCGCTGGTCGAGCGGACGCCCGGCCTGCTGCGGGCCGAGGTGGCGAAGGTCACCCGCGTCTTCGTGCCCGGTTTCCTCGGCGAGCACGAGCTGCACATCGTGGCCGAGATGTACTTCGAGTCCGCCGACGCCATGAAGGACGCGTTCCGGTCGTCGGAGTGGCAGGCGGCGGGCGCGAACCTGAACGAGATCGGCGGCGTCGAGCTGGTCGCCATGTTCGCCGCGGAGGTCGTGGCCTGATGATCGCGGTGGTGATCGGCGGCGGCACGATGGGCGCCGGTGTCGCCCACCTGCTCCTCGCCGGGGGGCACGAGGTCGTGCTGGTGGAGGCGGGCGCGGACCGTGCCGCGGCGGCGCGGCGGGCGGTGGAGGCGTCGCTGGCCAAGGCTTCGGAGCGGGGCAAGCTGGACGGCGTGCCGCACGAGCTGGTGCGCCGCCTGACCGTGGTGGAACGGCTGGACACGCAGGTCGGGCGGGGTGCGGCGCTGGTGGTCGAGGCCGTCCCGGAGGACCTGGAGCTGAAGCGGCGGGTGCTCGGCGAGGCCGCTTCGGCGTGCCCGGACGCGGTGCTGGCGTCGAACACGTCGTCGTTGTCGATCTCGGCGCTGGCCGAGGGGCTGCCCGGCGAACGGGTGCTGGGCATGCACTTCTTCAACCCCGTGCCGGTGCAGCAGCTGGTCGAGCTGGTGCACCACGCCGGGGTGGCCGCCGACGTGGTGGCCCGCGTCCGCGGCTGGGCCGAGGAGCTGGGCAAGACCGTGATCGAGGTGCGGGACGCGCCGGGGTTCGCCACGTCGCGGCTCGGGGTCGCGGTCGGCATGGAGGCGATCCGGATGCTCGAAGAGGGCGTCGCGAGCGCCGAGGACATCGACACCGGCATGCGGCTGGGCTACGGGTGGCCGATGGGCCCGCTGCGGCTGACGGACCTGGTCGGGCTGGACGTGCGGCTGGCCATCGCGTCGCACCTGGCGGCGGAGCTGGGGCCGCGGTTCGAGCCGCCGTCGTTGCTGCGGGAGAAGGTGGCGGCGGGACACCTCGGCCGGAAGACCGGCCAGGGCTTCTTCACCTGGTAAGCAGGATCCCGTGCGGATCCGAGAGCTGGTGCCGGAGGACGTCGAGGAGGCCGACCGGCTGCGCCGGGTGGCGTTCGGGAGCATCGGCGAGCCGTCGTTGCGGCCCGGTCGGCGGGGGCTGCTCGCCGAGGTGGACGGGCGTGCGGCAGGTGTGCTGACGATCAAGGACATGCACCAGTTCTGGGGCGGCGCGCCGGTGCCGATGGGCGGTATCGGCGGGGTCGCCGTCGACCCCTGGGCACGCGGGCGCGGGGTGGCCGGTGCGCTGCTCGACGCGGCGTTGCCGGACATGCGGGAACGCGGGCAGTCGGTGTCGGTGCTGTACGCGACCGTGCCCTCGGTCTACCGGTCGCGCGGGTGGGACTCGGCCGGGGTGTTCGAGTACCTGGAGTTCCCGCTGGACCGGATGCCGGCGGGGGAGCGGGTTCCCACGCGGCCCGGCGGTGAGGGTGACCTCCAGGCGCTGCACGCGTGCTACGTCGACCTCGCGTCCACGGTGAACGGGCTGCTGGACCGCGCCGCGCCGACGTTCGACGTGGCCGACGTGCTGAAGCTGGACGTGGTGACGGTGGTGCCCGGCCACGACGGCGAGGTGCGCGGCTACCTCACGGCCGCGCGGAGTTCGGCCGGGTTGCGGGTGTTCGACCTGGTCGGGCGGGACGTGGCGACCCAGCTGGGGCTGTTGCGGGAGCTGGGCAGCTGGGCGGGCGTGCTGGACCGGGCGTCGGTCCGGGTCACCGATCCGGCCGTGACCGGGCTGCTGACGAACCAGGCGATCGAGTACACCGTGACCGCGTCCACGTGGCTGCTGCGCGTGGTGGACCTGCCGGCGGCGGTGGCGGCACGGGGGTGGCCCGCGGCGCGGTGGCTGAAGCCCGCGGTCGTGGACCTCGACGTGGTCGACGAGCACGCGCCGTGGCACGCGGGACGGCAGCGGCTGGTGGTGGAGGACGGCGCGGTGCGCGTGGAGCCCGGCGGCAGCGGTGCCGTCCGGCTGCACGCCCGTGCGCTCGGGCCGTGGTTCAGCGGGATGCACGACAGCCACGCCCTGCGCCGCGCCGGGCTGCTCGACGGCGACGCCGCGCTGCTCGACCGGCTGGTCGGCGCACCGGGCACGCCGAGGTTGGCGGACTACTTCTGACAGACCCAGTCGCGGCGGCGCGAACGCACGGCGCGCGAACTTGACGGGTAGCTCACACCGGCTTCTCAGGCGGCTCTCAGGACCAGGGGCAAGACTGACGACATGCGCATCCTCGTTGTCGACGACGACCGGGCCGTGCGTGAGTCGCTTCGTCGCTCACTGCAGTTCAACGGCTACCAGGTCGACCTTGCCGGCGACGGCCAGCAGGCCCTCGAGTCCGTCCTCTCCCAGCGGCCCGACGCCATGGTGCTGGACGTGATGATGCCCCGGCTCGACGGGCTGGAGGTGTGCCGCCGGCTGCGCAGCACCGGCGACGACCTGCCGATCCTCGTGCTCACCGCCCGGGACGCGGTGTCCGACCGGGTGTCCGGGCTCGACGCGGGCGCCGACGACTACCTGCCCAAGCCGTTCGCGCTGGAGGAGCTGCTGGCCCGGCTGCGCGCGTTGCTGCGGCGGGCGGCGTCGGACGCGGCGGAGCCCGCGGGCGCGGTGCTGCGGTTCGCGGACCTGGAGCTCGACCCGAGCACCCGGGACGTGCGACGCGGCGACCGGCCCATCAGCCTGACCCGGACGGAGTTCGCGCTGCTGGAGCTGTTCCTGGCGCACCCGAAGCAGGTGCTGACCCGCGGCCGGATCCTGGAGGACGTCTGGGGTTACGACTTCCCCACCTCGGGCAACGCGCTGGAGGTGTACGTCGGCTACCTGCGGCGCAAGACCGAGGCCGAGGGTGAGCCCAGGCTGCTGCACACGGTGCGCGGCGTCGGCTACGTGCTGCGGGAGACGCCTCCGTGATCGGTGCCGCCAACGGGCGGCTCCAGCGGGTGTCGCTGCGGGCCAGGGTGACCCTGCTCGCCGCGTTCTGCGTGGCCGGAGCCGTCGCCGTCGTGTCGCTGGGCGCGTACATGACGGTGAGCCAGAACCTGCACGACCAGATGGACGCCAACCTGCGGCAGCGCGCCCAGGCCGCGGTGAACGCGCCCAAGGTCAACAACGACGTCACCGAGATCCCCGGCGCGTTCCTGGCCGCGGGTGACATCCGGATCGGCGTGCTGGACGTGTCCGGGCAGATCCTGTACCCGAAGGGGACGATCGCGCCGCCGACCCAGCCCGGTGACCTCGACGTGGCGCGCGGGTCGCGGCTGGAGAACATCTGGACCGACCTGCGCACCGACTTCCGGGTGATCGCGGTGCCGTACGGCGACGGTCAGGCGATGCTGATCGCGCAGTCCACCAAGCCGTTGAACGTCACGCTGGGCAAGCTGTCCGTGGTGCTGTTCGTGATCAGCGGCATGGGTGTGCTGGTCGCGGCGGTGGCGGGGACGGCGGTGGCGCGGACCGGGCTGCGGCCCGTGCAGCGGTTGACGGAGGCCACCGAACGGGTGGCGATGACCGGTGACCTGCGGCCGATCCCGGTGTCCGGTGACGACGAGCTGGCGCTGCTGTCGCAGCGGTTCAACGCGATGCTGGGCGCGGTGGCGGAGTCGCAGGAGCGGCAGCGGCGGCTGGTCGCGGACGCGGGGCACGAGCTGCGGACGCCGTTGACGTCGATGCGGACGAACCTGGAGCTGCTGCTGGCGTCCGAGCGGCCGGACGCGCCGACGTTGTCCGACGAGGACAAGGCGGAGATCAACGCCGACGTGCGGGCGCAGCTGGACGAGCTGACCACGTTGATCGGTGACCTGGTGGAGCTGGCGCGGGAGGACGCGCCTCAGGTCGTGCACGAGCCGGTGGACCTGGTCGAGGTGGTGGAGCGCGCGCTGGACCGGGCGAAGCGCCGTGCGTCCGATGTCCAGTTCGTGGTCGAGCTGCAGCCGTGGTCTCTTCTGGGTGATTCGAGTGCGTTGGAACGTGCCGTGCTGAACCTCCTGGACAACGCGGTCAAGTTCAGCCCGACGGGTGGTGTCGTGCGGCTGTCGTTGAGGCAGCTGGGTGACGGCAGCGCGGTCGTCGAGGTCGCGGACTCCGGGCCCGGCATCGCCGACGCCGACCTGCCGCACGTCTTCGAGCGCTTCTACCGCTCCTCCGAAGCCCGCACCCTCCCGGGCTCGGGCTTGGGCCTGGCCATCGTCAAGCAGGTCGCCGAACGCCACGGCGGCCTGGCCTACGTGGGCCGCGCCCCCGAGGGCGGCGCCCTGTTCACCGTCCGCCTCCCGGGCCGCCCGACCCTCCACCACTGACCCCGCGCGTGTCCTACGTTCGCGTCACGCGTGTCCTACGTTCCGAACACCCATGTTGAACATTCAGAACAAGGTCAACTGTTCTGAATGTTCAACATGGGGTACCGGAACGTAGGACACGCGCGTTCTGGAGGTAGGACACGCGCGGGGTGGCGGGGTCAGCCTTTGGTGGAGCCGAGGGTCAGGCCGCCGATGAACTGGCGTTGGAGGGCGAAGAAGACGACGAGGGTGGGCAGGGCGACGAGGAGGGAGCCGGCGGCGACCAGGTTGTTGTCCACGAAAAAGGTGCCCTTCAGGTTCTGCAGGGCCGACGTGATCGGCATCTTGTCGCCGGTCTGGATCAGCACGAGCGCCCACAGGAAGTCGTTGTAGATCCAGGTGAACTCCAGCGTCGCCAACGCGGCCAGCGCGGGACGGCACAGCGGCAGGATCACCTGCCAGTACTGCCGGAACACGCCCGCGCCGTCCACGCGCGCGGCCTCGCCCAGTTCACGCGGGATCGTCTTCATGTAGTTGCTCAGCACGAACACGCAGAACCCGGACTGGAACGCCACGTGGATCAGCACCAGCCCGAGCTGCGAGTCCAGCAGCAGCTCGCTGTCGCTCAGCCACGACGGCAGCGGCGTGAGCAGGTACAGCCGGTACAACGGCGTCACGATCACCTGCTGCGGCAGCAGGTTCCCGGCGGTGAACAGCATCAGCAGCACCAGGTTGAACCGGAAGCTGTACCGCGACACGCCGTACGCCACCATCGAGCTGAGCAGCAGCACGAGCACCAACGCGGGCACCGTCACGATCAACGTGTTCAGGTAGTAGTGCGGCAGGTCCGCCTGCGTCCACGCCGCCGTGAAGTTGTCGAACGTCAGGCTCTCCGCCACCGAGAAGTACCCGTTGCGCGCCGTGTCGTCGTACGTCCGCAGCGACGCGTACAAAGCCCACAGCAGGGGCGCCAAGGTCACCAGGCACGTCAAGACCAGGAAGACGTGCAACGCGATGCGTGCAGGTCGGAACGTCACGCGCGCTCCTCCTCGCGGAACACCTGGAACAGGTAGGTGACGATGAACCCGAGCGAGATCAGCAGCAGCACGACGGCCAGCGCCGAACCCCACCCGATCCGGCTCGACTCGCCGATGATGTTGTCGGTCACCAGCACGGACAGCAGCTCCAGCCCGTTGCGGCCCTTGTTGATCACGTACACGATGTCGAACGCCCGCAGGCCCTCGATCACGGTGACCACGAGCACCACCACGTTCACCGGCTTGAGCACCGGGAACGTCACCCGGAAGAACGTCTGCCACGCGTTCGCGCCGTCCAGCGCGGCGGCCTCCTTCAGCGCCGGGTCCACCGCCTTCAACCCGGCCAGGTACAGCAGCATGATGTAGCCGGTGTGCCGCCACCCGGCCGCGACCAGCACCGCGTATAGGTTGATGTCCGGGTCACCCAGCCAGTTCACCGGGTCGGCAGCGGCGGTGCCTAGCACGTTGTTCAGCAACCCCTGCTCGGGCTGGTAGATGAGCTGCCAGATGAACCCCACCAACGCCAGCGACAGCACCATCGGCAGGTACAGCGCGCTCTGGTAGATCCGCCCGAACCGCAGCTGACGGTCCAGCAGAACGGCCAGCAGCAACCCGGCCACGGTCGGCACCACGAGCAGGAACAGCAACCAGATCAGGTTGTGCCGCAGCGCGGGCCAGAACCGGGGGTACCGGGTGAAGATGTCGACGTAGTTGCCGAACCCGACCCACTCGATGTCTTCGAACCCGCCGATGCCGTCCCACGAGCTGAAGGACAGCGCGACCGAGCCGAGCGCGGGCACCCACACCAGCCCCAGGTGCACCAGCGACGGGATGCCGAGCATCAGGCCGAGCACGAGCTTGTCTCGTGGCGCCAGCGCGGTGGCACGACGCCTGCCGCGCCGGGACGTCGGGGAGGGGGCCGACGTCCCGGCGGGCTTCGCGGGGGATTCCAAGGCGGTCACGCCGTCACTCCGAGAAGATCGTCTTCGCCTGGTCGGCCATGCCCTTGAGGATCGAGTCGAGGTCGTCGGGGTTCTGGATGAACGCGTTGAGCCCGTTGGTCGCCGCGTCGCTGGCGAAGCGCGGGTCGGTGTCGCGGTCGAGGAACTGCGTGATGTGCGCGGCTTCCTTGATGACCTGCGCGGCCTTCTTCTGCAACGAGTTGTAGCCGGACGTGTCGGCCTTGTTGGACGTGGCGATCACGCCCGAGTCGGCCTTGGTGTAGAGCAGCTGGGCGGCCGGCGCCGCCAGGTACTCCAGCAGCTTCTTCGCACCCTCGGGGTTGGCGGGCTTGCGGGCCGCCATGTAGCCGTCGATCGGGGCTTCCACGGTGTCCTGGCCGTGCTCCGGGTTGATCTCCGGGTAGGGGAAGAAGTCCAGGTCCTCCTCCTCGCCCTTGAACTGCTGGGCGATGAACGAGCCGAGCAGGTACATGCCCGCCTTGCCCTGCTGCACCGCCTGCGCGGCCTCCTGCCACTCCCGGCCGAGGGCGTTCTCCTGGTGCAGCGGCAGCAGTCGCTTCCAGGTGTCGAACACCTCGCGCACCTTCGGGCTCTGCCAGTCCTCCTTGCCCGCCATGAGGTCGACGTGGAAGCGGTAGCCGTTGATCCGGAAGTTCAGCTGGTCGAACGTGCCCATGGCGGGCCAGCCCTGCTTCTGCGCGAACGCGATCGGCACCAGTCCGTCGGACTTCATCCTGGTGGACAGCGAGACCAGCTCGTCGAGCGTCTTCGGCACTTCGTAGCCGCGTTGCTGCCACACGCTCTTGCGGTAGAACACGCCCCACGGGTACTGGGTGAACGGGATCAGGTACTGCTTGCCGTCCGTGCCGGTGGACGCCTCCTTCAGCGCGGGCTCGTAGCCGCCCGACACCTTCGACCAGACCTCGCTGAGGTCGCCGGTCAGGCCCTTCTCGGCGAAGAACCGCATCCGGTAGCCCGCGAACCAGGCCAGCACGTCGTCCGGCTTGCCCTGGAGGTAGTTGTTGATCTGCTCCTGGTACTGCTCGTGCTGCTTGGTGTTGATGGCGACCTTGAGCCCGGACTCGCCCTCGAACGCCTTGAGCGCCGCCGTGATCGCGTCCTTCGGCACCTGGTCGGAGGCGTTGTTGCCGAACGTCACCGTGTCGGTGGCCCCTCCGGCGTCCGAGCCGCACGCGGCCAGGCCGGGCACGGCCGCGATGCCCGCGCCCGCGACGATCGCCCTTAACAGCGCGCGTCGGCCCAGCAGGGGGTGAGTGGGGGCGGAGAACCTCGTCATCGTCGCTCCTCCGGGTGACACTCGGTGCGAACCAAGTGAACAAAGAGTCAACAAGAGGACTCACAATGTGGGCTCCGCCACACGGAATGTCAAGCTATCCGGGGGTTCTTGTTGGAGTCTGTTGACGTTTCACCGGTAAGTCGACCACTCTTGTGCCATGACGATGTGGCCCACCGGCATGCGCGGTCCGGCGTGGGGAGCCGACTACAACCCCGAGCAGTGGCCGGAGGACGTCTGGGACACCGACGTCGAGCTGATGCGCCGCGCCGGGGTGAACCTGGTGAGCGTGGCGATCTTCTCGTGGGCCTGGCTGGAAGTGGAAGAGGGGCGCTACGAGTTCGGCTGGTTGGACCGCGTGCTCGACCGTTTGCACGCGGGCGGCATCCGGGTCGACCTGGCCACCGCGACCGCCTCGCCGCCGCCCTGGCTGACCACGGCGCACCCCGAGATGCTGCCGGTGACGGCCGAGGGGGTGCGGCTCTCGCACGGCTCGCGCCAGTCGTACTGCCCCAGCTCGCCGGTCTACCGCGAGAAGGCCGTCGCGCTGGCCCGCGCGCTGGCCGAGCGGTACCGCGACCACCCGGCGTTGGCCGCGTGGCACGTCAACAACGAGTACGGCTGCCACGTGTCCCGCTGCTACTGCGACCGGTGCGCGGAGGCGTTCCGGGCCTGGCTGCGCGCCCGCCACGACACGCTGGAGGCGCTGAACGAGGCGTGGGGCACGGCGTTCTGGAGCCAGCGCTACACCTCGTGGGAGCAGGTCCTGCCGCCGCGCGCCACGCCGTCGTTCGGCAACCCCGGTCAGCTGCTGGACTTCGACCGGTTCGGCTCGGACGCGCTGCTGGAGCTGTTCAAGGCCGAGCGGGACGTGCTGCACGAGATCACCCCGGGCGTGCCGGTGACCACCAACTTCATGGCCATCTCCGGGTTCAACGCGTTGGACTACTGGCAGTGGGCCGCCGAGGTCGACTTCGTCTCCAACGACCACTACACGCTGGCCGAGCACCCCGAGCGGCACATCGACCTGGCCTTCTCCGCCGACCTGGTGCGCGGCCTCGCGGGCGGGCGGCCGTGGCTGCTCATGGAGCACTCCACCTCGGCCGTGAACTGGCAGCCCCGCAACATCGCGAAGCTCCCCGGTGAGCTGCGCCGCAACTCGTTCGCGCACTTCGCCCGCGGCGCGGACGGCACGCTGTTCTTCCAGTGGCGGCAGTCGCGGGTGGGCGCGGAGCGCTACCACTCGGCGATGGTGCCGCACGCGGGTCCGGACACGAAGGTGTTCCGCGAGGTCGAGCAGGTCGGCGCGGAGTACCAGCGGCTCGCCGAGGTCGTCGGCTCGACGGTCGAGGCGTCGGTGGCGATCGTGTTCGACTGGCAGTCGTGGTCGGCGCTGGACCAGCCCGCCCACCCCACCAAGGACTTCGCCTACCACCGGCACGCCCTCGCCTACTACCGGGCGCTGTGGCGAGCCGGGGTGACGGTCGACTTCGTGCCGCCGGGCGGGGACCTGTCGGGCTACCGGCTGGTCGTCGTGCCCGCGCTGTACGCGGTGGACGACGTGACGCCGTACGAGGAGTTCGTCGCGGGCGGTGGCCACCTGCTGGTCACGTACCTGTCCGGGATCACCGACACACGCGGCCACGTGCACCTCGGCGGCTACCCCGGCGCGTTCCGCGAGCTGCTCGGCGTGCGGACCGAGGAGTTCCACCCGCTGCGGGCGGGCGAGGTGGTGGCGCTGGACGACGGCTCGACGGCCGAGGTGTGGGCCGAGCACCTGCACGCCGACGGTGCCAAGGTCGTCGCCTCCTACGCCGACGGCCCGCTGCCCGGCGTGCCCGCGGTGACCCGCGACGAGCGCGGCGACGGCGTGGCCTGGTACGTGGCGTGCGGCCTCGCCGGTGACGGGCTCGAACGGCTGGTGCGGACCGCGCTCGACGGTGCCGGCGTGCCGTGGGGGCCGGGCGGCGACTTGGAGGTGGTGCGTCGGCGCGGTGCGGTGGCCGGCTCCGCCGTATCGTGGCTGGTCGCGGTCAACCACTCCGACGGTGACGCCGAGCTGTCCGCGGCGGGGGTCGAGCTGCTGTCCGGCGCGCGTGCGTCGGGCCGCGTGGTCGTGCCCGCCGGCGGTGTGGTCGTGATCAGGGAAGAAGAGGTGTGACGTGCTGGCACGCCAGCGACAAGCGGTGATCCTGGAAGAGGTCCGCCGCACCGGCGCGGTGCGGGTGAGCGACCTGGTCGTCCGGCTGGGCGTCTCGGACATGACCGTGCGCCGCGACCTGGACGTGCTGGCCGCCCGCGGCCTGGTGGAGAAGGTGTACGGCGGCGCCACGTCCGTGGTCGGCCGCAGCACCGACGAGCCGGGCTTCGAGGCCAAGTCGGTGCGGCAGCTGCCGGAGAAGGAGGCCATTGCCGCGTTCGCCGCGGGCCTGGTGCGCCCCGGCACCGCGATCGGCCTGTCCGCCGGCACCACCACGTGGACGCTGGCGCGGTTCCTGGACGACATCCCGGACCTGACCGTGGTGACCAACTCGATCCGGGTCGCCGACGTGCTGCAGCAGAGCGGGCGCACCGACCGCACGGTGGTGCTCACCGGTGGCGTGCGGACGCCGTCGGACGCGCTGGTCGGGCCGGTGGCGGTGCAGGCGCTGCGGTCGCTGCACCTGGACGTGGTGTTCCTGGGCGTGCACGGCATGGCCGAGCGCTCCGGCTTCACCACGCCCAACCTGAACGAGAGCGAGACCGACCGGGCGCTGGTCGACGCGGCCGGGCGGGTCGTCGTGGTGGCCGACCACACCAAGTGGGGCACTGTCGGCATCTCCACGATCGCCGCGCTGGACGAGGCAAACGTGCTGGTGACCGACGAGGGATTGGCCGAGCCCGCCCGCGCGGTGCTCGGCGAGCAGGTGGGCGAACTGGTCCTGGCGCACGTGCCGGGCCGCGGAGAGGAACTGGCGTGAGGCGCACGGCGGGGAAACTCGCGGATGGTCGCGAGATCATCTACTTCGACGACACCCCGGACGCACCGCCGCGCGACGCGGTCGACACGCGTGACCTGCCGCGCACGCAGCCGCTGTCGGAGGTGCGGCGGGACCCGTTGACGAACGAGTGGGTGGCGATGGCCGCCCACCGGCAGACCCGCACGTACAAGCCGCCGGCCGACCTGTGCCCGCTGTGCCCGTCCACGCCGGGCAAGCCGACCGAGATCCCCGAGTCGGGCTACGACGTGGTGGTGTTCGAGAACCGGTTCCCGTCGTTCGCGCCGGGCGTGCCCGACCTGCCGTCCACTGTGGACGGCATGCCGGTGGTGGCGCGGGCGGCCGGGCGCGGCCGGTGCGAGGTCATGTGCTTCACCTCCGACCACGACACGTCGTTCGGCTCGCTGCCCGCGTCACGGGTGCGCACCGTGGTGGACGCGTGGGCGGACCGCACGGCCGCACTGAACGCCGTGCCGGGTGTGGAGCAGGTCTTCCCGTTCGAGAACCGGGGCGAAGAGATCGGCGTGACGCTGTCGCACCCGCACGGGCAGATCTACGGCTACCCCTTCGTGACCCCGAAGACGGAGCGGATGCTCGCGGTCGCGGCGGAGTACCGGGAGACGCACGGTCGTCCACTGATGGGTGACGTGCTGGCCGCCGAACGGGCGGCGGGCACCCGCGTCATCGCGGAGGGCGAGCACTGGACGGCGTTCGTGCCGGCCGCGGCCCGCTGGCCGGTCGAGGTGCACCTCGTCCCGCACCGCCAGGTGCCGGACCTGCCCGCGCTGACCGACGCCGAGCGGGACGACTTCGCGGCCCTCTACCTGGCCGTGCTGCACCGCCTGGACGCGCTCTACGACCGTCCGCTGCCCTACATCGCGGCGTGGCACCAGGCACCCGTGCGCACGAAGCGTGACCTGGCGTGGCTGCACCTGGAGGTGTTCTCGGTGCTGCGGACGGCGGACAAGCTCAAGTACCTGGCCGGGTCCGAGTCGGGCATGGGCGTGTGGGTGAACGACGCGACGCCGGAGCAGATCGCCGAGAGGCTGCGCGGCTGAGACTTCGGGGCCGACTCACAAGGGATGCCCAGATTCGTTTAAGGCTGCTCTCAGGCGGGCACCGCAGAGTGGTGGACATGACCGAAGACGAGCAGCCGAAGCAGCCACCGCAGTCGCAGCCGCCTCAGCCGCAGAGCCCGTGGGCGCGTGGGGGCGCCGGGCTCGGTCATGACGCCGGCCTCCAGCAGCAGGGTGCTGGTCGGCCGGACACCGACGAGCCCGGTGCCGTGCAGGGCGGCGCCGGTTCGTCGGGGTCCACCGGCGCGGAGGGTGCCTCGGCGCGCACGGAGGACGTGACCGACGGGTCGGCGGCAGGGGCCGACCGGTCGGCGGCGGGGTCGGCGGGTGTTCCGCGGGGGAACACCGGCCTCCCGGCCGATCTCTACCCGGACAGCGTGACCACGACCGCTGCCACCTCGAACTTCGGCTCGTCGGCTGCCTCGCAGGGTGCCGCTGGGTCTGTGCCCGGGTCGTCGGACGCGCAGTGGCGCGCCGGCCACCCGGATGACTTCGGCTCGTCGGCTGCCTCGCAGGGTGCCGCCGGCCAGTCGGAAACCGGTCAGGCCGGTGCCGTGCAGGGCGGCGCCGGTCCGATCGGAGCAGGTGTGGCCGGTGCTGTGCAGGGCGGCACCGGCCAGACCGCAACCGGTGGGTCCGGCGCCGTGCAGGGCGGTGCCGGACTGCCGGGACCCGGGCCGGAGGCCTGGCAGGGCGGCTTCCGCCGTCCGGAGCACACCGGCCCGTACGGCGTGCCGCCGACCGGCCCGGACCACCCCGGCTCGCCGACCCCTCCCCCTTCCGGGTCGGCGCAGCCCGGTGTGTCGGGCCCTTACTACGCGTCCCCCGGTTCGGTCGGCGCTCCACCTCGTCCACCGCGGGGCCGGGGCAAGGTCATGGCCGGTGTCGCCGCGCTCGTGCTGGCCGTCGGCGGTGTCGCGGGCGGTGTCGGCGGGTACGTCGGCTTCCAGGCCGCCGAGGACGCCCTCCCCGTGGTCAACGCCCTCAGCCAGACCCCGCCCGCGCAGCAGAGCGCCGACGCGCCGGACGGCTCGATCGAGCAGGTGGCCCAGAAGGTGCTGCCGACCGTGGTCCAGGTGCAGGTCACCGGTGGTGCGGGGTCCGGTTTCACGCTCAGCTCCGACGGCCTGGTGCTGACCAACAACCACGTGGTCGAGTCGGCCGCCGACGGCGGGCCGATGAAGGTGCAGCTGCAGGACGGCCGCTCGTTCGACGCACGGATCGTCGGCCGCGACCCGACGTCCGACCTGGCCGTGCTGAAGATGGAGGACGTCTCCGGCCTGCCGACCGCCGAGCTGGGCAACTCCGCCGACCTGCGGATCGGCCAGCAGGTCGTGGCGGTCGGCTCGCCGTTCGACCTCAACGGCACGGTCACGTCCGGCATCGTCAGCTCGCTGAACCGCCCGGTGCGCGCCGGCGGCCAGCAGGGCGGCGAGGACACCGTGCTCAACGCCATCCAGACCGACGCCGCGATCAACCCCGGCAACTCGGGCGGCCCGCTGGTGAACATGCGCGGCCAGGTCGTCGGCATCAACTCGGCGATCTACAGCCCGAACTCCAGCCAGTCCGCGCAGGGCGGCTCGGTCGGCATCGGCTTCGCCATCCCGATCGATCAGGCCCGCCGCACGGCCAAGGAGCTGTCGGAGACCGGCAAGGCGAACCAGACCGTGCTCGGCGTCCAGGTCGTCAACGCCCCCGAAGGCGGTGCGCAGGTCCGCGCCGTCACCGGCGGCGGCGCGGCCGAGGCGGCGGGCATCAAGGACGGTGACGTGATCACCAGGTTCGGCGACCGGCCCATCGACACCTCCGACGCCCTGGTGGCCGCCGTCCGGTCCCGCGCGCCGGGCGAGAAGGTGCAGCTCACCATCGGTGAGGACCGCACGGTCGAGGTGACGCTCGGCAGCCAGCCCGTCGAGGTCCGCTGACCCGTCGGCCGGCCCGGGCGGGGTCGGCCACCGAGAGCCCCGGCTCTCGTGCCCCGAGCCGGTCGTGGAGGCCGCACGCCGGCAGTCACCTGTCGGCGTGCGGCCTCTTGCCGTGCCCAACCAAAGCCGCGACCGCGACTCCCAGCCAGACCACCGCGACGGCCACCAGCAGCCCGACCGCGTAGTCCCGGTCGATCAGGCCGGGGTTGGGCCCGCCGGCGAACGGCCGCCAGAGCAGCGGGACGGCCAGCAGCACGAGCACACCGGTGAACGTGCCGCCGACCAGCACCGCCGCCCGCCACGGCTTCGGCACCACGCGTGCGACCAGCAGGCCGAAACCGGCGAAGAGGGGCGCGAGCAGCACGTCGTGCACGATCGGTCCGCCGACGAACCACAGCACGAGGGTCACGTCGACCACCGGCAGCACGAAGAGCGAACCGCGTTCCAGCGCGTGCGGCAGGGACGTCACCACGGGCCGTTCGAACAGCTTCGGGTAGACCGTCCACAGCTTGGCCAGCAGCAGCGGGATCGCGGCCACGCCCGAGGTGACGTGCACGCCCTGGGTGAACCGGTAGAGGCCGACCGGGCGGGTGGGCCAGGCGAACCAGCCGGGCGGGTGCTGGAGGTAGTGGCTGAGCAGCCCGGTGACGAAGCACAGGCCGAACGTGACGCCCAGCCACAGGCCGAGGCGGGTGGCGGTGTGCGGGCTGGACTCGCGCTTCACGACCGCACCAGCTCCGCGAACCAGCGCCCGTCGCGCTCGACCACCCACCGCGGCGCCAGCCCGGCCCGTGCGGCGGTCGGCGTGACGGCCCGCGCGTCGACCCGCGCCCAGTCGAACCACGCGCCACCGGCCACCCGCGCGCGTTCCCGCCGCAGGCCGCAACCGGGCGGCTCCACCTCGACCAGCACGCTGCCGCGCCGGTGCAGGAGGTGGCGCGCGCGGCGGAGCAGCACGACCGGGTCGCCGCCGATGCCGATGTTGCCGTCGGCGAGCAGCACGTGCGCCCACCGACCCGTGCCGGGCAGCCTGCCGAACAGGTCGCGGTGCAGTGCGGGCCCGCCCCTGGCCCGGGTGAGGGCGACGGCGAGCGGCGAGTGGTCCACCCCCAACGCCACCACCCCGCGCCGGACCAGTGCCGCGACCAACCGCCCCGGCCCGCAGCCGAGGTCGACGGTCGGCCCGTGGCAGGCGTCGAGCAGGACGTGGTCGGCGTCGTTGGCGTCCTCGTGCCACCGGTCGACGGGCAGGGGCACGTGGTCGCCGCCGGCCAGGTCGAGCCCGCACTCGGCGCCGCTGAGCCCGAGGTCGAACGCGGTCATCGCAGTGCTCCCAGGCGGGCCAGTGCGGCGGCGAAGCGGGTGCGCGGGATGCCGGCGGCAACCTCGCGCGCGGTGGCCATGTCGTCCACATCGGACAGCACCGGCAGCACGCCGGTGTCCCGGTCACCCAGCGCCAGCAGCGTCCGCGCGCCCGTGTCGGGCCGGGACATCGGCACACCGCGGAGGTGTTCGGCCAAGGCGGGGTCGTTGAGCCCGAGCGCCCACCAACCGCCGTCCGCCGCGGGCCCCAGCACGGTGTCGTGCGCGTCGAGCCGGCCGACCGACTCGGCCAGCAGGAGCGGCGTGAGCTGGGGCGTGTCCATGCCGATCTGGAACACCGGCAGGCCGTGCAGCCGGTGCGTGTCGGCGTGCGCGTTGGCCAGGCGGTCCGCGAACGACGTGCCCCGCTGCGGCAGCACGGTGACCCGCCGCAGGACCGCCCGGAGCTCGGCGGCCCGGCGGCCCCGGTCGAGGTCACCGGTCAGCGCCACGACCGGCCGCACGCGCGGGGTGCGCAGCACGGCGTCCAAGGTGTCCAGCAGCGCGGCGGCGGCGACGTCGGCCGCCTCCTCCGGTGTCGCGGGCGGGCAGAGCCGGGTCTTCGCCAGGCCCGGCACCGGCGCCTTCGCCACCACCAGCAGGCTCGCGATCATCAGTACTCGCTCCTCTGGGTACCACTCCTCTGGGCGACCACCGCCATGTCACGCACCGCACGCACGGTCCCGCGCACCGAGCCGGACACCTTCGACTTCGTGCCCGCCGCGCGCGGCCCGTACCGGACGTCCCGCTCGACCACCCGCCACCCGGCCGCCGCCGCACGCAGCAGCAGTTCCAGCGGGTAGCCGAACGCGCGGTCCTCGACCGCCAGGTCCAGCAGGTCCTGCCGCCGGAACGCCCGCATCGGCGCGATGTCGCGCACCGGCAGGCCCTTGCGCCGCAACAACGAGGCCAGCACCGCGTTGCCCGCCCGCGCGTGCCACGGCCAGCTGCCCGCCTCCGGCACCCGCCGCCCCACGGCCAGGTCTGCCCGCGCCAGCAACGCCACCAGGTCCGGCAGCTCGCGGGGGTCCAGCGAGCCGTCCGCGTCCAGCACGCACACCACCTCGGAGCGTGCGCGCTCGACGCCCGTGTGCACGGCCGCGCCGTACCCGGGCCGGGGCTCGTGCACCACCTCCGCGCCCAACGAGCGGGCGATGTCCGGCGAGCCGTCACGCGATCCGTTGTCCACCACCAGCGGCCGGTAGCCGGCGGGCATGGCCCGCAGCACGCCCGGCAACGCCGCCGCCTCGTCCAGGCAGGGGAGCACCACGTCGATTTCGTCCACGACCCACAGCATGGTCCGCCCTGGACGGCGGAAAACCGTTGTGCCGCTTACCAAATCGTGACGTCCGGCCCAGTTCTTACGGACCGCTGACGGATGCCCCCGCCACCACGCGGACCGGCCCGGACCGGCCTTACGGTGGGCGTGTGCTCCGTGTCCTGGCCGCCGTGGCCCTGGTCGCCTCGGCCGTCGTGGCCGGCGCGCTCCTACCCGATGACCGCGTCCACGCCCCCGCCCCGCCGCTGTTCGCGCACTGGCTGCCGCACGTCGGCATCGGCACACCGTTGGCCGTGCTGGTGGCGGTGGCCGTGGTCGTGTGGGGTCCGAACCTGGCCGGGCGGCTGGAGTGGCGCGCGGCCCTGGGCGTGGGTTACGCGACCGCCCTGGCGTGGACGTTCTCGCTGGCCCTGGTCGACGGCTGGGACCGCGGTTTCACCGGCCGGCTGACCACCGAGCACGAGTACCTGCACGAAGTGCCGGGCGTGACCGACGTGCCCGCGATGCTGCGCGAGTTCACCACCCGGATCCTGGACTACCAGCCCGACTCGTGGGCCACGCACGTCTCCGCGCACCCGCCGGGCGCGTTCCTGGTGTTCATCGGGCTGGACCGGGTCGGGCTGGCCGGCGGCGCGTGGGCCTCGGCGTTCGTGGTGCTGGTCGGCGCGTTGACGGCGGTCGCGGTGCCGGTGACGGTGCGGGCCGTCGTGTCCGAGGAGCACGCGCGGGCCGTGCTGCCGTTCGTGGCGCTGTTCCCCGGCGCCGTGTGGATCGGCGCGTCGGCGGACGGGCTGTTCGCGGGCGTGACGGCGTGCGGGATCGCGTTGCTGGCGACCCGGCGCGCGCTGGCGGGCGGCGTGGTGCTCGGCTTCGGCGTGTTCCTGTCGTACGGGCTGGTGCTGATCGGTGTGCTCGCCCTGGTCGTGCTGTGGCGGGACTGGCGGCGGATCGGTATGGCCGTGCTCGGCGCGTCGGCCGTGGTGGCGGGGTTCGCGGCGCTCGGGTTCTGGTGGCTGGACGGCTACCACTTGGTCGTCGAGCGGTACTACCAGGGCATCGCGACACCCCGCGCGTACGGATACTGGGTGTGGGCGAACCTGGCCGCCGCCGTGTTCGCCTGTGGTTTCGCGCCGTTCGCGGCACGGTGGCGGGGGTCTGCGGTCACACTGGCGGCTGCGGCGGCGGTGGCCATCCTGGCCGCCGACCTGTCCGGGTTGAGCAAGGCCGAGGTGGAACGGATCTGGCTGCCGTTCACCGTGTGGCTGGTCGTGCTCGTGCCGGACCGGCGGCGGACGTGGCTGGCGGCGCAAGCGGTGACCGCGCTCGCGGTCAACCACCTCCTGTTGACCAATTGGTGAGGCGCGGACATGGGTGAGACGACCGGGCGGGTGCTCGTCGTGGACGACGACATGACCGTGCGCGACGTGGTGCGCCGGTACCTGGAGCTGGCCGGGCACGAGGTCGAGCTGGTCGGCGACGGCGAGACCGCGTTGCACCGGATCGCCGAGCGCGAGCCGGACCTGGTGGTGCTGGACCTGATGCTGCCCGGCGTGGACGGGCTGGAGGTGTGTCGTCGGCTGCGGGTGCGCAGCGCGGTGCCGGTGGTGATGCTGACCGCGCTGGGCGAGGAGGAGGACCGGATCGCCGGGCTCCAGCTCGGCGCGGACGACTACGTGACCAAGCCGTTCAGCCCGCGTGAGCTGGCGTTGCGGGTCACGTCGGTGCTGCGCCGGTCGCGGGTGGCGGCGACGCGGTCGTCGTCGGTGCTGGAGGACGGCGGGCTTCGGGTGGACGTGGGCGCGCGGTCGGCGTGGCTGGACGGGCGTGAGCTGTCGCTGACCACCCGGGAGTTCGACCTGCTGGTGTTCTTCCTGACCAACCGGGGCACCGCGTTCAGCCGGGGCGAGCTGCTGTCGCGGGTGTGGGGCTGGGAGTTCGGCGACCAGTCCACCGTGACCGTCCACGTGCGACGGTTGCGGGAGAAGGTGGAGGTCGACTCGGCGCGGCCGGTGCGGATCGCCACCGTGTGGGGTGTCGGCTACCGGTACGACGGCGGTGCGTGATGCTGACCGAGATCTACCACATCCTGCCGTACGCGGTGCTGTTCTCGCTGCCGCTGGCGCTGCTCGGGGCGGTGCTGCTGCGGCGGTTGCAGAACGGGTCGCTGGCCACGGCGCTGACCGTGCTGGCGATCGTGCCGGTGGTCGCGACCATCGGCGGCGTGCTCGCGGTGAGCGGGTTCATGTTCACCCCGATCCTCACCACGACCGTGCTGGTGTGCCTGCTGGTGGCGCTGGTGACGGTGCCGACGGCGGTGCTGCTGGGCCGGGCGCTGGCGCGGCGCAGCGTGTGGGAGAGCGAGGCGCGGGCACGGGAACGCGCGGCCGAGGCGTCGCGGCGGGAACTGGTGGCGTGGATCAGCCACGACCTGCGCACACCGCTGGCCGGGATCCGGGCGATGGCCGAGGCGCTGGCGGACGGCGTCGTGTCGCGGCGTGACGAGGTCACCGAGTACGCGGGGCGGATTTCCACCGAGGCCGAGGCGCTGTCCGGGATGGTGGACGACCTGTTCGAGCTGTCCCGCATCACCGCGGGCGCGTTGCGGCTGACGCTGTCGGAGGTGCCGCTGGCGGACGTGGTCAGCGAGGTCGTGGCGGCGGAGAGCCCGGTGGCCTCGCGCAAGGGCGTGCGGTTGCGGACGGACGCGGCGACGTGGCCGGTGGTGCTGGGCAGCGACCCCGAACTGGCCCGCGTGGTGCGCAACCTGCTGTCCAACGCGATCCGCCACACCCCGCCGGACGGCACGGTGGCCGTGCAGGTGGACGTGGACGGCTCGTCGGCGTTGCTGCGCGTGGACGACGGGTGCGGCGGCATCCCGGAGGCGGACTTGCCGCGCGTGTTCGACGTGGCGTTCCGCGGCGCGCCGCACCGGCAGCCCGTCGGCGGCGGGCTCGGCCTGGCGATCGCGCGGGGCCTGGTGGAGGCGCACCAGGGCACGATCGACGCCCGCAACCACGGGCGCGGCTGCCGGTTCGAGGTGCGGCTGCCGCTCAGCGCAGGGGGTCCGTTGCGAACTGCTTGACGCCCGCCGCGAACGGCGTGGTGGCGTGGAAGCCGAGCAGTTCACGGGCCCTGGTAGGGTCGGCGACGACGTGCCGGACGTCCGCGGGGCGTGCGCCGCCGATCATGCGCGGACTCGGGCCGCCGCACGCCTCGGCCAGGTGGGTGGCGAGGTCGCCGACGGTGTGCGGTTCGCCGGAGCAGATGTTGAGCGCGGTGAACGTGCCCGGTTCGGCCGGCCTGCCGATGGCCAGCACGTTGGCTCGCGCCACGTCCGTGACGTGCACGAAGTCGCGGCGCTGCCGGCCGTCTTCGAGGACGGTGGGCGCCTCGCCCCGTTCGAGCGCGCTGCGGAACAGGCTCGCCACGCCCGCGTACGGGGTGTTCTTGGGCATCCGCGGGCCGTAGACGTTGTGGTAGCGCAGCGCCCAGACCGTGCCGCCCGTCTGGCGTGCCCACGCGGCCGCGTAGTGCTCTTGGGCGAGCTTGCCGGCGGCGTACGTGCTGCGGGGGTCCAGCGGGGCGTCCTCGGGGACCAGGCGCGGCTCCAGGGGGCTGCCGCAGTGCGGGCACGGCGGTTCGTAGTGGCCCTGGTCGAGGTCGGCTTGGCGGCGTGGGGCGGCCAGGACGACGCCGTGCTCGGCGCACTCGTACCGGCCCTCGCCGTACACCACCATCGACGAGGCCAGCACCAGGTGCCGCACGTCCGCCTCGTGCATCGCGGCGAGCAGCACGGCTGTGCCGAGGTCGTTGTTGCGGGCGTACAGGGGTGCGTCGGACGGGTCGAGGCCGTGGCCCACGACGGCGGCCTGGTGGCAGACCACGTCCACTCTTTCGAGGAGTCTTTTCACCGTGTCGGGATCGGTGACGTCGTGGGTCACCGGTGGATGGTCGCGGTGGGCCTGCGGGAGGTAGGCGTCGAGCACGACGACTTCGTGGCCCTCTTCGGCCAACTGGTCGGCGATGTGTGAGCCGATGAACCCGGCTCCGCCGGTGAGGAGAACACGCACGTCACCGAAGTTAGGGGTGGTTCGGCGGGAAATCGCGGGGCGACAGCGTGACGTCACGGAACCGTCAGATCCGCCGATTGGCTACGGTTGCGTTCATGGAACGCAGCGCGCAGCGACTGGGACGCGCCCTTGTCGTGATCGTGGACGACCGGGTGGCGCACGGTGAGCACGACGACAGCACAGGACCGCTGGTCACCGAGTTGCTGGAGGAAGCAGGGTTCATCGTCGACGGCACGGTCGCGGTGGAGGGTGAGGTCGTGGGCATCCGCGCCGCGCTGAACACCGCGGTGATCGGTGGTGTCGACCTGGTCGTCACCGTGGGCGGCACCGGCGTGTCGCCGCGCGACGTGACACCGGACGCCACGCAGGGCGTGCTCGACCGGCCCATCGCCGGGATCGCCGAGGCGCTCCGGGCTTCGGGGCTGGCGGCGGGTGCCGTGGACGCGGGCATCTCGCGGGGGCTGGTCGGCGTGTCCGGCAGCACCCTCGTGGTGAACCTGGCCGGGTCGCGGTCGGCGGTGCGTGACGGCATGGCGACGTTGTCGGCGCTGGTGCCGTACGTGATCGAGCAGCTGTCGGGGTTGGACGAGGCGTGACCGGGCCAGCCGACGACGCCGACCCCGCCACCTCCGCCGCTCCGGCCCCTTCGGCCGATTCGGCCGCGGAGGAGGCGGCGCGGCGTCGTCGGCTGGCCGAGGTGTTCGGCGACGTCCTGCCGGAGGACTCGTCGGACGAACCACGCCCGACCGGCCGCGACGACCGGTGGTACGAGGAGAACCGGCCGCCACACCACGGCGGCTAGCGCCCTGGCCGATCCTCCGGCCCGCGCCACCGCGCCTTGATCGAGGTCGGCGAAGACCATGACCTTCGTCACGGTGCTGCCGAGCCGGTGGACGCCGCCGCGGCGGGTGACTGGGCGCCGCCAAGCAGCCGCGGTCGTACCCGTCCCGCCTCGGCCGACGACTCCGTTGTCGTTGGCGTGGTTCGCCGGCAGTCGCGTCAGTCCTGACGCTGCCGCTGGGCGAGCAGGTCCCGGATCTCCTTGAGCAGTTCGACGTCGGTGGGCTCGGCGGGGCCGGGCTCCTGGCCGCGCTTGCGACGTTCCTTCAGCTTGTTCATCGGCAGGACGAAGATGAAGTAGACGACGGCGGCCACGATCAGGAAGTTGATCGCCGCCGTGATGATCGCGCCGAAGTCCACGATCGTCTTGTCGCTCTTGCCGAGCTGCACGGCCAACCCGTTGATGTTGTTGCCGCCGAACAGTGCGATGATCGGGTTGATCAGGTTCGTGCTGAACGCGGTGACGATCGCGGTGAACGCGGTACCGATCACCACTGCCACGGCAAGATCAATCACGTTGCCGCGCATGAGGAAGTCCTTGAAGCCCTTGATCACAGCTGGCTCCTCCATTCGGGCGTATAGGTGGGGGCGAGCGGAGGGTAACCGCTCCACCCCACCTCGGTAACACTCCGCCTCCGTGTGTCGCCCCCACCAGCCCCGCACCACGCCTGAACCCACTCCCGAACACCGGCCCCCAATCCACCCACCCGCCACCCAGCCCGTGACCACCGGGCCTGACGCGGACAGACAGCCGCCCGACCCATCCGCCGGTCCCCACCCCACCCCAGCCCGCCCACCACCCACCCACCGCCGCTTGGCACTGCCCACCGACCGCCGCCACCGCTGCCTCTCCTGTCGGGCGCTGCGGACGGAGGGCGCTGCCGGCCAGCCGCGAACCGCTGCGGCCTATGGGTGCTGCCGGCCGCTCGCGACCGCTGCCCGCCGCCTGTCGATCACCGGCCATCCGTTGCCGCCACTGGGCGTTGCCCTCCGACCGCTGCAGACAGCGGGTGCAGCCAGTCGCTCGTGGACCGCTGTGGCCGTGGGCGGTGCCTGCTGCCCGTGAACTGCTGCGGCTGGTGGGTGCGCGCGGCCGCCTGCCGACCGCTGTGCCGGTGGGTGCTGGCGGCCGCCTGCGGACCGGCTGCCCCTGCTGCCCGCCGACCGCTGCCCGCCGACCGCTGCCCGCCGACCGCTGCCCGCCGACCGCTGCCCGCCGACCGCTGCCCGCCGACCGCTGCCCGCCGACCGCTGCCCGCCGTCCCACGACCGCCGACCGCCGTCCACCGACTGCCGCCGATGCCTGCCCGCTTTGATGCAGGTGGGTGGGTCGTCGTCACGTACGGCTTGGTGGATGAGGTCGGTGGCGCAGGGCCGGTGGGGTAGGGGTGTGGAGTCAGCGCAGGATCACGGCCAGTGGGCCGGCCAGGGTTTCGGCGGCTATCCGGTGTGCCGACGCGCGTTCGGCGGAGATCACGACGACCTCGCCCTCGCGCACGGCGACCACCGAGGCGTCCGCGGCCAGCACGTGGGACTCCGCGCCGACGACGTCCACCCGGCTCCCCGGCCTCAGCAGCCCCACCACGCCCGCGTCGGCGAGGCGGATGGCCACCGAGGACACGGCCGGGTCGGCCGGTGCCAGACGGGCATCGGTCAGCGGTTCGCCGGAACGGGCCGCGCTCACCAAGCGCCTGCCTAACGCGTCACGCTCCGCCACCGCGCCGGACGGCGACAGGGACGGCGGCACGGCGACCACCCGCACGTCGTCCGCACCCAACGGCACGCCCGGTGCCAGGTCTCGGGCGGCCACGACCAAGTTCACCGTCGGGTCGTCCGGCAGCACGGCCACGCCCACGGCTACCAGGGCCAACAGGCCCGCGAGGATCCTTCTCAGGTGGAGGAGCATGCGTCCGACGTTAGGGACTGATCATGCCTCGGGACAGCGCGAACCCCCGAGCTGTGGACAACTCGGGGGCCTGTGGACAACTTCGACGCGTCAGGACGCGGCGGCGGCCGGAGTCGAAGACGAAGACGAAGACGACGAGGAAGAAGACTCCGACTTCGCGGACGACGTGGAAGAGGAAGTGGAAGCAGAAGAGGACGAACGGCTGTCGGTCCGGTAAAAGCCGCTGCCCTTGAACACGACACCGACCGCGCCGTACAGCTTGCGCAGCTTGCCGGAGCACTCGGGGCACGCGGTCAACGCGGAGTCCGAGAAGGACTGCACCGCTTCGAACCGGTGGTCGCACTCGGTGCAGGCGTACTGGTAAGTCGGCACGGTGGGCCCTCCACGAGTCCTGGTTGGCACTCCTCCGTCACGAGTGCCAACACCGATGATGCGCCACCCGGCATATGTGGCGCAAACATCACAGGTCAAAGTCACAGCAACGGCAGGCGCACCAGCCCCCGCCCCGGCGTCAGCACCGCGTCCACGCGCACGTCATGGGGCTCCGCCGGCAACGACGGCACGAACTCCTCGTCCCGCACCAGAGCAACCGTCGGACCTGTGGACAACCTCAACGCCCGGTCGTAGAAGCCGCCACCCTTCCCCAGTCGCACCCCGCCGTGATCCACCGCCAACGCCGGCACCAGCACCAACGCCGCCGAACCCACCGCCGAAGCACCCGACAACGGCCCCACCGGCTCCCGCAACCCGAACGCACCCACCCGCAGCCGGCCGTCGTACGGAGCCCAGTCCAACCCCTCCCCGACGACCACGGGCAGCAACACCCGCAGCCCGTGCGCCCGCAACGCCTCCACCATCGTCAACGACCCGGGCTCCACCGCCGAAGCGACATAAGCGCACACGGTCTCACCAGCGGAAACCTCAAAAGCAGCAACGGCCGACACCACTTCGGCCGTCATCGGCGGCATCACCGCACTGCGCCGCGCGGCCCGCAGCCGTGTGCGCAGAGTGGCCTTCCGATCACGTTCACCGGACGTCATGGCAGGTCACCCTAAGCGCGCCGTTACGCTCGCTGCCCATGAGCGCCTTCCAGACAGCAATCGTGCCGGCGGCAGGCCTGGGCACGCGCTTCCTGCCCACCACCAAAGCGGTGCCCAAGGAGTTGCTGCCGGTCGTCGACACCCCTGGCATCGAACTCGTCGCCACCGAAGCGGCCGAAGCGGGCGCGACGAAGCTCGTCATCGTGACCTCACCCGGCAAGGACGCGGTCGCGGAGTACTTCCGGCCGCAGCCGGAGCTGGAGGCGACGCTGGAGGAGCGCGGCAAGACGGACCTGCTCGCCAAGGTCCGCCGCGCACCGAACCTGCTCACCGTCGAGACCGCCGTCCAGGACAAGGCCCTGGGCCTCGGCCACGCGGTCGGCTGCGCCGAGGGCAACCTGACCGGCGCGGACGACGCCGTCGCCGTCCTCCTGCCCGACGACCTCGTGCTGCCCACGGGCTCGCTGAAGAAGATGGCCGCGGTCCGCGAGAAGTTCGGCGGCAGCGTGCTGTGCGCGTTCGACATCCCCAAGGAGCAGATCTCCGCCTACGGCGTCTTCGACGTCCGGGACACCGGTGACGACGACGTCAAGCAGGTCGTCGGCATGGTGGAGAAGCCCAAGCCGGAGGACGCGCCGTCCACGTTCGCCGCGGCCGGCCGCTACCTGCTCGACCGCGCGATCTTCGACGCCCTCAAGCGCATCACGCCGGGCGCGGGCGGCGAGCTGCAGCTCACCGACGCCATCGCGCTGCTGATCAACGAGGGTCACCCGGTGCACGTCGTGGTCCACCGCGGTGGGCGACACGACCTGGGCAATCCGGGGGGATTCCTCAAAGCTGCGGTTGACTTCGCACTTGAGCACCCCGATTACGGGCCCGAGCTGGGGGAGTGGTTGCGGGCACGCCTCGCCAACTCCTAAAACGAGGTCAACTATGAGGTCAGTGGACGAGCAGCTCGCCAGGGTGGTCGCCGCCGCCGTGCGGCCCGCCCCGGTGCGGGTGGCGATCTCCGAGTCGCAGGGCCTGCTGTGCGCCGAGGAGGTCGTCGCCGAACGCGCGTTGCCCGGGTTCGACCAGGCGGCGGTCGACGGCTACGCCGTGCGCAGCGTCGACGTGCAGGCCGCCAACGAGGAACCGGTCACGCTCCCCGTGGTCGGCGAGATCCCGGCGGGGTCGCGCCAGCCCAGACGGCTGCAGCCCGGCCAGGCGGTCCGGGTCGCGACCGGCGCGCCACTGCCCACCCTGGCCGACGCCGTGGTGCCCATCGGCTTCACCGACGGGCACCCGGCGAAGGTGACCGTGCGGCGCTCGGTGCCGTCCGCGGCGTTCGTCCGGCGCACCGGCGAGGACGTGCAGACCGGTGACGTCGCGGTGCGCCGCGGCGCGTCCATCGGCGCCGCGCAGGTCGGCCTGCTCGCCGCCGTCGGCCGCAACAAGGTGCTGGTCCACCCGCGGCCGCGGGTGTCGGTGATCTCGATCGGCGAGGAACTGGTCGACGTCGACCGCACCCCCGGCCAGGGCCAGGTCTACGACGTCAACTCCTACTCGCTGGCCGCCGCCGCGCGGGACGCGGGCGCCGAGGTCAGCCGGGTCGGCATCCAGTCGCCGGACCCGCGCCGGCTGCGCGAGGTCGTGGAGGGACGGCTGCTGCTGTCGGAGATCGTGGTCGTCGCGGGTGGCGTCGGGGGCGTCATCGGCGACGAGGTGCGCGCGGCGCTGGCCGACCTGGGTGACGTGGACGTGACGCGGGTGGCCATGCACCCCGGTTCGGTGCAGGGTTTCGGCCGGCTCGGACCCGACGCGGTGCCGACGTTCCTGCTGCCCGCGAACCCGATGAGCGCCCTGGTCGTTTTCGAAGTGCTGGTGCGTCCGCTGATCCGGGCCGCGCTGGGCAAGCGCAACCCGTACCGGCGGGCGGTCAGCGCGCGGCTGCTGTCGCCGCTGACCTCGACCAAGGGCCGGCGCGGCTACCTGCGCGGCCAGCTGCTGCGCGACGCGGACAACGGCGAGTACCTGGTGCAGCCGCTGGGTACCTCCGGGTCGCACCTGCTGGCGTCGTTGGCCGAGGCGAACTGCCTGATCATGGTCGACGAGGACGTGACGGACGTGGCGGTCGGCGAAGAGGTCATGGTCAGCTTCCTCGCGCAACGAGGATGACCTCGCAGCGGGGAACGAGCACGGTGGGGATGGATGGGTTTCGCGGGTGACGGTGGTCGGCACCCCGGCTGGCCCGCGCGGCTCGGGCCGTTGCGGGTCGACGCGGGCCTGGTGGCGCTGCGCCCGCCGAAGCTGTTCGACGCCTCGGCGTGGTCGCGGGCCCGGCTGCGCGACCGGGCGTACCTGGAGGACTGGGAACCCACCGCGGCCGAGGGGTGGCACGAGCGCAACGCGCCGATGGCGTGGCCGCAGCAGTGGTCGTCGCTGAGGGCGTTGGCCCGGCGCGGCCAGGCGCTGCCGTTCGTGATCACCGTGGACGGCGTGCTGGCCGGGCAGATCACCGTGGGCAACATCGTGCGCGGCTCGCTGCGCTCGGCGTGGGTCGGTTACTGGGTGGCGGCCGACCGGGCGCGCGGCGGCGTGGCCACGGCGGCGCTCGCGCTCGTGGTCGACCACTGCTTCGGCGAGGGCGGCCTGCACCGGCTGGAGGCCACCGTCCGGCCGGAGAACGGGGCCAGCCTGCGCGTGCTCGCCAAGGCCGGGTTCCGGGAGGAGGGCCTGTTCCTGCGGTACCTCGACGTGGCGGGCGACTGGCGCGACCACCTGTGCTTCGCGATGACCGCGGAGGAGACGTCCCCGGAGGGGTTGGTACGCCGGTTGGTCGCACAGGGATACGCCCGATCTGCCTGATCTGCGCGCCGAGCGGCTTATTCGGATCACCCGAAAGTGGGTGATACACCACACTTTGGTACGTACGCCAGTCGGCGTGCCTCCGACACAGGTGTGACTGTTGTGACTAGCGTGGCATGCGCACCACCGAGCGTGCCGCGGGGTAGGGGGAGGTGACGGGGATGCCGAGCTCGCTGATCGTCGTGGGACTGGTCGTGGCCTGGTTGGTCGTCCTCGTGCCGATGGTCGTGCGCAAGCGCGCCGACGCGTCACGCGGCAGCATGGAGGAGGAGTACGACGCCATGCCCGAGGACGACACGGACTTCGACGACTACGACGACTACGACGAGCCGGACGCCGACTACGTCGCGCACCGGCCGTTCCGCCCCGGGCGGGGCGGCTACGACCCGGAGACCGCGGCGATCGTGGCCCAGGCGAAGTACGCGTTCCGCCGTCGGGTGGTCGGTACGCTGCTGCTCCTGGCCCTCGTCACCGGTGTCGTCGCCGGTGTGCTGTACCCGGTCGTCTGGTGGGGCCACGCCGCGGTCGACGTGACGCTCTTCTCCTACCTCGCCTACCTGCGCCGGCAGGTGCGGATCGAGGAGGAGATCCGCGCGCGCCGCCAGGCCAGGCTCGCCCAGGCCCGTCGCCGCTCCACCACGCGCCAGGCAGCCGACGTGCCGCCGCAGGCCGCGCCCACGCCGTCGTCCGCGCCTTCCCCGGAGGCCGAGAAGACCCGTGACCAGCCCGGCCTGGCACCGCAGCCGAGGTTCCAGCACCAGCCCCGCCCTGGCACCGTCGTGGTGGACCCGGACGACGAGGACCCGCTGTTCGTCGAGCTGGACGGCCCCGAAGCCCTCCCGTACCGGCGGGCGTCGGGCGAGTAGAGGGGGGTGGCAAAACCACCCCCCGACTACTGATATGCTTCCTCCGCACGACAACAGAACACGGGGCTGTAGCGCAGTTGGTAGCGCGACTCGTTCGCATCGAGTAGGTCAGGGGTTCGATTCCCCTCAGCTCCACTCGTCGAGGGGCGAGGTGTGTCGATGGAAAGCGTCGACCATCTCGCCTCGTCGTGTTTTCCGGGGGTGCAACCCCCGGACCCCGCCCGGAGGGCGCTGCCCCCGGACCCCCGTTCGTAGGTGGTCGGGTTGGTGGTGCGGGGTTGTATTTGCGGAGTGCGGACGCCCTTGACTCGTCATCGCTGGAACTCCGAGCCCTTGGCGTGATTCCGGGGATGTGGGTGAGGGCGGGCACTCGGTAGGTGGGCGATTGTCCGCGTCGGATATTCGATTGCGGCGGCGGAACGCGGGTTCGGATGATCGCGGCCGTGACTTACTCGATCGTGGCGCGTGACGCTGAGACCGGATGCCTGGGCGTGGCGGTGCAGAGCGGGGTGCTCGCCATCGGCCGCGGGTGCCTGCCGCGCTCGCTGGAGTCGGCGCGGTGGTGGTGCAGGCGGGGTCGGAACTGCCTTGGCGGTCGATGCTGCTGGACCTGCTGGCGAGCGGGATGAGCGGCGAGCAGGCGGTGCGAGCGCTGGCGACCGTTCCCGGTGCGGCGGAAGCGCAGTTCGCGGCGGTGGGCGTGCGAGGTCCGGCGTCGGTGTTCACCGGTCCCGACTGCATTTCAGAGGCGGGGCACAGCGCGCGTGACGCGGTGAGCGTGCAGGCGAACATGATGGCGTCCGCGACGGTGTGGCCGGCGATGCTGGAGGCGTACTCCACGGCTCCCGGTGACCTGGCCGACCGGTTGGTGGCCGCCTTGGTCGCCGCCGAACGGGAAGGCGGGGACGTGCGCGGCCCGCAGTCGGCCGCGCTGCTCGTCGTCGGGCCGCAACGGGGTGCGCAGGCGACGGGCAACGCGGACGACCCTGTGATCGACCTGCGCGTTGACGACTCGCGCGACCCGGTGGGTGACCTGAGCCGTCTGCTGACCGTCGCGCGTGCCCACCGCCACCTGATCCGCTCCGGGATGACGGCCGGTGACGACGCGCTGCGCAACGCCGAACTCCCCGCGGCCGTCGCGATCGCGCCCGACGATCCGGCGGTGTTGCGGTCGGCCGGCATCACCCTCACCCTGCACGGTTTCGCGGACGAGGCTCTGCCGCTGCTCGAGCGCGCGATCGCGGTGGAGCCGGGGGTGCAGCGATGGGCGCGGGTGTCGGCTGAACGCGCGCTCCGCAACGGCAACCTCAACGGCGCGGTGCTGCTCGACTGGCTGAACGGCTGAACGGCAGTAACCGTCCCGGTGACCGCCCGACCGCTGCCGTGAAACGCGCCGATGTGATTCGACGGACTTCTCGGGCTACCCGTGAGTGTGGGGCGCCAGGGTGTGGGTTCCTGGTGAATCAGGGTCGGGCGGGAGGCGTTGTCGATCACTCACTACGATCTCGTCGGTGCGCTTTGTGGCGGATCTCCACATCCACTCCAAGTACTCCCGGGCCTGCAGTCGTGACTGCGACCTCGAACACCTGACCTGGTGGGCCCGGCGCAAGGGGATCTCGCTGGTCGGCACCGGCGACTTCACTTACCCCGCCTGGTACGACCACCTGAGTGACAACCTGGTCGAGGCCTCGCCCGGGTTGTTCCGGTTGCGGGACGAGTTGGACCGGGACATCGACCGCAGGCTGCCACCATCGTTGGCCTCGGCGCCGGTGCGGTTCATGCTCTCGGTGGAGATCTCGACCATCTACAAGCGCGGCGACCGCACCCGCAAGGTGCACCACCTCGTGTACATGCCGGACCTGTCGTCGGCGGCGCGGTTCAACGCCCGGTTGGCCAAGATCGGCAACCTCGGGTCGGACGGGCGGCCGATCCTCGGGCTCGACTCGCGCGACCTGCTGGAGATCACGCTGGAGTGCGGCGGCTACCTCGTGCCCGCGCACGTGTGGACGCCGTGGTTCGCGGTGCTCGGCTCGAAGTCCGGGTTCGACGCGATCGAGGACTGCTACGCCGACCTCGCGTCGCACGTCTTCGCGGTGGAGACCGGGCTGTCGTCGGACCCGCTGATGAACTGGCGGGTGTCGGGGCTGGACCGCTACCGGCTGGTCAGCAACTCGGACGCGCACTCGCCGCCGGTGCTGGGTCGTGAGGCGACCGTGTTCGACACCGAGCTCGACTACTACTCGGTGCGCAACGCGCTGGAGACCGGGGACGGGTTCGGCGGGACGTTGGAGTTCTTCCCGGAGGAGGGCAAGTACCACGTCGACGGGCATCGCAAGTGCGGTGTGCGGATGGAGCCCGAGGAGACGTTGGCGCACCGCGGGATCTGCCCGGAGTGCGGCAAACCGCTGACGGTCGGGGTGCTGAGCCGGGTGGAGGAGTTGGCCGACCGGCCGCACGGTGCCCGGCCCTCCGGCGCGGCCGGGTTCACCAGCCTGGTGCCGTTGCCGGAGGTCGTGAGCGAGATCGTCGGCACCGGGCCGAAGAGCAAGAAGGTGCTGGGCGAGATCGACAAGCTGACCGCCGCGCTGGGGCCGGAGCTGGTGATCCTGCAGGACGTGCCGGTGGACGACATCGCCGTGCACTCGCCGTTGCTGGCCGAGGCGGTGACCCGGCTGCGGCGCGGTGAGGTCGTGCGCGACTCGGGGTACGACGGCGAGTACGGCGTGATCAGGGTGTTCGAGCCGGGGGAGTTGGAGCGTCGGCGTTCCGCTTTCGCGTTGTTCGACTACGCCGCTCCGGTGCCGTCCACTGTGGAGCGTCCACGGGTCGCTGCTCCTGTTGTTGCTCCTGTTGCTGTGCCTGTCGTTTCAGCTCCGGGTTCGTTGCTGGACGGGCTGGACCCGGAGCAGCGCGCGGCGGCCGAGGTGGGCGGTGGGCCGTTGCTGATCATCGCCGGGCCGGGGACGGGGAAGACGCGGACGTTGACGCACCGGATCGCGGACCTGGTGACGTCACGGGACGTGCCGGCGTCGGAGTGCCTGGCGATCACGTTCACCCGACGTGCGGCGGAGGAGATGGCGGAACGGCTGGCCGCCCTCGTCGGTGACGCGGTCGGTGAGATGACGATCGCGACGTTCCACTCGCTCGGCGTGTTGATCCTGCGTGCGCACGGTGCGGCGTTCGGGTTGTCGGCGTCGTTCGGGGTGGCGGATCCGGAGGGGCAACTCGCGGTGGCGCTGTCCGTGGTGGCGGACGAGAAGGAGGCGCGGGCGCTGATCGCCGCCGGTGACGACCGGTACAAGAAGGCGTTGCGGGCGCAGGACCTGGTGGACTTCGACGACCTGATCACGCTGCCGCTGTCGTTGCTGGAGTCGTCGCCGGACCTGGTCGAGGCCTACCGGCCGCGGTGGCGGTGGGTGTCGGTGGACGAGTACCAGGACGTGGACGAGCAGCAGTACCGGCTGTTGCGGCTGCTCGTGCCGCCGGACGGCAACCTGACCGCGATCGGCGACCCGGACCAGGCGATCTACCGGTTCCGCGGTGCCGACGTCGGGTTCTTCCTGCGGTTCCGGGAGGACTTCCCGTCGGCGCGGACCGTGCAGCTGACCAGGAACTACCGGTCGTCGTCAGCGGTGGTGACGGGTGCGCTGGAGGTGATCGCGCCGTCGTCGCTCGTGCCGGGGCGGGAGCTGCGGCCGATGGTGGACCACGGTGCCGCGCCGATCGGTGTGCACCACGCGTCGTCGGAGGCGGCCGAGGCGGCGTTCGTGGCGCGGACGATCGAGCAGGTGCTGGGCGGTGCGTCGTTCCACGCGTTCGACAGCGGGCGCGTGGTGGGTGACGGCACGCAGGGGCTGGGTTTCTCCGACTTCGCTGTGCTGTACCGGACGGATCGCCAGTCGCGGGCGTTGGTGGAGGCGTTGACGCAGTCGGGGTTGCCGTTCCAGAAGCGGTCGCACGACCGGTTGGCGGACCGTCCCGGGGTGGCGCGGATCGCCCATGAGGTCGCTTACGCCGCCGGTGCGACCGTCCTGGAGCGCGTGCGTGCGGTGGCGGGTGACGACCACACCGCGTACGAGCTGCTCAAGCCCCTGGCCACGGAGTGCGGGACGGACTTCGAGCGCTTCCACACGGCTCTCGCGCTGGGGGTGGAGGTCGACACGTGGGATCCCCGGGCGGACCGGATTTCGCTGCTCACGTTGCACGCGTCGAAGGGCCTGCAGTTCCCGGTCGTGTTCATCGTCGGGTGCGAGGACGGCGTCCTGCCACTGCGCTGGCCGGGTGAGGAGGACGAGGAGTCGGTAGCCGAGGAGCGTCGACTGCTGTTCGTGGGGATGACGCGGGCGCAGCGGCACTTGTTCGTGAGTCACACGACCGGGCGACCGAAGTCACCGTTCTTGGCGAGCTTGAAGGCCTTCGAGCAACTGGGCGACGCGCAGCCGCGGCGCAAGCGGAAGGGTACCCAGCTCAGCCTGCTGTGAAGATCACGAGTGGACTGGACCATAACGCGGCGTTATGACTGGACTGGCATATCCGCCCGGCCTTTTCGCCGGCTAGCGTCGGGTCAACGGCCCCGCATCCCGTGTCACCACCCCTGCAAGGAGACAGCGGATGACTCGACGTAGCGTCGCCGCGGTCGCCGTGGCGGTCTTGAGCGCTGCCGGACTGGCAGCTGCACTGGCCACCACCGCGACCGCGGGTCCCCCACCGCCCCAGACCGCCGCCGACGGCGGCATGGTCGCCGCCATGGCGCGCGACCTCCACCTGACCCCCGACCAGGCCCGCGCGCGCATCCAACGGGAGGCGGACGCGGCTCGGACGGAGAGCACGCTGAAGGCACGGCTCGGGCCCGGCTTCGCGGGTGCCTGGCTGAACGCCGACGCCACCGAACTCGTCGTCGGCGTCACGTCGGCGTCGCAGATCCAGGCCGTCGAAGCGGCGGGCGCACGGCCGAAGCTGGTCCAGCGGTCGCTCGCCCAGCTCGACGCCCTCAAGGTCAAGCTCGACCAGAACGCCGGCAGCGCACCGAAGTCCGTGCCCGGCTGGTACGTCGACACACCCACCAACACCGTGGTCGTCCTGGCCCGCGATGTGGCAGCCGCGAAAGCGTTCGCGCACGCCAGCGGGCTCGCCGACGCCGACGTCCGGATCGAACGGTCCACTGAGGAACCGCGCCCGCTGATCGACGTGATCGGCGGCAACGCCTACTACATCGGCAGCGGCTCGCGCTGTTCGGTCGGGTTCGCGGTCAACGGCGGGTTCGTGACCGCCGGACACTGCGGCCGCACGGGTGCGAGCACGACCCAGCCCAGCGGCACGTTCGCCGGCTCCAGCTTCCCCGGCAACGACTACGGCTGGGTCCGCACGGCCGCGGGCAACACCGGCCGCCCGCTGGTCAACCGCTACCCCGGCACGGTGCCGGTGGCGGGTTCCACCGAGGCACCCGTCGGCGCCTCCGTCTGCCGCTCCGGTTCCACCACGGGCTGGCGCTGCGGCACCATCCAGCAGAAGAACACCTCCGTGACCTACCCCGAAGGCACGATCACCGGCCTGACCCGCACGAACGCCTGCGCCGAACCCGGCGACTCCGGCGGCTCGTGGCTGACCGGTGACCAGGCGCAGGGCGTCACCTCCGGTGGCTCCGGGAACTGCACGTCCGGCGGGACGATCTACTTCCAGCCGGTCAACGAGATCCTCCAGGTCTACGGCCTCCAGTTGATCGTCAGTGGCGGCGGCCCCACCAGCACCACCTCGCCGACCACGACGAGCACCACCAACCCGGGCCAGACCACCTGGCAGCCAGGCGTCGCGTACGCGATCGGCTCCCTCGTGACGTACGAAGGCGTCGGGTACAGGTGCTTGCAGGGGCACACGTCCCAACCAGGCTGGGATCCGCCGTCGGTGCCCGCCTTGTGGCAGCGCGTGTGAGCTAGCGGCGAGCGCACGCGCGGGGGTCCGGCTCGCACACGCGGCGAGCCGGACCCCTTCGCCGCACGGCCCGACCTCACGCGGCCCGACCTCACGCGGCTCGACCCACCCGGCCAGACCTCGCACGGCTCGACCCCGCGCACCCCAACCCGGCGCGGCCGGATCCCGCACACCTCGACCCAGCGCGGCCCAGCTGCGCACGGCCCAACGCCTGCGGACGCCGACACCGCGCGGCCGGACCCCACGCGGCCCGGCTCAGCACTGCCGGACCCCGCGCGGCTCGGCCCCACGGCGCCCGCACGTTCACCGCGAACACCTCGTCGAACGCCTCGGGCGTCACGTCCTCGATCGCCGCCGGCAGCCCGATCGCGGCGTTGTTCACCAGCACGTCCAACGGTGGCAGCGCCGCCACCAGCGCGTCGAGCTCCGAAGGCAACGACGCCCGCACCGCGAACGAACCACGCCCGGCCTCCGAAGCCACGGCGGCAGCCGCGTCGGCGTCCCGCGCGCAGTGCACGACCACCCGCATCCCGTCCGCCGCCAACCGCAGCGCGATCGCCCGCCCGATCCCACGACTCGCCCCGGTCACCAACCCGCCGAGCCTCTACGCCGCGTTCGGCGACAAACGCGCCCTCTTCACCGAAGCCGTGGCCCGCTACCAGCAGACCTACGGCGCGTTCACCGCACGAGCCCTCGACGAGGAGCTGACCGCGCGCCAGGCCGTCGAGCGGATCCTGACCGAGGCCGCGGTCGAGTACACGACCCCCGACCGCCCCAAGGGCTGCCTGGTCCTCAGCGCCCCCGAGCTGCACGACCTGCGTGACCAGGCCAGACAAGCCCTGGAGAGCAAGATCCGGCACGACGTCGCCACCGGCGCGCTCCCCGCCGGCACCGACCCGCACCGCCTGGCGGTGTTCGTCGCGGCCACCGTCCGGGGCATGTCCTCGCTCGCCCGTGACGGCGCCACGCGGGCTGAACTGCACGACGTTGCCCGGACGGCGCTGACGGCGTGGCCCGCACCCGTACCCTGAGAGGCGACGAGAAGGGGTGGTGCGGGTCGTGGAGCTGGCCGAGTCGCTGCTGGCGTGGCTGCACGGCTGGACCGGTGTGCCCCTCTGCCCCGGCGACTGGGCCTGGACGGTCACCGCGTTCGGCGCGCTGATCGGCGTGCTGCCGACCATCGCCGCCCTGCTGTCGATCACCGTCCGCCGCGTGGTCGGCAACTCCTACGGGCCGTTCACCGGCGCGATCTTCGCCGTGCTGGGTGTGGTCAGCACCCTGGTCCTGCCGTGGATGGCGTTCACGGCCGCCTACAAGCTGCTGCGCACCCGCGCGCTGCCGGGCATGGAGTCGCTGGACGAGGCGCCGTGCATGGCGTTCAGCCAGTACGACTACCTGGTCCTCGCGGACTCGTTCGTCACGGTGGTCACCGGCCGGGCCGGGGTGGAGGACATGATCGCCGCGGGTGCCGCCGCGGTGCTCGCGCTGCTGTGCCTGCTGTTCGTGATGCTCCAGGCGGGCTCGGCGTTCCGGCTCGGCCCGAACTGGCCGCGGCGGGTGTTCTGGCCCCCGTTCCTGGTCCTGCTGCTGTCGACGTCCGCGCTGCCGGTCACGCTGGTGGGCCACCTGCTGCTCGGGTTCTTCCCGATCGCGGTGTTGGGCTCCTTGGTCGTGCGGGTTTTCGGGTTGACTACCGCCATGCTGAACCGCCCCGGTCGCGATCGCGGGAACCCGAGCCCGCAACCCGCGGTGTCGAGAACGCCCTCGGCGCCGCAACCCCAGAACCGCCAGTCCCAGCCGCACAACCAGCAGCCGCACAACCAGCAGCCGCAGAAACCGCCGCCGTACCAGGTGGAGAAGCCGCCGCCCTACCAGCCCGCGCAGATCCCGCCGTACCAGCCGATCCCGCCCTACCGGCCCACCCCGCCGCAGCGGCACTACCCGCCGACGCGGGTCGCCGACGTGCCCGTCGAGCCGCCGAAGCCGACCAGGGTGGAACAGCCGGCGCAGCTCGCCGACACCCCCGGCCCGCTGCCGTTCGGCCCGGGCAGCGGCGCCACCAGCGCGCCGACGCCCACGCCAGACTCCGGCAAGGTGTGGAACCCGGCCGGTGGCAGGTTCCGGCGGATCCGCCAGCTGGGCCGGGGCGGGTTCGGCACGGTGTGGCTCGCCGTGGACGAGCAGCTGGCCCGCACGGTCGCGGTGAAGCTCGCGCACGCGCCGGACAACGACACCGAGCAGCGCATGCTGCGTGAAGCGCGCGCTCTGGCCGCCGTACGGCACCCGAACTGCGTGCGCGTGTTCGACATCGTGCAGGACCCGGACGGCCTGGCGATCGTCATGGAGTACATCGACGGCCAACCGCTGTCGGACGTCGTGCTCAACAGCGGTCTGCTCGCCGACACCCTCGCCGCCCGGCTCTGGGTGAACATGGCGGACGCGCTGGCCGCCGCGCACGAGCAGGGCGTGCTGCACCGGGACGTGAAGCCGTCCAACGTCATCGTGGACACCCAGGGCACCGCGCACCTGATCGACTTCGGCATCGCCAGGTCGAAGGGCGACAGCACGCTCACCGCCACCGGGATGATGGTCGGCACGCCCGACTTCCTCGCACCGGAGACCGCCCGCGGTGAGACGGCCAGCCCCGCGTCGGACGCCTGGCAGCTGGCCGCGACGGTCAGCTACGCGCTCACCGGCCACCCGCCGCGCGGGTCGCGGGAGAACCCGATCTCGTCGCTGATGGCCGCCGCCCAGGGCGAGCCGTGCGTGAAGCTGCCCCAGCACAGCGCCCACGCCCGGTTGCTCACCGCCGCGTTGGACGCGGACCCGGCCAAGCGCCCGTCGTTGGCCGCGATCCGCACCGAGCTGAGCACGTGGCTGTCGCAGGCGGGGTTGAGCAAGGAAGGCCCGGTCACGAGGATGATCGACCGGCCGGAGCCGCCGACCCGACCCGTGCGCTGACCACGGCCGCGACCCCGATCACCAGGGGCACGGCCAGCAGCACGCCCGAGAACGCCAGCACCAGCGCGGTGCAGCCGAGGGCGAACGCGGCCGTGCGGCTGCGGAGGAGCTTGACGGCGGCGGCCAATCCCGCCGCCGTCACCGCGGCCAACGCGGTCGACGCGACGCGCATCACCGCGTCCAGCTCGACGTGCACGCGCAGCGTCACGGCGGTGAGCAGCGCGCACAGCACGAGCAAGCCGGTCAGGCCGTGCCGCCCGCCCAGACGCGCGCCGCCCGCCAGGTAGGTGTTGATCGCGCCGAACGTCAGCAGCGTCGCGGCCACCGCCGTGACCAGCCGGGCGGACGGCCCGAACGCGCGTTCCAGCAGGTCGGCGAGCGGGACGTCACTCGTCGTGCCCGCCGTGGTGACGGCCAGCCCCAGGTACAGCACCGCGACGACGACCAGCGTCCGCCGGGTCGCCCGACGCACGTCGCCGAACTCGTCCGCCAAGGCGCTCGCCGCCTCCCACCCGGAGAACGCGAAGAACAGCACCACGGCCGCGTGCCCGACGGCGAGCCACCCGTGCGGCGCGAAGGGCTCGAAGTCCTCCGCTCGGACATGCGGAACGCTGTACGCGACAGCCACGACCAGGACCGTCGCCAGCAATCCGACCAGCAGCACCTGCGCGCCCGCCGACACCCGCACCCCGGCGTAGTTGGTCGCGAAAGCCCCGGCCAGCAGCACCACGCCGATCAACGCGGGATCGCCGCCACCCAGCGCGTAGGCGATGTACTGCCCACCGACCAGCGCGCCCCCGAGCACGCCGAACGGCACGCCGACCAGGTAGAACCACCACCGGACCGCTCGTGCGGCCGGTCGTCCGTATGCGATCTGCACGAAACCGACCACTCCGCCCCGGTGGTGCACGCCGAGCCGGGCGAACGACACCGCGATCGGCACGCTCAACGCCAGCAGCGCGGCCCACGCCAGCACGGAAGCGGGCCCGGCGGCGGCGTTGGCCAGGGCGGGCAGCACCAGCACGCCGGGGCCGAGCACCGCGCCCACGTACATCGCGGTGAGCCTCATGCCATCAACGGGAGCTTGCGGGTCAACCGGGTCACCTCGGCGCGCGGGCCGTACAGGGCGACGGCGACGAACTCGGGGTCCTCGGTCCCGGCGAGGGCTTCCAGGTAATCGGGGTAGGTGCGGGCCCGGCGGGCGACCTCGGTGAAGCCGATCTTCAGCACGCCGTCGGCGCGGTGCAGGGCCTTGAGGTGCTCGGCGGACGTGGTCAGCACCGGCACCGGGTGGGTGTTGAGGCCGAGGTGGACGGTGCCGTCGGCGTCCTTGGCGTCCTCGCCGAGGATCTCGGGCAGCCGGGCGCCGAGGGTGAGGCCGAGGCAGACGGCGGCGTTGGCGGCGAGGTTCGGCGGCAGGTCGTCACGCAGGACGATCGCGAGTTTGGTGGGCAGCACTTCAGGTCCGTTCGTTCGGTGGATTGCCTCCAGACTTGTCCACCTGAATGCTGCGATCCAGAGCAGCCGAACTTAATTCGTGCCAGCGTGTCATGATCTGGACGTGGACGAACTTGATTCGGCGATCGTCAGGGATCTGCAACTGGATGCGCGGCTGACCAACCGCGAGCTGGCCAGGCGTCTCGGCATCGCCCCTTCGACGTGCCTGGAACGCGTGCGCGCGCTCCGCGACCGTGGCGTCATCAAGGGCTACCACGCGGACGTGGACCTGAGCGCGCTCAACCGCCCCGTGCAGGCCTTCGTCGCCGCCCGCCTGCGCCCGATGAGCCGAGCGGTGATCGACAACTTCAAGGCCGCGATCGGCGCCCTGCCCGAGGTGACCGCGATGTACGTCGTGGCGGGCGACGACGACTTCCTCATCCACCTGGCCGTGCCGGACCTGGAACACCTGCACGCGTTCCTCATCGACCGCCTGAGCGAACGCCGCGAAGTCATCAGCTTCCGCAGCTCGGTGATCTACGAGAGCATCCGCAACCCCGTGCTCACCGAGCTGCCGGGCTGACCACGCGTGCTCAGGGCGCCAGGCGCCGGAAAGCGACCGCGAACGGCGCCAAGCGCGTCGACTCCAGCGCCAGTTCCCGCAGGAAGACCAGGTGCGGTCGACGGCTGGTGACCAAGCGCGCGCTCCACTGCTGGCGCGACCGGGAGACCTGGCTCGTCGTCTCGACCGACGCCAGCGGCACGGCGAACCTCAGCGTGACCTCCTGGCTGCCCTTCTCTCCCAAGCCCAGTTCCCGCTCCACCTCGCGCACCACCGCGCGCAGCTCCTCCTGGGCGGTGGCCACCCCGTGCAGGTCGCTCTCGTCGCGCAGGCTCCGCTCGACGTCGCGCAGCCACTTGCGGAACCCGACCACCTTCGGGTTGCGCCGCACCTCCGCGGCCACCCGGAGCAGCTCGCCGCGGGACGACGACTGGCCGATGACGAACGAGGCGATGAGCGGGAAGTCCGTCGACAGCGCGGTGGCCGCGCCGAACTCCCGGTCGATCCGCTTGCGCAGCACCCGCCGCAGCTTCCCGGCTTCCTCCAGGACGAAGTCGCTGAACCGCGCCCGCGGGTGGTCGAGCTGACCGCGGATCAGCTCGGAGCGCCACGAGTGCGGCATGTACGACATGCTCACCAGGTGTGCCAGGTCCTGGTAGTAGAAGCCGCGGAACGCGAAGAACGCGAAGTTGCGCACCGGCTCCGGGTACTGGTCGAGGGTGGCCGCGAGGTGCCGCAACCGCTCCTGCCCGGCCTCCGCCGCCTCGGTCAGCCCGCCGCCCGGCTTGCCCATGGCGGGCGCGGTCAGGCTGATGAACTGCTCCGTGCTCTGGTACAGCGGCGGCAGCACGTCGAGGTCCCGCGCGGTGGGGAGGAACCCGAGGTGGCGCACCAGGTCACCGGCCCGCAGTGACCGGGAGGTCTTCTCGGCGCTCGACGCGATCAGCACGTCGTGGAACTCGTGCCCGAGCCGCTCCAGGACCGACGTGTCCTGGAAGAACGAGCCGGACGCGTCGCTGACCGCGCCCAGCTCCGGCCACGCGTAGTACTCCCGGCTGGACGCGTCGACCGCGAAGCGGTCCAGCAGCACGACCGCTTCGAGCACGTCCATCAGCGAGCGCAGGTCCACCCCGGACGGCAGCTCACCCGGTCGCGGCGGATCCCACTCGAACGCGTGACGCGCGCCGAAGATCGTCGTGTTGTCGAGGAGGACCACCCCCTCGAACGGGTTCGCCACGCCGTCATCGGCACGGACCCGCCGCCGGAACCCGAACACCCCGCCTCCGAGCACGCGCCGCCGTCGGACCTCAGTTCCAGGAGGGGAGCCACTTCTGGGCGTCCCACAGCTCCGGGGTGATCGGTATGCCGTTGAGGATCGGCCAGAGCCACACGAAGTTGGCCACGACCAGGCCCACGTACAGGGCCACGGCGAGCAGACCGGTGCCCCGGCGCTCCTTGCCGTCGGTCCGCTTGCCCAGGACCTCGCCCAGCGCCAGCGCGATGCCCAGCACCAGGAACGGCGCCATCGGCATCGCGTAGAAGTAGTACATCTGCCGGTCGACGTTGATGAACCACGGCAGGTAGCCCGCGCCGTACCCGACCAGCACCGCCGCGTACCGCCAGTCCAGCTTGGCGATCGCCTGCCACATCGCCCACGCCAGCATCGGGAACGCCAGCCACCACATCGCCGGCGTGCCGATCAGCATGATCGCGCCCACGCAGGTCGGCCCGCCGCAGCCCTGCACGGCGCCCTCGAAGTAGTACAGCATCGGCCGCAGGCCCATCGGCCACGTCCACGGCTTCGACTCCCAGGGGTGCGGGCTCCCCTCCGGCGTCACCAGCTTGGTGTGGAACTCCAGCACGTTGCCGCTGTAGAACCAGAGCGCCCGCAGCGGCGCCGGGATCCAGCCCTCCTCGGGGATCTTGGTGCCCGCGATGTGCCGGTCGATGGCCGTCTCCGACGCGAACCACGCCCACCACGTCGCCAGGTACGCCAGCAGCGGGACCACCAGCAGCCCGAACAGCGACGGCAGCAGGTCCCTGACGAACGCGCCGGCCCACGGCCGCTCCACGCCCGCCGCACGCCGTGCCAGCGCGCTCCACACCACCGACAGCACGCCGAAGAACGCGATGTACCACACGCCGGACCACTTCACGCCGCACGCGAGCCCCAGCGCGATCCCGGCCGCGAACCGCCACCAGCGGAAACCCAGCCACGGCCCGTACGGCGAGGTCGTCACCCAGCCCTCGCGCGTGGCTTCCGCCAACCGCTTGCGAACCTGGTCCCGGTCCACCACCAGGCACGCGAACGCCACCACCACGAAGAACGTCAGGAACGCGTCCAGCATCCCCATCCGCGACTGCACGTGGCTCAGGCCGTCGGCGATCAGCAGCACGCCCGCGATCGCGCCGATCAGGTCCGACCGCGTCATCCGCCGCGCGATCCGCACCACCAGCAGGATCGTCAACGTGCCCACGGCCGCCGACGCGAACCGCCAGCCCACGCCGTCGTAGCCGAACAGCCACTCGCCGATCGCGATGAGCTGCTTGCCCAGCGGCGGGTGGACGATCAGCTCGTAGCCGGGGTTGTCCTCGTACCCGCCGTTGCGCAGCACCTGCGCGCCCTGCGGCACGTAGTGCTTCTCGTCGAAGATCGGGGTGCCCTTGTCGGTCGGGAACCCGAGGTTCCAGAACCGCACCACACCGCCGATCAACGCCACGGCCAACGTGACGAGCCAGCCCTTCAGGGCGTCGCTCATCGGGCCGGGTTCGAGCAGGCGGGCCCGCTGTTCGCGGTCGTTGCCCGGTGGCGGGCTCGTCGGCGGTACCTCGCCGGCGTCGACCACATCGTCTGCGGACTGCGGTGCGATCAGGCTCACGCGCCCGATCGTAGGGTGAGAGGCGTGAGACCTGTATCTGGATCAGGCCGTTTGGTGCTGGCGGCTACTCCGCTCGGCGACGTCCGGGACGCTTCACCGCGCCTGGTCGAGGCGCTGGGCACGGCCGAGGTGATCGCGGCCGAGGACACCAGACGGCTCCGCTCGCTCGCTTCGGCCCTCGATGTCACCCCTTCGGGGCGGGTGGTCAGCTTCTACGACCAGGTCGAGACGGCCCGGCTGCCCGGCCTGCTGGAGGCGCTGCGGGACGGGCAGACGGTGCTGCTGGTGACCGACGCCGGCATGCCGAGCGTGTCCGATCCCGGCTACCGCCTCGTGGACGCGTGCGTGGCGGAGGACATCCGGGTCACGTGCCTGCCCGGCCCGTCGGCGGTGACGACCGCGTTGGCCGTGTCGGGCCTGCCGTCGGACCGGTTCTGCTTCGACGGCTTCCCGCCGCGCAAGCAGGGTGAACGCCGGCGGTGGTTCGCCGCGCTGCTGGCCGAGCCCCGGACGTGCGTCTTCTTCGAATCACCCCATCGGCTGGCGGACACCCTCGCCGACGCCGTGCACGTCCTGGGCGCGGACCGTCGTGCGGCGGTGTGCCGTGAGCTGACGAAGACGTATGAGGAGGTCAAGCGGGGTGGTCTCGGCGAGTTGGCCGAGTGGGCGGCGGACGGCGTGCGGGGCGAGATCACCGTCGTCCTGGCACCCGCCGAGGCCCGCGAGGCCCCGCCGATGGAGGCGCTGGTCGCCGAGGTGAAGCAACGCGTGGCCGCCGGCGAGCGGATGAAGACGGCGGCGGCGGAGGTCGCCGAGGCGGCGGGGGTGAGCAAGAAGGCCCTCTACGACGCCGCGATCAGCAAGAGCTGAGACGGGCGGACGGCCTGCCGCGCACGGCCCTTCGCGGACTGCCCAACCCGCGGAAAAGTGCTGGAAGGGCCTCCGTAGGCTTGGCCCATGAGTGCCTCCGTGCTGACCGCGGTGGCGTGGCCCTACGCCAACGGCCCCCGCCACATCGGTCACGTCTCCGGTTTCGGTGTCCCCTCCGACGTGTTCTCCCGCTACATGCGCATGTCGGGCAACCGGGTGCTGATGGTCTCCGGCTCGGACGAGCACGGCACGCCCATCTCGGTGCAGGCCGAGAAGGAGGGCATGTCCACCCGCGAACTGGTGGACAAGTACCACCGCGTCATCGCGAACGACCTGCACGGCCTGGGCCTGTCCTACGACCTGTTCACCCGCACCACCACCGGCAACCACTACAAGGTGGTGCAGGAGCTCTTCCTCGCCCTCTGGCGCAACGGCTACGTCATCCCCAAGACCGAGATGGGCGCGATCAGCCCCTCCACCGGCCGCACGCTGCCCGACCGCTACATCGAGGGCACCTGCCCGATCTGCGGCTACGACGGCGCCCGCGGCGACCAGTGCGACAACTGCGGCAACCAGCTCGACCCCGTCGACCTGAAGAACCCGCGCTCCCGCATCAACGGCGAGGTGCCGAAGTTCGTCGAGACCGAGCACCTGTTCCTGGACCTGCCGCAGTTCATCGACGCGCTCGGCGGCTGGCTGCAGACGCGCACCGAGTGGCGCCCGAACGTGCTCAAGTTCAGCCAGAACCTCATCGACGACCTGCGCCCGCGCGCCATCACCCGCGACCTGGACTGGGGCATCCCGATCCCGCTCGACGGCTGGCGCGAGCAGCCGATGAAGCGCTTCTACGTGTGGTTCGACGCGGTGATCGGCTACCTCAGCGCGTCCGTCGAGTGGGCCCGCCGCAGCGGGGACGACGACGCCTGGAAGGAGTTCTGGACCGGTGACGCCCAGGGCTACTACTTCATGGGCAAGGACAACATCGTCTTCCACTCGCTGATCTGGCCGTCCCTCCTGCTCGGTCAGAACGGCCAGGGCGCGAAGGGCGGCGAGCCGGGCGCGTTCGGCACGCTGAACCTGCCCACCGAGGTGGTCAGCTCCGAGTTCCTGACCATGAGCGGCTCGAAGTTCTCCACCTCGCGCGGTACCGTGATCTACGTCACGGACTTCCTGGAGCAGTTCGGGCCCGACGCCCTGCGCTACTTCATCTCGGTGGCCGGTCCGGAGAACCAGGACACCGACTTCACCTGGGAGGAGTTCGTCCGCCGGACGAACTTCGAGCTGGCCAACGAGTGGGGCAACCTGGTCAACCGGTCGATCTCGATGGCGCACAAGAACGTGGGCGCCGTGCCGAAGCCGACCAGCCCCACCCAGGCCGACCACGAGCTGCTGGAGCTGTCCCGCAAGGCGTTCGACGTGGTGGGCGCGAACCTGCGCCGCTCCCGGTTCAAGCAGGCCTCCAGCGAGGCGATGAAGGTGGTCGGCGCGGCCAACCGCTACCTGTCCGACCAGGAGCCGTGGAAGCTCAAGGACGACCCCGAGCGCCGCGACACCGTGCTGCACACCGCGTTGCAGGTCGTGCAGGACGCCAACGCCCTGCTGACGCCGTTCCTGCCGCACTCGGCGCAGAAGGTGCACGAGGCGCTGGGCGGCACGGGCGTGTGGGCCGCGCAGCCGCAGCTGACCGACGTGGCCGACCTCGACGTGCCCGACCGCGAGTACCCGGTGCTGACCGGCGACTACGCGGCCGAGCAGGCGACCTGGGCGTCCACGCCGATCGAGGTGGGCAGGCCGCTGGCCAAGCCGGCGCCGCTGTTCGCGAAGCTGGACCCCGAACTGGGTGAGACCGGCCCCGAGTGGGCCCCGATCGTCAAGTGACGAAGTGACGAAACGCCGCGGCGAACGGCCACCGGTCCCGGAACCCCTTCCGGCGCCGGTGGTCGACGCCCACACCCACCTGGACGCGTGCGGCGCGACGACACCCGACCAGGTCCGCGAGGTGGTCGACCGGGCCGTCGGGGCGGGCGTGGACCGCGTGATCACCGTGGCCGACGACCTCGACGCCGCCCGCTGGGCCGCCGAAGCCGCGACGTGGGACGAGCGGGTGTTCGCCGCCGTCGCCCTGCACCCGACCCGCACGTCGACGTTCGGCGAGGTCGAGCAGGCGGAGTTGAGCAGGCTCGCCGAGCAGCCCCGGGTCGTCGCGATCGGCGAGACGGGCCTGGACTACTACTGGGACTACGCGCCGAAAAGCGCCCAGCACGAGGCGTTCCGCTGGCACATCGACCTGGCCAAGAAGGTCGACAAGCCGCTGATGATCCACGACCGGGACGCGCACGACGACATCCTGAAGGTGCTCGACGCCGAGGGTGCGCCGTCCACAGTGGTCTTCCACTGCTTCTCCGGTGACCTCTCCTTCGCGCGCGCGTGCGTGGAACGCGGGTTCGTGCTGTCCTTCGCGGGCACCACGACGTTCCGCAACGCCCACGCCCTGCGGGAAGCCGCACTGTGGGTGCCGGAGGACCACCTGCTCGTCGAGACCGACGCGCCGTTCCTCACGCCCCACCCGTACCGAGGTCGCCCGAACGAGCCTTATTGCGTCAACTACACGGTCCGTGACCTAGCGACTCTGCGTGAGACCGATCTGGCCGAGCTGGCCACGAAGATCACCCGAAACGCCGAACGGGTCTTCGGTCTTCGTGACGCGGCGGAGTCGTAATCCTCCTTACAACGAATGGCGGACAGACTTGCTCCCCTAACGGAGTGACTGAACTCACAAGGATTGCGGGGGTGTTGGCACAACCGCCCGGGACCCGTTACGGTCCCGTGACCGTGCCCCGAGTAGCAGTTCGGGGCGCACCCGCAGTCGGGGCGGGTCACGTTGACACCAGAAGCGACGAAGCCGAACACGCACAGGAGTTGCCGGAGATCACCAGCTGACCACCGACATCGAACGTGCGCGTCGCCGGACTTCGCGCCTTCAGGAGGTATGGCACCCCGTGAACTCGTTCAACGAGGACACCGACTGGTTTACGCCCGTGCAGGCACCGATCACCGGTGTCGACGTCCTGGACAGACCCGGGCCGCCGTCCGAATGGGACACCGCGGTGTTCACCATCACCCCGGACGACGTCCTGGAAGTACTGGGACCTGACGCCGACGCGCTGCTGGAGAGCGCGAACGTCGACGTCGACGAGCTGATCCGGCTGATCAACGCCGAGACCACGCTCCTACCCCCGATCATCATCCCCGACGAGGTCTCCCAGGACCGGGTCGCGGGCGCACTGGCCGCCGAGCGGCCCGACGCCCCGCCGGCCGCCCTGGTCGAAGCCGCGGGGAAGTGGAAGCGGCGTTTCCTCAAGGCCGCGGTCGCCACCGTGCTGGTGACCATCTCCGGTGGCGGTGCCACCGCGATCGCGATGGACAAGTCCGTCACGGTCGACGTCGACGGTGAAGCCAAGACCGTCCGCACCTACGAGTCCACGGTCGGCGAGATCCTCGCCGACGAGGGCATCACGATCGGCGAGCACGACGCGCTCAGCCCGTCACCCCAGGCGAAGGTCGGCGACGGCGGGAAGATCTCGCTGGACCGCGGCCGGCTGGTGAAGATGACGGTCGACGGCGAGCAGCGCGAGGGCTGGGTCCGCTCGGTCACCGTGGACGAGGCGCTGGACCAGATGCAGGTCAACGACGAGGGCGCGTGGCTCTCGCACGACCGCGGCATGGACGTGCCCCTCAGCGGCCTCTCGCTCGAGGTCAAGAGCCTCAAGACCATCACGCTCTACGACGGCGGCAACGCGCCCCGGCAGCTGCAGACCACGGCCGTGACCGTCGAGGAGCTGCTGAAGAACGAGAACCTCACGCTCGGCCCGGACGACAAGCTCGAAACGGCGATGGACCTGCGCGTCACCAACGGCGCCGAGGTCCACATCACGCGCACCGGCGTGTCGGTGATCAACGCGACGGAGGCCATCCAGCCGCCCGTCGAGGAGGTCAAGGACGACACGATGATGAAGGGCCAGAAAGAGGTCCTGGACCCGGGCGAGGCCGGCGAGCAGATCGTCACCTACCGCGTCACCGTGAAGAACGGCGCCGAGGTCGGCCGCGAGAAGCTGGGCGCGAAGGTCACCAAGGAGCCGAAGCCCAAGAAGGTCAAGGTCGGCACCAAGCTCCCGCCGGACGGCGAGATCTGGGACCGGCTGGCCTACTGCGAGGCGACCGGCAACTGGGCCATCAACACCGGCAACGGCTACTACGGCGGCCTGCAGTTCAACAAGGGCACGTGGGACGCCTACGGCGGTGGCCAGTACGCCGCGTACCCGCACCAGGCGACCCGCGAGCAGCAGATCGCGGTGGCGACGAAGCTGCGCGACGCGCGCGGCGGCTACTCGGCCTGGCCCCACTGCCAGCAGAAGCTGGGCCTCCCCTAGATTGCCGCTGCTCCGCAGACGGCGGGCTCGGTCGCCTGGAAGTCGATCGTTCGCGCCTGATTTTCCGACGATCGAAAAGCGTGATCGCCGGAAAATGAGTCGCGAACGATCGACGCGACCTCGCGTGGTGGTCCAGGGGCGTGCGTGACGTGGTGGAGAATGCACGGGTGACTGAGGATTCGACGTCGGCCGGTTCGGGGAGCCACCTCCTCGGGCCGGCCGACGTGCGTCGGCTGGCCGCCGAGCTGGACATCCGCCCCACCAAGAAGCTGGGGCAGAACTTCGTGCACGACCCCAACACGGTGCGGCGCATCGTGTCGGCCGCCGACCTGCGCCCGGACGACGTGGTCCTCGAAGTGGGCCCCGGCCTGGGTTCGCTGACGTTGGCGTTGCTGCCTTCCTGCCGCGCGCTGGTGGCCGTGGAGATCGACGGGGTGCTCGCCGACCGCCTCCCCGTCACGGTGGCCGAGCGCGCGCCCGACCTCGCCGACCGGCTGACCGTCGTGCACGAGGACGCGATGCGCGTCACACCCGACCAGCTCCCGACCGCCCCGACCGCCCTGGTCGCGAACCTGCCTTACAACGTGGCCGTGCCCGTCGTGCTGCACCTGCTGGCCGTGCTGCCGTCGTTGCGCACCGGCCTGGTGATGGTGCAGTCCGAAGTCGCCGACCGGATGGCCGCCGGTCCCGGCAGCAAGGTCTACGGCGTGCCCAGCGTGAAGCTCGCCTGGTACGCCGACGCCCGCCGGGCCGGCCCGGTGCCGCGCTCGGTGTTCTGGCCCGTGCCGAACGTGGACTCCGCGCTGGTCGCGTTCGAGCGCCACCCACCGCTGTCCACTGTGGACCCGAAACGGCTGTTCTCGTTGGTGGACGCCGCTTTCGCGCAGCGGCGCAAGATGCTGCGCGGCGCGCTGTCCGGCTGGGCGGGTTCGGCCGCCGAGGCCCAGCGGCTGCTCGTCGCCGCGGGCGTGGACCCGGCGGTGCGCGGCGAACAACTGGCCGTCAGTGACTTCATCCGGATAGCCGAGGCCGCGTCCCCTCGGTAGTCGATGATCTTTCGGCCGAAAGTGTGATTTGCCGGACGATCCGGTTTCAGGCTTGCGTCAGCGAGGCTCGGTCAGGTCTACTCGTGGTGCCATCCCGAGCGGCCGAGAGACCTGGCTCTACGACGCCGCAGCAACCACCCCTCCATGGGGGCAGGTGCTTCAGCCAGGATCGATGGAGGATCACGTGCCCAGGATGCGAATGCTCACCCGCCGGCGGGTCGTCGACCACGGCCGCCGCACGTCGTCAGCCTGTCGCAGCTGCCGCTAGCAGCCCTGGGCGCCTTCGAATCCTCGCGTCCTTCATTCAGGACACCTTTCTGAGCTGAGCCGTCGGTCACGCACGCCACCAGCGTGCGCGCCGCATGCTGTCGTGGAGCGAAACGTGATCACTGTCGAGAACCTCACCAAGACCTTCCCCGGGAGTACCGGGCAGGTTCGCGCGCTGGACGGCGTGAACCTGGACGTCGCCGCGGGCACCGTGCTCGGCGTCGTCGGCCCCAGCGGGGCGGGCAAGTCCACCCTGGCCCGGTGCGTCGCGCTCCTGGAGCGCCCCGACAGCGGTGCGATCCGCGTCGACGGCACCGACCTCGTCTCCCTCGACGGCACCGCCCTGCGTGCCGCCCGCCGGCAGATCGGCGTCGTGCCGCAGGGCGACTCACTGCTGCGCCAGCGCACCGCCGCGGGCAACGTCGCGCTGCCGCTGGAGGCCGCGGGCGTGGCCGGGCCGCAGCGCCGCACCCGCGTCGCCGAACTCCTCGACCTGGTCGGCCTGACCGACAAGGCCGGCTCCTACCCCGACCAGCTCTCCGGCGGCCAGCGCCAGCGGATCGCGGTCGCCCGCGCCCTGGCCGCGTCGCCGTCCGTGCTGCTGGCCGACGAGCCGACGTCCGCGCTCGACCCCGACACCACCGGCTCGGTGCTCACCGTGCTGGACCGGGCCCGCGCCGAACTGGGCGTCACCGTCCTCGTCGTCACGCACGACATGGGCGTGGTCCGCAGGATCTGCGACGACGTCGCGGTGCTGGAGGACGGCCGCGTGGTCGAGCACGGCAAGGTGCTGGACCTGGTGTCCGACGCCACCAGCCGCACGGCCTCGTCCCTGCTGCCCGCCGTGGACCAGAACCCGGCGCTGGAAGGCTCGTTCGACCGGGTCGCGGACGTCGTGCTGATCGGCTTCGCCGCCGTCGGCGCGCTGCTGCCCGAGGCGACCAGCCGGTTCGGTGTCGAGCTGAACCTGCTCGGCGGCGGCCTGACCCGGCTCGGCGAGACCCCGGTGGCGCGGTTCCGCGTCGGCCTCAAGGGTGAGCGCGCGGACTCGGCGCTGGAGTGGATCTCGGAAGCGGGCGGCTCGGTGCGACGGACCCTGTCGGGTCCGCAGGGAGTAGCTGCGTGAGGTCTGCAACACCCTGGTCCATCGTGTTCGACGACGTGCTGGTAGCCACCGGCGAGACGTTGTACATGGTGGTCGTCTCCACCCTGATCGCTGTTCTGCTCGGCGCACCCGTCGGCATCTGGCTCCAGCTCACCGCGCCCGGTGGGCTGAAGCCCCGGCCGGTGCTGCACAAGGTCCTCGGGTTCGTCGTGGACCTGGGCCGCTCCATGCCGTTCCTGGTCCTGCTGGTGGTGCTCACCTCGCTGACCAGGTTGCTGCTCGGCAGCACCATCGGACCCACGGCGGCCATCGTGCCGCTGGCCGTCGGCGCGATCCCGTTCGTCGGCAGGCTGGTCCAGAACGTGCTGGCCGAGGTGCACGTGTCGGTGGTCGAGGCCGCCGTCACCACCGGGTCGTCCACGCTGCGGATCGTGCGCAGCGTGCTGCTCCGCGAGTCGTTGCCCGCGCTGGTCAACGCCGTCGGCGTCACCGCGATCGCCCTGCTGGGCTACTCGGCGATGGCCGGCGTGGTCGGCGGCGGCGGCCTCGGCGACCTCGCCGTGCGCATGGGCTACCAGCGCTTCAACGACCGCTACCTGTGGAGCACGGTCGTCGTGCTGGCCGTCATCGCCACCCTGATCCAGTTCACCACCAACCGCGTGGCCCGCGGCGTCGACCGCCGCCGCACCGCGTCCGTCTGATCGTCTTTCTCCTCACCTAAGGAACGAAATGCGTATTCGTGCTGCCCTGCTCGCCGTGCTGCTGACCGCAGTGGGCTGCGGTAGTGGCGACACCGGGGCCGCGTCCGACCCGAACGCACCCCTTAAGGTCGGCGTGAGCCCCGTCCCGCACGCCCAGGTGCTGCGCTACGTCGCGGACAACCTGGCCGCGTCGAAGGGCCTGAAGATCGAGGTCGTGGAGTTCACCGACTACGTGCAGCCGAACGTCGCGCTGGTCGACGGGTCGCTGGACGCGAACTACTTCCAGACCGTGCCCTACCTGGACACGTTCAAGGCGGAGAGCGGCGCGCCGCTGGAGTGGATCGGCCCGGTCCACCTCGAACCGCTCGGCGTGTACTCGAAGAAGCACAAGTCGCTGGCCGACCTGCCGTCCGGCGGCCGGGTGGCCGTGGCCAACGACGCCACGAACGAAGCCCGGGGCCTGCAGCTGCTCCAGGCCAACGGGCTGATCAAGGTGATCCCGGGCAAGGAGAAGACGGCGACCATCCGTGACATCGCGGAGAACCCCCGCAACCTGGAGTTCGTCGAGCTGGAGGCCGCCCAGCTGCCGCGCTCGCTGGACGACACCGACGCGTCCGTCGTGAACGGCAACTACGCCATCGACGCGGGCCTGAAGCCGTCGACTGACGCACTGGTCCTGGAGAAGACCGAGGGCAACCCCAACGCGAACGGCCTGGTCACCAGGGTCGAGCTGAAGGACGACCAGCGCGTCAAGGACCTGCTCGCCCTCCTGCAGTCCCAGCAGGTCAAGGACTACATCAAGGAAACCTTCGCCGGCTCCGTCCTCTCCGTCTGACCCCTGTCCACCGACCCGTGACTCGCGGTAGCCGGTCCCGGGACGCGAACGGAGGCACCTGACGTGCGTTTCACCGCAGGTCAGCGGTCAGTGGCAGCGAGCTACCCGGAAACGCCCGTACGCTTCATGGCGTGCTCGCTGTCGTCCCACCCCCGGTCACCGTCCGCGTCCCGGCCAAGGTCAACCTGCACCTGGCCGTAGGCGACCTCCGCGCGGACGGGTACCACGACCTGGTGACGATCTTCCAGGCCTTGTCCCTGACCGACGAGGTGACCGTCGCCATCGCCGAGGACCCCGGTGTCGAGGTGCACGGTGAGGGCGCCGACTCGGTGCCCACCGGCGCGTCCAACCTGGCCTGGCGGGCGGTGCGGGCGTTGGCCCAGCACGTCGGCCGCGACCCGGACGACCCGAAGGTCCGCGTCGTCATCCGCAAGTCCATCCCGGTCGCCGGTGGCATGGCGGGTGGCAGCGCGGACGCGGCGGCGACGCTGGTCGGCCTGGCCTCGCTGTGGCGGCTGGAGATCAGCCGGGACGAGCTGGCCGGCATCGCGGGCAAGATCGGCGCGGACGTGCCGTTCGCCATCTACGGCGGCACGGCGCTCGGCACCGACCGGGGTGACCGGATCGTGCCCGTGCTGTCCCGCCACACGTTCCACTGGGTGCTCGCGTTCGACCGGCGCGGTCTGTCCACGCCCGAGGTGTTCGACGAGCTCGACCGGCTGCGCGCGGACGGCGACCCGCCCCGTGTCGGTGAGGCCGAAGCCGTGCTCGAAGGCCTGGCCTCGGGCGACCCGCGCCAGCTCGCGCTGCTCCTCGGCAACGACCTGCAGGCCGCCGCCGTCTCGCTGCGCCCCAACCTGCGCCGCACGCTGCGCGCGGGCGTGAACGCGGGCGCGTTGGCCGGCATGGTGTCCGGCTCGGGTCCGACCTGCGCGTTCCTCTGCACGGACGGCGACTCGGCGGTGCGCGTCGCCGCCGAACTGGCGGGCGCGGGCGTCTGCCGGACGGTGCGCGTGGCGCAAGGCCCGGTGCACGGGGCGCGCGTCATCGGCACCGAGGAAGCACCCCGCCCGATCCCGCCCGAGGTGCACGCCTGACCTGCTCGCCGCTCTGCCGTGCGGGCCGGGTGTCGTCGCCGGCGCGATGGCTAGGCTGGCGTACCGCGTGGTCACCCGTTCTCGATGAAGGTGCTGGTAAATGGCCAACTTGGTCAACTTGGAGAACGTCTCCAAGTCGTTCGGCGTGCGTCCGCTGCTCGACGGCGTGTCCCTCGGAGTCGGCGAAGGCGACCGCATCGGCGTCGTCGGCCTCAACGGCGGCGGCAAGACGACGCTGCTGGAAGTGCTGGCCGGGCTCGCCGAACCGGACGAGGGACGGGTCAGCCAGAACCGCGGCCTGCGCATGGCGGTGGTCACGCAGCGCACCGAGCTGCCCGAGGGTTCCACGGTCCGCAACGCCGTGATCGACCCGCTCGGGTTCACCTCCGAGCACGAGTGGGCCTCCGACGCGCGGGTGCGGTCGATCCTGGACGGCCTCGGCATCACCGGGTTCGGCATGGACGCCCCGGTGGGCACGATGTCCGGTGGCGAGCGGCGGCGGGTGGCGCTGGCGGCGGCGCTCGTGCGGGACCTGGACCTGGTCGTGCTGGACGAACCGACCAACCACCTCGACGTCGAGGGCGTGCGGTGGCTCGCCGAGCACCTGCTGGCCCGTCGCACGGCACTCGTCGTGGTGACACACGACCGGTGGTTCCTGGACACGGTGTGCAGCCGCACGTGGGAGGTCGTCAACGGCAAGGTCGAGCAGTACGAGGGCGGCTACGCGGACTGGATCTTCGCCCGCGCCGAACGCGCCCGGCTGGCCGACGCGATCGAGGAGAAGCGCCGCAACCTGGCCCGCAAGGAGCTGGCGTGGCTGCGCCGCGGCGCGCCCGCCCGCACGTCCAAGCCCCGCTACCGCATCGACGCCGCCGAGGCGTTGATCTCCGACGTGCCGCCGCCGCGCGACTCGGTCGAGCTGCTGGCGTTCGCCAAGCGCCGGCTCGGGCGCACCGTGCTGGAGCTGGAGGACGCGACGCTGACCGTGCCCGACCGGGTGCTCGTGCGCGACCTGACGTGGCGGATCGGGCCGGGTGACCGGATCGGCATCGTCGGCGTGAACGGGTCGGGCAAGACGACGCTGCTCAGGGCGTTGGCCGGTGAGCGCGAGCTGGAGAGCGGCAAGCGCGTCCAGGGGCAGACGGTGAAGCTCGCGCACCTCAGCCAGGAGCTGCACGACCTGGACGGGTCGATGCGGGTGCTGGAGGCCGTCGAGGAGGTCGCGCGGCGGGTGGTGCTGGGCAAGCAGGAGATGTCGGCGTCGCAGCTGGCCGAGCGGTTCGGGTTCTCGTCGCAGAAGCAGTGGACGCCGGTCGGTGACCTGTCCGGCGGTGAGCGGCGGCGGTTGCAGCTGTGCCGGTTGCTGATGGCCGAGCCGAACGTGCTGCTGCTGGACGAGCCGACCAACGACCTGGACATCGACACGTTGCAGCAGCTGGAGGACCTGCTGGACTCGTGGCCCGGGACGCTGGTGGTGATCTCGCACGACCGCTACCTGGTGGAACGGGTGTGTGACAAGGTGGTGGCGCTGTTCGGCGAAGGTGGGCTGACCGACCTGCCCGGCGGGATCGAGGAGTACCTGCGGCGGCGGGACAAGCAGAAGGAAGCCGCCGTGCCGACCGCGAAGCCGGTCGCCTCCGCCCCTTCGTCCGCGGCTGACCAGCGTGCGGCGCGCAAGGAACTGGCCCGGCTGGAGCGTCGCCTGGAGACGTTGCAGAAGAAGGAAGCCCAGCTGCACGCGGCTCTGGCCGAGGCCGCCACCGACCCGGAACGACTGCTGGCCCTGGACGCCGAGCTGAAGGCCGTGCTGGCCGAGGCCGAGGACGTCGAGGCCCAGTGGCTGGCCGCCGCCGAAACCGCCGAATCCTGACCCGCGAGTCGAACGCTCAGGTCCCGCGTGTCGAACCTCCAGGACCCCCGAGTTCCGCGTTCAGGACAGACGTGAGTGTTGAACTCGGGGGTCCTGAGCGCTCGACACGCCCGACCTGAGCGTTCGACACGCGGGACCTGGAGGTTCGACTCGCGGGGTTAGGTGAGGAAGGTGGTGGTGCGGATCAGGAGGGTGGTGGCGGCGTCAGGGGTGTAGGTCGGGAGGCTCGGGTCGGCGAACAGGTGGTGGTCGCCGGGGTAGAGGAACAGCGCGGCGGTCGGTGTGGACGAGACCAGCGCACGGGCCGCGTCCAGGTCACCCTCCCCGACGAAGAACTCGTCGCCCTCCATCGCGTGCACCTGGACCGGCACGCCGTCAGGCCACGCCGAGCCGAACTCCGACACCGGGACGCACGCGCTGTACAGCAGCGCACCCCGGGCGCCCGGACGGGTCTGGGCCAGCATCTGAGCAGGCAGGACGCCCAGCGAGAACCCGGCGTAGAACACGTCCGACGGCAGCTCCGACACCGCCGCGCGCCCGCGCTCGACGATCGTGCCGAACCCGACCTCCTGCGCGTGCGCCGCACCGTCCTCGAGCCGCTCGAACACGCGTCCCTCGAACAGGTCAGGCGTGTGCACGGCGTGACCGGCCTGCCTGAGCAGCTCGGCGAACTCCCGCACACCGGACGTCAACCCGTGCGCGTGGTGGAACAGCACTACCTCGGCCATCTCGCCTCCAGCTGACGATCGGAGCACGGACACCCTAACGACCGCGCCGCCGCAGCTCCGCCGCCAGCAACGGCATCAACTCGTCCACGAACGCGCAGTCGTAGCCCTGCCCCGCCAGCAGCGACGTGGCGAACTTCGTCTTCGCCACCTCCGCCGACGACGCGCCGACCATGCCGTCCAGCGCGATCCCGACCTCCTCCAGCACCCGGTCCACCTGCGACGTCCGGTAGCCGCGCTGCGTCGGTCCGGCCAACGGGACCTTGATCAAGCGCAGCTGCTTCCACGACGTGATCGGCGGGAGCGCGCTCGGCCGCAGCGGTCCCTCGCCCAGCTGCTTCTCCACCCGCGCCAGGAACGCGTCCACCTCGGTCTCGTCGTACCCGCGCCGGCCGAACATGGGCCTGCTGAAGCGGACCTCGCGCACCTCGCGCGCGGTCAGGTCGTCCTGACCGAGCAGCGTGTTCTCGATGCGGTCCAGGAACTTGTCCACCTGGGACTCGTGGTAGCCGCGCCGACCACGCGGCGGCTTGCCGAAGGCGGCGGTGCGGACGTCGCGAGCGGTCAACGGGCGCGTGCCCGGACCCGGTCGCGGTCGAGCGGGAACGACAGGAGGTGCAGCGGGTGCAACGGCGACCCGGGCCGATGAGACCGGCCGGACGGGGGCGACGGGGGCGGGCATCCGCTCCAACGTCACCACGACGAGGTCGAGGAACGTGTCCACGTCGTCCTCGTCGTAACCCACCTGCCCCGGCGGCGCGTAGCTGAACTCGAAGTCCTGCACCTCCCGGGCGGTCAGGTCGTCGCGACCCGCCAGGGTGTTCTCGATCCGGTCGAGGAACGCGTCGATCTGGCCCTCGTGGTAGCCGCGGTTGCCCGGTCTGGGCTTGTGGAACCGCACCCCGCGCACGTCCTGCGGCGTCAGCCGCGGCGCCGGTCTCATCCCGGTCGACGTGGCGTGCGCGCCCTGCGCGGGAGCGGTGGCCTGGCGGCGCTGGGGCGTGGAGCCGAGCGTCTCGGCCGCCAGGTCCATGAACGCGTCGACCTCGGCCGCGTAGTAGCCGGGCCGCGCGGGTCTGAACCGCACCTGCCGCACGTCCTGCTCGGTCACGTCGTCACGGCCCAGCAGGGTCGCCTCGATGCGGTCCAGGAAGGCGTCCACCTGGACCTCGTCGTATCCCGGCTGGCCGGGAGGCGGTCGGTGGAAGGCGACCTGCCGCAGATCCTGCGCGCCCAACAGCGGCGCCGGATGTGCCGGCAGGTGCTGACGAGCGTCGAACCCGGCCACCCAATTACCTCCTTCGTGTGGTGTACCGGGGAGTATCGCTGGCCACGGCTTCGGATGTTTCGCCCTATCGGCTCAATGCGCCGGAAGATCGCTCTACCCTGACGGGCATGAGCCGGTTCGTGGACACGATGGTGGCAACCGCTACGGGTGCCGGGGGACGGGCGCGGGGCATGACCACGGGGGAGCCGAACGCTCCGACCCGCCGGTCGTGGGCGGAGGTGCACGAGGTGGCCACCCGCATGGCCGGCGCACTCGTCGCGGGCGGGGTGGCGCGCGGCGAGTCGATCGCGGTCCTCGCGGGTGACCCCGCGGAGATCGCGCCCGCCGTGCAGGCGGTGTGGCTGGCCGGCGGCAGCACGACCATGCTGCACCAGCCGACGGCCCGCACCGACCTGGCCGAGTGGGCCGGTGACACGTTGCGCGTGCTCACCATGATCGGCGCGAAGCTGGTGCTGCTGGGCGCGCCGTTCGACGCGCTGTCGGGCGTGCTGGACGAGAACGGCGTCTCCTACCGCAGGCTGGCCGAGCTGGACGGCGAGCCGCTGGCGGCGCCCGTCGACGTCGACGAGGACATGCCCGCGCTGCTGCAGCTGACCAGCGGTTCCACCGCCGACCCGAAGGCCGTCCGCATCACGCACGGCAACCTGTGGTCCAACGCCAAGGCCATGGAGACCGCCGCCGAGCTCGACCCGGAGACCGACCGGATGGTCTCCTGGCTGCCGCTGTTCCACGACATGGGGATGGTCGGGTTCCTGACCGTGCCCATGCTGTTCGGCATCGACCTGGTCAAGGTCACGCCGGTCGACTTCCTCGGCAGGCCGACCCTGTGGCCGGACCTGATCAGCCGCTACCAGGGCACCATCACGGCCGCGCCGAACTTCGCCTACGCCATCGCCGCCCGCCGCATGCAGGGCGTGGACGACGGCGCGTTCGACCTGTCCACGCTGCGGATCGCGCTCAACGGCGCCGAGCCCATCGACCCGGCCGCGGTGAAGATGTTCACCGACGCGGGCGCGCGGTTCGGGCTGCGCCCCGAGTGCGTGCTCTGCGCGTACGGCATGGCGGAGACGACGTTGGGTGTCGCGTTCGCGCCGGTGTTCACCGGCATCTCGGTCGACGTGGTCGACCCGGAGGAGCTGGAGGCCGGTCACCGCGCCGTGCCCGTGCCGCCGGACAGCCCGAACGCGCGGGCGTTCCCGCTGCTCGGGCCGCCGCTGCCGGAGCTGGAGGTGCAGGTCGTGGACGAGTCCGGCACGGTGCTCGGCGAGCGCGAGGTCGGTCAGCTGCGGGTGCGCGGCGAGGCCGTGACGCCCGGCTACCTCACCGTGAACGGTCCGCAGGCCACCCAGGACGCCGAGGGTTGGCTGGACACCGGGGACGAGGGCTATGTGGTGGACGGCCAGGTCGTCGTCTGCGGGCGGCGCAAGGACGTGATCATCATGGGTGGGCGCAACATCTACCCCACGGACATCGAGCGCGCCGCGACGGCTGTGGAGGGCGTGCGGGCGGGGAACGCGGTGGCCGTGCGGCTGGACGCGGGTACGCGGCGGGAGCGGTTCGCCGTGGTGGTCGAGTCGAAGCTGGCCGGTGACGACGAGGCGGTGCGCGGGCTGGGCAAGGAGATCAGCGCGCGGGTCGTGGACGCGGTCGGGCTGCGGCCGTTCTCGGTGGTCGTGCTCAAGCCGGGCAGCCTGCCCAAGACGCCGTCCGGCAAGCTCCGCCGCTCCGCCGCCGCGGCCTTGGTGCCCACTGTGTGATGTCGCCGGCAGAGCGCGCTCTGGAGTACGTGAGGGTGCGGTCGACCGGTGAGCCGCTCGACCGCGCCCTGCGCGTCACCCTGAACTTCCACCCCGAACGGGTGGTCGCCGCTCTCGCGGACACGGGCCGTTACGTCTCGCAGTTCGTGACCGGGACGGGTAACGGCGGCTTGACCGCGTTCGCACCCGAACCCATGTCAAATCGAGCCTCGGTGGGCTGGCTGCGCGTCCGTTGTGGTCAGTGGAACTTGTTCTGGGCGGCTTCCAGGCCGAGTTCCAGCAGGGCTTCCACGGCATCGGCTGCGCGGTCCAGTTCCAGGGCCAGTTGTTTGCGCTCGACCAGCGAGAAGTCGCGCAGCACGTAGTCGGCGGGGTCCATCCGGCCCGGTGGGCGGTCCACTCCGAACCGCACCCGGTGGTAGTCCTTCGTGCCCAACGACTTGGTGATCGACCGCAGTCCGTTGTGCCCGTTCTCGCCGCCGCCGAGCTTGAGCCGCACCGTGCCGAACGGCAGGTCCAGCTCGTCGTGCACCACGATGACCGACGCCGGCGGCGTCTTGTAGAACTTCGCGGTGCCCGCCACCGGGCCGCCGGAGGTGTTCATGTAGCCGCGCGGCTTGGCCAGCACGACCCGGCGGCCGGCCAAGCGGCCCTCCACCACCTCGGCGCCGCCCTTGTGCGCCTTGAACTTCCCGCCCACGCGCGCGGCCAGCTCGTCCAGCACGAGGAAGCCCACGTTGTGCCGGTTGCCCTCGTACTTGGGGCCGGAGTTGCCCAGCCCGACGACCAGGGCGACGTCATCGACCACGGAACCGCAACTCCTGCTCAAGCTCGTCCAACAGGGCGTCGACCGCCCGCACCTGGTAGCCGCGCCGGAGCCCGGACGTGGTGGTGAACCTGGTGTGGCGCACCTCGCCGGAGGTCATCCGCCCCCGGCCGTCCAGCGCCGCGGCGGCCCGGCCGAGGAACGCGTCGACTTCGCCGCGATCGTAGCCGTTCGGCGAGCGCGGCAGCTTCACCGCCAGCAGGGCCGCACCGGTCTGCAACGTGGTCGGTGGCACGTGCCCGGACCGCAGCTGGTGCTCGCACACGGCCAGGAAGTCGTCCACGGTCCGCTGGTCGTAGCCGCCGGCGATCTCCGTGAACGCGATCGTGCGCACCTGGTCGGGAGCCAGCGGGGTCCGCCCGGCGAGCGCGTCGGCGATGCGCAGCACGAACGCGTCCACCTGCGCCGGGTCGTAGCCCTTGCCCCGGCGACGGGGGAACCGGGTGGCGCGCACCTGCGCCGGGCTCAGAAACGGGAACGGCACGCCGCCCCAGCCGTTGGGCGGGGGAAGCGTGCCGTCCGAGTTGCCCGACGTGATGGGCTCAGCCTTCTTCGGTGGCCTCGGGCTCGGCGGCCTCGCCGGTGTCGCCGTCCAGCTCGGCGGCGGTCGGCGCGGCGTTCACCGCGAGGACCATCGCGTCGCCGTCGGTCACCAGGGTGGTGCCGGCGGGCAGCGTGAGGTCGGACGCGTGCACCTGGGTGCCCGCCTCCAGACCCGCGATGGAGAACTCGACCTGCTCGGGGATGTTCAGCGCGTCGGCCTCCACCTGGACGGTGGTGAGGTCCTGCGTGAGCAGGGTCGCCGCGGCCGGGTCGCCGGTGAGGACGATCGGCACCTCGACGGTGACCTTCTCGCCCCGCTGCACGAGCAGCAGGTCGACGTGCTCGATGTAGTTCTTGATGGGGTGCGTGGTGACGGTCTTGGTCAGCGCCAGCTCGGTGGAGGACTCGATGTCCAGCGTGAGAACTGCGTTGTGACCGTGCTCGCGGACAACACGGGCGAACTCCAGCGCCGGCAGGGCCAGGTGCTTCGGGTCGGAACCGTGGCCATAGAGCACCGCGGGGATCTTGCCGGCGCGGCGGGTGCGGCGGGCGGCGCCCTTGCCGAACTCGGTGCGCTGCTCTGCGGCGAGACGGACCTCGGACACGGTGGGGCTCTCCTAACGGTCTGGCCTGGTAAACGTCGGCGGGTACGTCGGGCGGGGCGAAGCGGGGGTTGGCCTGCGGCGGCGGGCGGCGCGGAGGGTGAACACGCGCGGCATCACAACCGCCGCGTCGATCACGCCGAGCGTGATGCTCGCCCTCGCCGAGGCAACCTGAACAGTGTAGGCCGACCTCGGGGACGAGGCCTAATCGGGGTTGCCAACGCGCCGATCCGGCACTAGGCCGGGCCGCTCACCCGTTCGATGGCCGTCAGTTCCCCGATCATGGCCGGGAGCGCTTCCGGAGCCACTTGGCAGAGGGTTCCCAGGTACAACGTCCAGTGCTGGTCCGAGAAGGTGCGGGCCACCAGGCGTCGACCCGTCGCTGGTTCGAGGCTGCTGACCAGGTGTAGCGCGCTCGACGGCTCCTCGGCCGCGGTGATCGAGTCGACGAGTGCCCCCGCGCGGTCCGGGTCGCCCGACCTGAGCAACGCCGAGGCGACGGCAGCCAGGGCCTTGCCGCGCCGCGAGGGATCCACGATCGACCGGGCGAGTTGGAGCGCCCGGTCGTGGTCGCCGAACGCTATGACGGCTTCGGTCACCGTCATGAGCGCTCTTGCTTCGGCATGCGCCTCGCCCGCTGAACGGCTGCGACCTCGGCACGGTCCAGCAACAGCTCCGCCCGGTCGGGGTTGCCCGCGGCCACCATCGCGGTGACCACCCTTTTGATCTGCCAACTGGAGCGCCCGGACTCGATGAGCGAGAGGACGAGCTTTTCAGCACGGTCGAGGTCACCGGTTCGGATGGCGGCATCCGCTATCCGGCCGGCCATGTCGTCGCGGGAGTAGCGCGTGACGATGGCGCCGGCCAGCGCCTCGGCCCGGTCGAGGTACCCGGCGGCCCGGTCGGCGGCACCGAGGCCGAGCGCCGCCTCGGTCAGGGCGTGCAACGCCCGGCCGCGGTGCCGTACCTCGGTGATGCTGTCGGCCAGCGCGTCGGCGCGGTCGAGGTCACCGGCTGTGATGGCCGCGTAGACCGCTGCGAGCAGCACGCGGCCCTGGTGCATGGTGGCGACCTTGGCGCCCAGGCTGCCGGTGCGGGTGAGGAAGTCGGCCTCTTCCTCCGCGTCGTCGGTGCGGATCACCTCGCGCACCGCGGTGGTGAGCGACTGGCCGGGGGCGGTGGCGTCGGTGGTCGACCGCGCGGTCGTCAGGACCAGGTCGAACACCCGATCGGCCAAGACGTGTCCGGTCCCCGCCCTGGCCACTCGGACCAAGGCGTAGCCGCGCCGCGCGGTGTCCACGATCCGCTCCGCCACGGCCGAAGCCCGCTCGAGCTCACCGCGCTCGACCAGGCGGCGGACCACCGTGTCCAGCGCCCGCCCCTGAGCCGCGGAGTCGGTGATCGACAACGCCAGGGCCCGCGCCCGGTCGAGGTCGTCCACCTCGGCCTCGACCACGGCTTGCAGCGCTCGGCCACGGCTGCGGGTGTCCTCGATCGAGCGGGCCACGTCGGTCGCCCGTGCCAGGTCACCACGCTCGGCCTCGACCACGGCACGGAGCGCTTCGCCGCGGAACCGGCGGTCCGCGATCGCAGCGGCCAGCCGTTCGGCACCGAGGTGATCTCCCAGCCGGATCATCGACCGGACCAGAGCCGCCATCGCCCTGCCTTGCCGGTAGGCGTCCTTCACCAGCCGGAAGGTCCCTTCGGCCCGTGCGACCAGCGTTCTGGCCTGATCGAGGTCGTCACCCTCGACGGCCGCCTTGATGATCGACTCCAGAGCGTCGCCGTAGTAGTCGATCCCGTTGATGGCCGAGGCCAGGTCGACGGCGCGGTCCGGATCACCGAGTCGGAGCACCGCTTCGACGGTGGTCCGCAACGCCCGGTCACGTCGGTTGCCGTCGCTGAACGAGGTCGCCAGCGCCTCGGCCCGGTCGACGTGACCGATGCCCGCCCACAGCGAGGGCAGGTCGTGGGGTGCCCACCTGTTGCGGCCGGTCAGGTGGTCGCGGTGCACGGCCAGCCTGCTCATCGTGACCAGGTCCGGCTCCTCGGCGGCCAGCACGACCTGCTGGGTGGCCGTGATCTCGGCCATCGCCGCGCCGTCGCCACCGGACAGCTCCAGCATGCGGTCGTGCCGGTGGGGGTCGGTGCAGCACCTGATCATCAGGTCCAGGTCACCGGTGGCGCCCAGCATCGAGAAGTAACCGCGGAGCAGGTACTCGGGTGTCTCGGCGGGCCACTGCCGGTCGCGGTACGTCGCGGCCCAGCCGTGGACGCGGTCGCGGTACTCGCGCATGCGGGTGGGGCCGAGCATGTCGATGGCCTTGACGTGCAGGTCCTCGTGGCCGAGCAGGTAGACGTCCGGTGACCGGCCCGGCTGGTAGTGGGCGTTGCGCCTGCTGAAGCTGCGGCCCGTCACGGTGCGCAGGTGGTCGTCCACCTCCCACGCCGACCAGCCCGTCAGCTCGGCCAGGTCGGGCGCGGTGAGGCCGCCGCCCGCCGCGGTGAGCAGGCCGAGCAGGTCCCGCTCGGCCCGGGTGCCGTGCAGGAGGCGCTTGAGCTCGCGTTCCATGTCGGCGCGTTCCGCCTGCGCGGCCGGTGACGTGGTCAGCGGCCGGACGATGTCCGGGTCGCGCAGCGGGTGGTGATCGGGGACGTCGGTCGGGATCGGCGGGTCCGGGCGGCCCGCGACGACCCACCCTCATCCCCGCGGGCGGGTCGACCGGCAGCAGCGCCGCGATGCTGTGGGCGTCCGGGCCGGTCGTCACGCCGCGGTCCTCGTCCAGGCCGTCGACCAGCACCACGAAGTGCTCACCGCGGTCCCGGCACGCCTCGGCGGCCTCGGTCAGCAGACCGAGCAGGTGGCCCTCGCGGGTCGACTCGGTCAACAGCGGCGGTAGGTCTTGCCCGAGGATCGTGACCAGCTGCTCCAGCACGTTGTCGATGAACGCGGTGCGGTCGTTCTGCGCCGCCAGGCGGGCGGTGATGAAGAACGACACCACGCGGACACCGGGTGGTGGGTTCAGCACGAACGTCGACATCAACGCCGACTTGCCCGACCACGCCGGCGCCCGCCACCAGCGGTAGGGGGTGGGGGAGGACGTGCAGAAGTCCGTCAGGTCGGCCAACTCCGCCTCGCGGCCGATCAGTTCCGGTGGCGCGATCCGCCGCACCTGCTCCCGGTACCGGGTCCGCACCGGTGCGCCGGTCACGAGGTTCACGTCGCCGTGCACGACGCCGATCTGCGCGACCGGGCCGTGCACCGCGCCCGACACCGAGTTGGACGACGAACGGCCCGACGCACCAGGTGCGTCGGGCCGTTCGTGATCGAGCGCCATCCGGGGATCATCCCGCAGGGCGCGCGAAGTGTCAGGCGTTGCCGTCGAACAAGGAGGTCACCGAGCCGTCCTCGAAGACCTCCTGGATCACGCGGGCCAGCAGGGGTGCGATCGGCAGCACGGTCATCGCGTCGAACCGCTTCTCGGCCGGGATCGGCAGGGTGTCGGTGAACACCACCTCGCGGGCCCCGCAGTCGCGCAGCCGGTCGATCGCCGGGCCGGACAGGACCGGGTGGGTGGCCGCGATGACGACGTCGGACGCGCCTTCGGCCAGCAGCTGGTCCACGGCCTTGGTGATGGTGCCGCCGGTGTCGATCATGTCGTCGATGACCACGCACAGCCTGCCCTCGACCTGGCCGACCACCCGGTTGGCCACGACCTCGTTCGGCCGCAGCGGGTCGCGGGTCTTGTGGATGAACGCGATCGGCGTGCCGCCGAGGGTGTCCGCCCACTTCTCGGCCAGTTTCGTGCGGCCGGCGTCGGGGGAGACGACGGTGATGTCGCGGCCCGCGTACTTGTCCTTGATGTGCTCGGCCAGCAGCGGCATGGCCCAGAGGTGGTCCACCGGGCCGTCGAAGAAGCCCTGGATCTGCGCGGTGTGCAGGTCGACGGCCACCAGCCGGTCCGCGCCCGCGGTCTTGAACAGGTCGGCCACCAGGCGCGCGGAGATCGGCTCACGGCCGCGGTGCTTCTTGTCCTGCCGCGCGTACGGGTAGAACGGCATGATCACGGTGATGCGCTTCGCGGACGCCCGCTTCAGCGCGTCCACCATGATCAGCTGCTCCATCAGCCACTGGTTGATGGGCGCGCAGTGCGACTGGATGACGAACGCGTCGCAGCCGCGCACGCTCTCCTCGAACCGCACGAAGATCTCGCCGTTGGCGAAGTCGTACGCCGACTGCGGGGTCACCGACACGTTCAGGTGCTTGGCGACCTGCTCGGTCAGCTCGGGGTAGGCGCGCCCGCCGAAGAGCATCAGGTTCTTCTTGGGTGTCCCGGCCATCGTGGGGTTCACGTCAGCGCCCTTCATCGGTTGTGCCTGCATTCTCGGGCGTCAGAGCGCGCTCCGCCGCTTCGGCCGAAGGGGTGCCCGCGCGGCGGGACACGACCCATCCGTCCAGGTTGCGCTGGGGTCCGCCGGACACGGCCAGCGCGCCGGGCGGCACGTCGCGCCGCACCACGGTCCCCGCGCCGGTGTACGCGCCGTCGCCCACGGTGACCGGCGCGACGAACATGTTGTCCGAACCGGTGCGGCAGTAGGACCCGATCGTGGTCCGGTGCTTGTTCACGCCGTCGTAGTTCACCGTGACGCTCGCCGCGCCGATGTTGGAGTGCTCGCCGATGGTGGCGTCGCCGATGTAGCTCAGGTGCGGCACCTTGCTGCCCGCGCCGATGTCGGAGTTCTTCGTCTCCACGAACGTGCCGATCTTGCCGCGCTCACCGAGCCGGGTGCCCGGCCGCAGGTAGGCGAACGGGCCGACGGACGCGCCAGCGCCGATCTCCGAGCCGGAGCCGTGCGTGCGCACCACGGTCGCGCCGGCACCGATCACGCACGCCGACAGCGTGGTGTCCGGCCCCACGACCGCGCCCTCGCCGACGGTGGTGCCCGCGCGCAGCTGCACGTTCGGCTCGATCAGCACGTCGCGCTCCAGCCGCACGTCGGCGTCCAGCCAGGTGGTGGCCGGGTCGACCACGGTGACGCCCCCGCGCATCGCGCTCTCCACGAGCCGGCGGTTGAGCTCCGCGCCCAGCTTCGCCAGCTGCACGCGGTCGTTCACGCCCTCGACCAGCCAGGCGTCGTCGGTGACGAGCGCACCCACGCGCCGACCGTCCGAGCGCGCGATGGTCAGCACGTCGGTCAGGTACAGCTCGCCCTGCGCGTTGTCGGTGGACAGCTGGGAGAGCCCGTCGCGCAGCACGGCCGCGTCGAACGCGTACACCCCGGAGTTGATCTCGGTGATCTCCCGCTGCTCCGGCGTGGCGTCCTTCTGCTCCACGATGCCCTCGACCGAGCCGTCCGCGGACCGCACGATCCGCCCGTACCCGGTGGGGTCGGCAACCACGGCGGTCAGCACGGTGACCGCGTTGCCGCGCGCACCGTGCTCGGCCAGCAGCCCGCGCAACGTGTCGGCGTCCAGCAGCGGCACGTCACCGTAGGTCACCACGACCGTGCCACCGAGCTCGGCGGGCAGTTCGGCCAGGCCGCAGCCGACCGCGTGCCCCGTACCCTTCTGCTGCTCCTGCACCGCCACGGTGACCTTGCGGTCCAGCGCGGTGGCCAGGGTGTCGAGGTGCTCGGCCACCGCGGCGCGGCCGTGGCCGACCACGACGGCCAGGTGGTCCGGCTCGGTCCCGGCGGCGGCGCGCACGGCGTGCTCCACCAGGGAACGACCGGCGATGCGGTGCAACACCTTCGGGGTGGCTGAGCGCATGCGGGTGCCTTCACCCGCTGCGAGGACGATCGTGCTGACTGGGGTGGGGACACCCTCGAGCATCAGCGCTCTCCCTAGCTGAGTGCGTGCCTTCAGCGGGAGGGGCCTGGCTTCCCGCCAGGTGCCGATACTAAGCCTCCGAGGAGGCCTCGCCTTCCACGGCCGCAACCTGGCAGCCACCTCGCCGCTTCGCCACGTACATCGCGGAGTCGGCTCGGGCCAGCGCCGCGTGCGCCGCCTCGTGCGGTCGCACGGAGATCACGCCCACCGACAGCGTCACCCCCCTGGACAGGTCGGAAGGCAAGTCCGCGACGGCATCCACGGCTCGGGCGAGGGCCGCTTCGGCGGCGTGCAGCGGCGCGCCGGGGAGCAGCACGACGAACTCGTCGCCGCCGTAGCGGGCCACCAGGTCGTCACCCCGCAACGCCTGGCGCAGTGTGCTCGCAATCACGCGGAGGACATCGTCACCCTCCGCGTGCGAGTGCTTGTCGTTGACGACCTTGAACCCGTCGAGGTCGACCAGCGCGATGGCCATCGGGTGGGTCTGCGCGTTGATCAGCGCGGCCAGCCGGTCGTCCAGCGCGCGGCGGTTCGGCAGGCCGGTCAACGGGTCCTGCAACGCCTGCTGCGCGATCGCGCCGTGCGCCCGGGTCAGCCGCTCGTGGTCGCGCCGGGTGAGCAGGGTGGCGGTGCGCGCCTCCTGCATCAGCCACAGCTCCACCTCCAGCGCGTTGGCGTAGGTCTGCAGCGCCGAGATGGTGCGCTCGCCGTGCGGGCCGGACATCCGGGCGTACTCGCGGGTCAGGCACAGCATCAGGGTGGGCTCGGAGTTGTCGTGCTCCAGCCGGTCCTGGGCGTCGTGCAGCACCTGGAGCGCCTGCTGCGGCAGCTCCTCCATCTCCAGGCAGCGGGCCAGCGCGATGGACACGATGAACAGCTCGCGGGCGTACATGGCCAGCTCGCGCAGCGACCACAGCCGCGCGATGTGCTCCGCGCCCGGCTTGGCCAGCGCGTGCGCCGCGCCGATCACCGGCACCTGCTCGGCGGCGGTGCGGTCACGCCTGCCGGGGTGCAGCGACTCGCGGAACGGGCCCTCGACGGCGGTGGCGATGGCCGACGCGGTGACGAACCGCTCGGCGGCCTCCTCGAAGTTGCCCACCCGCTCCAGCCGCAGGCCCCAGCCGATCAGCAGCCGGGCCCGGTTGACCAGGTGGACGTAGATCAGGTGCGGGTAGGCGCTGTCCCGGATCGCGTTGTGTGCCCGCGCCATCACCTCGTCGGCCATCTCGTAGACGCCCAGCTGGGTGAGCACGAGACCGGTCGTCTGCAACGCGGAGGCGAGCAGCCGGTCCCAGGTGCGCTTGTCCAGCATCGGGTCGGGTGCGAGGTCCTCCTCCAGCATCGCCAGGCCCGCCGCGACCTCGGTCAGCGCCTTGTCCTCGAACCCGCCGAGCAGGTAGCGGCGCCCGCGCAGGGCGTGCGCCTCGGCCTCCAGCACCAGCAGGCCGTGCCGGCGGCAGTGCGCCAGCATCTCGTCCAGCACGGAGTCGGACAGGTCGACCAGGCCGGGCGTGACGATCCGGACCACGGCCGCCGCGCGCAGCAGCTGGCCGACGATCCGCGGCTCGCCGCGCCCCTGCGCCTCGGCCAGGATCTCGTCGACCTCGTGCGCCGCGTCGAGCTGGTCGGACAGGTGGCTGCTCTGGGCCACGGCCACGAGCTCACTCGCGCGGCCGACCAGCCACGCGTCGGACATCTCGTGGAGAGCCGGAGTCGCCACGTTGCCCTGCTCGTCGACCGCTTCCTCGTGCAGCGACTCACACCCCCATGCAGACGCAGGGCGGCCGGGACCCTTCGTGGCCCGGCCTCCTCGCTCCGCCACCAGGATTCGAACCTGGACCATCGGAACCAAAATCCGAGGTGCTGCCTTTACACCATGGCGGAACGGTCGGGGCTCGCCCCGACCGCGCGAACACATGTTGTCACGAGTCCCCCTCGAAGGTCAGCACCACCACTCATGTGGCGGCAACCCCACCGTAACGCGATCATGACACTGCGTGTTTACGCAGGCCAGCGGGGTTGTCCGAGGTGGCCTGGATCACGTTCCGGTGAACTCGTCACGGCCGTGCGGCGACGCTCGGTGGTCCCGTGCGGGGGTTCATCGACCCCTGTTCGACACGATTTCGGCCGAAACAGTCACACGCTTAACTACCTTGCGTAGTCGAGCGGGCACGGTGGGGTGCCGCCGTGTGCGCGACGGGATGCCGCCGTGTGCGCTGTGCGCCACCGCCGAGCGGGCTAACGGATCGCGGTGACCGAGTCGAGGAACTCCGTCAGCGCGCGGTCGTAGGACTCCGGGTCGACGTTCCACGCCGCCGTGTGCTCCGCCGCGGGCACCTCGACGTACCGCAGCGGCCAGCCGAGCCGGTCCGCCGCCGCGGCCAGGTCCCGGGACGCCTGCACCGGCACGGTGCCGTCCGCGCCGCCGTGGAACAGCAGGGTCGGCGGCCGGTGCGCGGGAGGGTTGGCGACCAGGTCGAAGCGGCTGAACTCCAGGTCGACCCGCCAGTCCGAGACCAGCTCCGCGACCGGCACCAGCTGCTCGGGCACGCCCCGGTTGCGCGACTGCAGTTCCAGCGTCTTCGTCCAGCTCACCACGGGTGCGTCGAGCACGACGGCGGCCACGTCGTCCGCGTCCGCCGAGCGGCCGAGGAACTGGCCGACGATCGCGCCGCCCATCGACCACCCGTACAGCACGACGTTGCGCGCGCCGTGCTCGCGGGCGTACCGCACGGCCGCCTCGACGTCACGCCACTCCGTGTCGCCCAGGTGGTAGAGGCCGTCCGGGGAGCGCGGCGCGCCCTCGTCATTGCGGTAGGTCACGGCGAGAACGGGTAGCCCGAGTTGGTGCAGCGCAGGCATGACCCGCAAGGCCTCGGCCCTCGTGCCGCCCCGACCGTGGACCGCGACGACCCAGGTGGACGACGTCGCGGGGACCAGCCAGGCCGGTGCGTCACCCAATTCGGTAGGAATTCGCACTTCCGTGTACTCCAGGTCGTGCGCGGTGTCGGGGTCGGTGCTCCAGACCGACGTCTCCAGCCGGACCCGGGTGCCGTCCGCGGGCGCCGTGCCCTGCAGCTCGCGCACCACCGTGCCCTCGGACCGCTGGGTCACCTGGCCGATCTTCGCGCCGCCACCAGGCCAGACGAGACCCCACGTGCCGGGGAGCACTGTGACCCTGGACTCCACCAGCGAGACGGTCCCCGAAGCCGACGACGTGACCGTGTCGCGGTAGCCGGGACGGGCGTTCCCCGGGTCGAGGAGCTGGCCGCTGTAGTACCAGCCGAACCCGAGCAGACCGCCCGTGACCAGCAGGAACACCACCGCGAACGTGACCAGTGCGATGCGCAGGCGGCGGCGCCCGCGAACGTTCGGTGACCCCATCACCGAATGATGCCCCGGCGTTGATCGACACGCCCGACTTCCTGAGAACACGCCATGAGTTCGGCTTCGACTCTGGCGGCACGAGGCTCACCTAACTTACGCTCCCGTAAGTTACGGTTCCGTAGGTAGCACCGATACACAACGAGGTACATGTATGACCAGCACCCTGGAGAGCAGGTCCACGCCGCAAGGTCCCGAGGATCGCGGACCCAAGCCGATGATCGAAGGGCGACGGGGGCACGTCGAGCAGCTCGGCGTGTACGTGTTCGTCATCGTGCCGTTCCTGGCTCTGCTCGCGGCCGTTCCGTTCGCCTGGGGCTGGGGGCTGGGCTGGGTCGACGTCGCGCTGTTCGTCGCGTTCTACTACCTGGCCGGCCTCGGCGTGACGATCGGGTACCACCGGTACTTCACGCACGGCTCGTTCAAGGCCAACCGCGCCCTCAAGATCGGTCTGGCGATCGCGGGCAGCATGGCGCTGCAGGGACCGGTGATCGTCTGGGTCGCCGACCACCGCCGCCACCACGCGTTCTCCGACCGCGAGGGCGACCCGCACTCGCCGTGGCTGTTCGGCAGCGGCCCGGTCGCGCTGGCCAAGGGTTTCTGGCACGCCCACATGGGCTGGCTGTTCGAGCGCGACAAGACCAACGCGCAGCGCTTCGCGCCGGACCTGCTCGCCGACAAGGACCTGGTGCGCGTCGACCAGCTGTTCTGGCTGTGGACCACGATCAGCCTGCTCGCACCCGCCGCGCTCGGCGGCCTGATCACCATGTCGTGGTCCGGCGCGCTGTCGGCGTTCTTCTGGGCCGGTCTGGTCCGGGTGGCGTTCCTGCACCACGTGACGTGGTCGGTCAACTCGATCTGCCACATGGTGGGCGACCGCCCGTTCGCCGCGCGTGACCGTTCCGCGAACGTGTGGGCGCTGGCGATCCTGAGCTTCGGCGAGTCGTGGCACAACCTGCACCACGCCGACCCGACGTGCGCGCGGCACGGCGTCAAGCGCGGTCAGATCGACACGTCCGCGCGGCTGATCTGGCTGTTCGAGAAGTTCGGCTGGGCGACCAACGTGCGCTGGCCGAACCAGCAGCGCCTGGCCCGCATCAGCGCCAAGAAGTAAGCGGTCGAACGAGCTGTCGCCTGCCCCTCGCGCTCCACGCGGGGGGCAGGCGTTTAGGGTGGTCTGGGTGGCGGGGAGACGGCGTGGCGACGGAACACCGGTGCCGCGCGTGCGGATGACGGGCAAGGAGCGGCGCGAGCAACTGCTCGACGTGGCCCGCGCGTTGTTCGCCGAGAAGGGCTTCGAGGTCACCTCCATCGAGGAGATCGCGCACCGGGCGGGCGTGTCCAAGCCCGTGGTGTACGAGCACTTCGGCGGCAAGGAAGGCATCTACGCGGTCGTGGTGGACCGCGAGATGCAGTACCTGATGGACCACATCGTCAACGCGCTGTCCGGCGGGCACCCCCGTGAGCTGCTGGAACAGGCGGCGTGCGCGTTGCTGGACTACATCGAGGGCTCGACGGACGGCTTTCGGATCCTGGTGCGCGACTCGCCCGTGGCGTCGTCCACCGGCACGTTCTCGTCGTTGCTCAACGACATCGCCTCGCAGGTGGAGTCGATCCTGGGCCTGCACTTCTCCCGCCAGGGCTACGACCGCAAGCTGGCCGCCCTCTACTCCCAGGCCCTGGTGGGCATGGTGGCCCTGACCGGCCAGTGGTGGCTGGAGGTCCGCAAGCCGAAGAAGGACGAAGTGGCCGCCCACCTGGTCAACCTGGCCTGGAAGGGCCTGTCCCACATGGACCACAAACCCCGCCTCCGCACCCGCTGACCTCCAGAACGCGCGTGTCCTACGTTCGCGTCACGCGTGTCCTACGTTCGGAACACCCATGTTGAACATTCAGCACGGCCATGGCCATCGTGAGTGTTCAACATGGGGTGCGCGAACGTAGGACACGCGCGTTCTGGACGTAGGACACACGGGGGTTAGTTGTTGGTGATGCGGAGGAGTTTGTCGTCGGTGCCGTTCGAGGTGGTGACGTAGAGGGAGCCGTCGGGGGCCAGTTCGGCGGCGCGGAGGCGGCCGTGGGTGTCGTCCAGTTCCGCGGGGATGGCGACGGAGTGGACGCCGCCCTCCTGGGTGACGGTGAACAGCAGCAGCTTCGAGCCCTTCAGGGCGGTCACGGCCAGGACGCCGTTGAGGGTGCCCCACTGCTCGCCCACCAGGAACGCGGCGTCGCAGATCGCCTCCGTCGGACGCCCGGACGACCACACGGCCGGCACGGCATCGGGGAAGCGCGAGAGGTCCGTCATCGGCACGTCCTCGTCGTACCCGCCGACCGTGCCGCCCTGTGACGGGTCCCAGCCGTAGTTCCCACCGGCCTTGAGCACGTTGACCTCGTCGTCCACGTCCGGCCCGTGCTCGGCGGTGAACACCATGCCGTCCTGCCGGACCGCGACACCCTGCACGTTGCGGTGCCCGTAGGTGTAGATCCGGTCGCCGAACGGGTTGCCCGGCACGCCCTCGCCGGTCGCCAGGTCGATCCGCAGCACCTTGCCGCCGAGGCTCGACTTGTCCTGCGAGACCGAGCCGCGAGCGGTGTCACCGGTGCCGACCAGCAGGTTCCCGTCGAGGTCCAGCGTCATCCGGCACCCGGAGTGACGTCCGCTCGATGCCGTCGGCAGGCCCGCGAGCAGCGGGTCCTTCACCCTGGTCGCCTTGGTCCCGTCCAGCTCCCACGTCACCAGCCGCACGTCCGACGACGTGTTGAAGCACGTGGTGAACCGCCGGCTGGTGGCGAAGTCCGGGTGCACGACCAGGCTCATCAGCCCACCCTCGCCCCGCGCCTCCACGTCACCGAGGTCGGCCTCGACGTCGGTCACCCGACCGTCCGCGACCAACGCGATCCGCCCCGGCCGCTGCGGCACGAGCACCCGCCCGTCGGGCAGGAACCCCACGTCCCACGGGTGGCTCAGCCCGGACGCCACGACCTCGACCTTCAGCCCCTCGGGCGTGGTGGTCGACGGCGCACTGCCGCCGGTGCCCTCGGCCGAACACGCCGCACACGCGGCCAGCACCGCAGCGAACCCGACAAACCGACGCATGCCGCCCAGCATGGCAACCCCCGTGTGTGCTCCCCGTTCACGGCATCGGGTACGGCCGCTCCACGGGCAGCAGGGCACGGGCGCCGTCCAGGTCACCCGCCCGCACCAGCGCGTGCACCTCCCGCGCCAGCGGCGTCACGTCGGTCAGCCCCACGACCCACTCGTCCACGTACCGCCGGGCCGCCTCACCGGCCAGCCCGAGCTGCAACGACCGGTACGGCAGCGCGCCCAGCCGCAGGCTCCGCTCCGGGTCCCACTGCACGCGCACGTCCGGCTTCAGCCCGATGCCCTCGTTGCTCGGCACGGCCTCCCGCACGCCCAGTCGAACCCCGATCGGGTGATTCGCACGGCCGGCACGCACTCCTGGTCCGGCTTCGTCCCCCACCCGGACCGGTACATCATCCACAGGAACGACGGCTTGACCCACGTCATCCGGCCGCGCTTGAACGGCGGCACGAACCGTCCCGCGGCCAGCGCAAGCTCGGCGATGGCGGGCGAGTACGCCTGGTAGACGGTGATGTGCCGATCGTCGTAGTCGGCTCTGATCTCTCTCTGTTCCACGTACTCAGGGTCACCCCGCGGTCAACCGAAATCACGGCGCACCCGGCGGGGCAGGGCCGTAGGCTGGGCAGTCGAGAACCCCTCCGGTGGACGTGGACGTTCGGTCCCGGGCAGGGGTCTGTCCGCGTTGATCCCGGGGAGCCATCGCAATGCCCCAGCCCGGCCCGCTGTCCGGCCTGCTGACCGCTGTCCTGCCCGACAAGGCGCTGCGCGCCCTCGCCGACTCGGTCGGCGTGCCCGACCTCGAACTGGAAGGACCGCCGGCGGCCCGACCGCTGGTCGCGGCGGCCCTGGCCCACCACGCGCCGGTGCTCGCGGTCACCGCGACCGGCCGGGAGGCGGACGACCTCAAGGCCGTGCTGTGCGACCTCATCGGCGCCGAACAGGTGGCGCTGTTCCCGTCCTGGGAGACGCTGCCGCACGAGCGGCTGTCACCGAGGGCGGACACGGTCGGCGCCCGGCTCGAGGTGCTGCGCCGGCTGGCCCACCCCGACGGCAACCCGCTCAAGGTCGTCGTCACCACGGTCCGCAGCCTGATCCAGCCGATGGCGCCCGGCCTGGGCGAGCTGAAGCCGGTGCACCTGGCGGTCGGCTCGGAGCACGACTTCGAGGCGCTGCTGGTCAACCTGACCGAGATCGCCTACACCCGCGTCGACATGGTCGAGAAGCGCGGCGAGTTCGCCGTCCGCGGCGGCATCCTGGACATCTTCCCGCCGACCGCCGAGCACCCGCTGCGGGTCGAGTTCTGGGGCGACGAGGTCAGCGAGATCCGCCCGTTCGCGGTCGCCGACCAGCGGTCGCTGCCGCAGGAGGTCGACGGGTTCGTCGCGCCGCCGTGCCGCGAGCTGCTGCTGACCGCGGACGTCAAGGCCAGGGCGGCGGCACTGGCCGAGCGGCACACCGCCGACGCCCACCTCAACGAGCTGCTGACCAAGATCGCCGAGGGCATCCCGGCGGAGGGCATGGAAGCCCTCATCCCGGCCCTGTGCGAGGGCGAGCTGCAACTGCTCACCGACGTCGTCCCCGAGGGCACGCACGTCGTGCTGAACGACCCGGAGAAAATCCGGGCCCGCGCCGCGGACCTCGTGCGCACCGGCCAGGAGTTCCTGGAAGCGTCCTGGATGGCCGCGGCGGGCGGCGGGCAGAGCCCCATCGACCTGGACTCCAGCGCCTACCACAGCCTGGCCGACGTGGCGCAGTCCGCGCGGGCGAAGGGCCGCCCCTGGTGGACGCTCAGCCGGCTCACCACCGAGGGCGAGGACGTCGTCCGGCTGGAGCTCAAGCAGGTCGAGGCCTACCAGGGCGACATCGAGCGGGCGTTCGCCGACCTGCGCGCGCACACCGTCTCCGGCGGCACGGCGGTGCTCGTCGTCCCCGGCGCGGGCACGGCGCAGCGCGCCACCGAGCAGCTGCGCGAAGCCGACGTGAACGTCGTGCTCCGCGACACCCTCGACACGGCGCCGCGGCAGGGCGCGGTCACCGTCGTGCGCGGCGCGCTGGAGGACGGCTTCTCGCTGCCCGAGCTGGCGCTGGTCGTGCTCACCGAGACCGACCTCACCGGCGGGCGGCACGGCACGTCCACCAAGGACATGCGCCGCATGCCCAGCCGCCGCCGCAACGCGGTCGACCCGCTGGCGCTCAAGCCCGGTGACTACGTGGTGCACGAGCAGCACGGCATCGGCAAGTACGTGGAGATGGTGCAGCGCACGACCAAAGACACCGCGGGCAGCACCGCGACCCGCGAGTACCTGGTGCTGGAGTACGGCTCCAGCAAGCGCGGCCAGCCCGGAGACCGGCTGTTCGTGCCGACCGACCAGCTCGACGAGGTGTCCCGCTACGTCGGCGGGGAGCTGCCCACGCTGAACAAGCTGGGCGGCAGCGACTGGAAGAACACCAAGGCCAAGGCCAAGAAGGCGGTCAAGCAGATCGCCGCCGAGCTGGTCCAGCTCTACGCCGCGCGCCAGGCCGCACCCGGTCACGCGTTCGCGCCGGACACCCCGTGGCAGCGCGAGCTGGAGGACGCGTTCCCGTTCACCGAGACGATCGACCAGATGGCGGCGATCGACGAGGTCAAGGCCGACATGCAGCGCACCGTCCCGATGGACCGGGTGATCTGCGGCGACGTCGGCTACGGCAAGACCGAGATCGCGGTGCGGGCGGCGTTCAAGGCGGTGCAGGACGGCAAGCAGGTCGTGGTGCTGGTGCCGACCACGCTGCTCGCCCAGCAGCACCTGAACACGTTCACCGAGCGCATGCGGGCGTTCCCGGTGAGCATCAAGGGCCTGTCCCGGTTCACCGACCCGCAGGAGGCCGAGCAGACGATCGGCGGCCTGGCCGACGGCGAGGTGGACATCGTCATCGGCACGCACCGGCTGCTGCAGAAGAGCCTGCGCTACAAAGACCTCGGCCTGGTGATCGTGGACGAGGAGCAGCGGTTCGGCGTCGAGCACAAGGAGCACATCAAGGCGCTGCGCACGCACGTGGACGTGCTCACGATGTCCGCCACGCCGATCCCGCGCACCCTGGAGATGTCGCTGGCGGGCATCCGCGAGATGTCCACCATCCTCACCCCGCCCGAGGAGCGGCACCCGATCCTGACCTACGTCGGCGCGTACGACGACAAGCAGGTCGCCGCCGCGATCCGCCGCGAGCTGCTGCGCGACGGCCAGGTGTTCTACGTGCACAACCGCGTGTCCTCGATCGAGAAGGCCGCCCGGCACCTGCGCGAGCTGGTCCCCGAGGCCCGCGTGATCACCGCGCACGGCCAGATGAACGAGGACAAGCTGGAGAAGATCATCCAGGGCTTCTGGGAGAACGAGTACGACGTGCTCGTGTGCACCACGATCGTCGAGACCGGCCTGGACATCTCCAACGCCAACACGCTCATCGTGGAGCGCGGCGACCTGCTCGGCCTGGCCCAGCTGCACCAGCTGCGCGGGCGCGTGGGCCGCGGCCGGGAACGCGGCTACGCCTACTTCCTCTACCCGCCCGAGGCGCCGCTGACCGAGACCGCGCACGACCGGCTGGCCACGATCGCGCAGAACACCGAGCTGGGCGCGGGCATGGCGGTGGCCATGAAGGACCTGGAGATCCGCGGCGCGGGCAACATCCTCGGCGCCGAGCAGTCCGGGCACATCGCGGGCGTCGGGTTCGACCTGTACGTGCGGCTGGTCGGCGAGGCCGTGGAGGCGTTCCGCAAGCACGCGGGCGCCGACGGCGAGGTCGAGGAGGAGCTGGCCGAGGTCCGCGTCGACCTGCCCGTGGACGCGCACATCCCGCACGACTACGTGCCCGGCGAACGGCTGCGGCTGGAGGCCTACCGCAAGATCGCCGCGGCGAGCGACGCCGAGGCGTTGCAGAGCGTGTGGGACGAGCTGAAGGACCGCTACGGCACGCCGCCGCTGCCCGTGGAACGGCTGCTCGCGGTGGCCAGGTTCCGGCAGACGTGCCGCGCGCACGGGGTGACGGAGGTCGCCACCCAGGGCGCCACGATCCGCTTCGCGCCGCTGGAGCTGAAGGACAGCCAGCTGGTGCGGCTGCGCCGGCTGTTCCCGAAGGCGATCTACAAGCAGGCCGCGCACACGGTCAGCGTGCCGCGTCCGACCGAGGGAGCGGCAGGCGGCCGGATGGGCGCACCCCAGTTGCGCGACCAGGAGCTGCTGGATTGGTGCGCGCACTTCCTGGAATCCTTGGCGGGGACTCCCGTGAGCGGCGTCACGAGGACGTGAGAAGGTACTGGTCGTGAGGACTGTGCAGAGGCGCTTCACCCTGATCGGCGCGGCCGTGGCATCGGTGGCTGTGCTGGTGGCCGGCTGCGGTACCGGGCCCAGCCACGTCGGCTCGGCCGCGATCGTCGGCGACACCGTGCTGCCGCTGGAGCAGGTGCAGCAGCGGCTGGACATCGTGCTCAAGAAGGAGCCCGAGGCCCAGAAGTTGCACGACCAGCGCAAACTCGACCAGGTCGCGCGGCAGCTGGTGACCCTGGGCGTGCAGCACGAGCTGATCGAGCAGGCGGCCCGGCGCGAGGGCGTGACCGTGTCCGAGGAAGCCGTGACCGAGTCGGTCGAGCAGGCCGGCGGCGCGGAACTGGCCTCGCAGAACACGGTGTACGACCCGGCGACGTTCCGCGAGCGGGCCCGCGACCAGCTGCTGGCGGTCGAGCTGGCGCGCAAGTACGTCGACCGGATGGAAGTCACGTTCGACTACTTCTTCACCAAGGACAACGCCGAGGCCGTCGAGAAGGCCAAGCAGGTCGCGGCGGACCCGGCGAAGATGGCCGAGTTCGTGGCCGCCGCGCCGCAGGGCACCCAGGGACAGGCGCTGTCCAAGCAGGGCCAGCGGGTGCGGTCGGCCGAGTCGCCGCAGGCCGCGCAGTCGCCGCTGTTCGGCGTGCCGGCGGGCACGGTGGTGGCGTTCGCGCCGGACCCGAGCAGCGCGCAGTGGATCGTGGCGTACGTGACCGGCCGCAAGACCGACGTGCGATCGTCCGGCGACTCGTCCACCGAGCAGCTGACGCCGCAGCTGCTGGAGCAGATCGGGCTGCGGCTGGTCTACACGCTCGCCGGTGAGCCGGAGATCCAGATCAACCCCCGGTACGGGCTGTGGGACGGCGCCGCCATCTCGCTCGCGCCGAGCGAGGGCGAGTTGAGCGGCTACCAGGCGACGGTGCGGCAGAAGTCGCCGTGACCGTTGTCGTCGTAGGCACCACCCCGGTACTGCCCGCCGCCGCGCTACCCGCATTGCGGGGCGCGGCGGTGGTGTACGCGGGGGAGGGCGTGGACGCCGCGGCGTGGTCGGCGGTGCCGGTGTCGGACTTCGTGGCGGGGCCCTCGGTCGTGTTGATCACGACGGACCCGGGTGAGCCGGCCGCGGTGGAGCTGATCTCGGCGGGGTCCGAGGTGATCCGCACGCCGGGTGCGCCGGTGCTGGACGCGGTGGCCGTGATGGACCGGCTGCGGTCGCCCGGCGGGTGTCCGTGGGACGCCGAGCAGGACCACAAGTCGTTGCGGCAGTACCTGGTCGAGGAGACCTACGAGCTGCTGGAGGCCATCGAGGACGGCGACCGGGCGGCGTTGCGGGAAGAGCTCGGGGACGTGCTGCTGCAGGTGCTGTTCCACGCGCGGATCGCGGCGGAGGACGCCGAGGAGCCGTTCGGGATCGACGAGGTGGCGGGCGACCTGGTGGCGAAGCTGGTCGGGCGGCACCCGCACGTGTTCTCCGGAGGGGATCCGGCGGTGCGTGACGCCGCCTCGCAGCAGCACCGGTGGGAAGAGCTCAAGCAGGTCGAGAAGCGGCGCGAGTCGAGCGTCGACGGGGTGGCGACCGGGCAGCCCGCGGTGGCGTTGGCGGGGAAGCTGGTGCAGCGGGTGGCGCGGGCCGGGTTTCCGGTGGACCTGTTGCCGGAGGGTGACGGGACCGGGGAGACGTTGTTCGTGGTCGCTGCGTTGGCGAAGTTGGCCGGGGAGGACCCGGAGACGGAGTTGCGGGCGGTGGCGCGGAGGTTTGAGGCGCGGGTGCGGGAGGTTGAGCGGGTGGCGCGGGCGGCTGGGGTGGAGAAGCTCGGGGCGGACGATTGGCGTGCGCACTGGGGTGGTTGAGGGTGCGGTTCTAGAGCTCGGTTCGGTGGTTTGGGCGCGGCTCGGTGGTTGGGTCCGGCTCGATTTGACATGGGGCCCTTACGGGCACTCCAGGCTGGCCAAAGCCGGGCAGGCCTGGCGGGAAAAGCGTCCGCCAAGCCTGCCCGGCTTCGACCAGCCTAAAGCACCCGAACCCATGTCAAATCGGGCCTCGGTGGGCTGGCGGCGGGTCCGTTGTGGGCCCGAGGGTTGTGGGCCCGAGGGTTGTGGGTCCGTTGCGCCGAACCGGTGATCATGGCCCGCTCGGGTCAGGATGCCGGGGCGTAGTGGCCGGGGTGGGTCGGGTGCTGGTCATCGGGGCGCTAACGTCGAATAGGTGACCGAGGCCTACCTCCGCTTCCCGCATGTGCACGGCAACCTGGTGACCTTCGTAGCCGAAGACGATGTGTGGCTCGCGCCGCTCGACGGCGGTCGGGCTTGGCGGGTTACCGCTGATCAGGTGCCGGTGTCCTGCCCCCGCTTCGACCCGACGGGGACCTTGTTGGCTTGGACCAGCCGTCGTGACGGTGCGCCCGAGGTCCACTTGGCGCCGGTCGAGGGTGGTGAGGCGAAGCGGCTCACCTACTGGGGTGATTACACGACCGGTGTGCGTGGGTGGACGGCTGAGGGTGAGGTGGTGGCCGTTACGTCGACCGGGCAGGCGACGTCGAACCGGCAGTGGGCGCACGCGGTGCCCACGGATGGTGGGCCGGGGCGGCGGTTGCCGTTCGGGTGGGTGGACGACGTGTCGTTCGGGTCGTCCGGGCAGGTGGTCGTGACGTCGGTGTACGGGCGTGATCCGGCCTGGTGGAAGCGGTATCGCGGTGGTGCGGCGGCCAAGTTGTGGGTCGACGTGAACGGTGATGGCGAATTTGTGCGGATCCTGTCCGAGTTGACGTCGTCGTTGACGTCGCCGATGTGGATTGGTGACAGGATCGCGTTCTTGTCCGACCACGACGGGGTCGGGAGTTTGTACTCCGTGTCCCCGGACGGGTCGGACCTGCGGCGGCACACCGAGCAGGAGTTCTACGCGCGGGTCGCGTCCAGCGACGGTGAGCGGGTCGTCTGGCAGCACGCGGGTGAGTTGTGGGTGCTCGACGGGCTGGAGGGTGCGGAGCCCCGGCGGCTGGACGTCAGGCTCGGTGGGCCGCGGACGGCGCGGAGGCCGCGGCCCGTGTCGTCGCGGCCGGACGACTTCCACCCGGACAAGACGGGGCGCGCGAGCGTGGTCGAGGTGCGTGGCACGGTGCACTGGGTGACGCACCGGGACGGGCCGGTGCGGGCGTTGGCCGAGCAGCCCGGTGTGCGGGCACGGCTGCCGCGCGTGGTCGGTGACAACGTGGTGTGGGTGACCGACGCGGACGGTGAGGAGGGCTTGGAGTTCTCGCCGATCGGTGGGGTCGAGCCGGGCAACGAGCCACGTCGGGTGGCGGTCGGCAAGCTGGGGCGGGTGCTGGAGCTGGCCGTCTCGCCGGACGGGCGGCGGTTGGCCGTGGCGACCCACGACGGGCGGTTGTTGCTGGTCGAGGTGGAGTCCGGTGAGGTGCGGGAGGTGCTGAAAGGCGCGAACCCGCACGTCAGCGACCTGGCGTTCGCGCCGGACTCGAACTGGTTGGCGTGGTCGCACCCCGGTCCGCGACCGTTGCAGCACATCCGGATGACGAACACGACGGACCTGTCCGTGGTGGACGTGACGCCGCTGCGGTTCTCCGACTTCTCGCCGACGTTCACCGAGGACGGCCGATACCTGGCGTTCCTGTCGGTGCGCAGCTTCGACCCGGTGTACGACGCGCACGTGTTCGACCTGTCGTTCCCGACCGGCTGCCGGCCCTACCTGCTGCCGCTGGCCGCGACCACGCCGTCACCGTTCGACCCGCTGCGCCTGGGCCGGCCGGTCGGCGACGACTCGTCGGACAAGGACAAGGACGACGAGAACCCGATCACGGTCGTCGACCTGGACGGGTTGGCCGACCGGGTGGTGACCGTGCCGGTCGCGGCCGCGCGCTACTCCGGGTTGACCGCGGCCAAGGGCGGGCTGCTGTGGCTGCGGTCGCCGTTGCGGGGCGTGCTGGGCGACAACCTGGCCAGTCCGTCGGCGCGGGCGCCGCGGGCCGTGCTGGAGCGGTTCGACCTGGCCAAGTCGCGCACCGACACGCTGGTGGACGGCGTGGACGCGTTCGAGGTGACCGGTGACGGGCAGCGGATGGTCGTGCAGGACGGCGGCGACCTGCGGGTCGTGCCGACGGACCGGAAGGTCGACTCCGACGACCACGACTCGGTGGACGTGGACCTCTCGCGGGTACGGGTGGTGGTGGACCGGGCCGCCGAGTGGCGGCAGGCGTACGCGGAGGCCGGGCGGCTGATGCGGGACCACTTCTGGCGCACCGACATGGGCGGCGTGGACTGGGCGGGTGTGCTGGAGCGGTACCGGCCGCTGGTGGACCGGCTGGGCAGCTACAGCGACCTGGTGGACCTGCTGTGGGAGGTGCAGGGCGAGCTGGGGACGTCGCACGCCTACGTGATCCCGTCAGGCGGGTCGCGCGGGCGCGCGGTGGGGTTGCTCGGCGCGGACCTGGAGCGGGACGAGGCGGGCGCGTGGCGGGTCGTGCGGGTGATCCCGGGCGAGACGTCGGACCCGGCGGCGCGGTCGCCGTTGGCGGCTCCCGGGGTCGCGGTGCGGGCCGGTGACGCGATCGTGGCGGTCGACGGGCGGCAGGTGGACCCGTTGACCGGACCCGCGCCGCTGCTCGTCGGCACGGCGGGCAAGCCGGTGGAGCTGACCGTGCGGCCCGGTGGTGGCGGCGAGCCGCGCCGGGTGGTGGTCGTGCCGCTGGAGGACGACGAGCCGCTGCGGTACCACGCGTGGGTGGCCGACCGGCGGGCACGCGTGCACGAGCTGTCCGAGGGCCGGGTCGGGTACCTGCACGTGCCGGACATGATGGGCGCGGGCTGGGCGCAGCTGCACCGCGACCTGCGGGTGGAGCTGGCGCGTGAGGCCGTGGTGCTGGACGTGCGGGAGAACGGCGGCGGGCACACGTCCGAGCTGGTGGTGGAGAAGCTGGGGCGCAAGATCATCGGCTGGTCGGTGGCGCGCGGGTACACCACGGCCGACAGCTACCCCGGTGACGCGCCGCGCGGGCCGGTGGTCGCGATCGCGGACGAGTTCGCCGGGTCCGACGGCGACATCGTGAACGTGGCGATCAAGGAGATGGGCATCGGGCCGGTCGTCGGCACCCGCACGTGGGGCGGGGTGATCGGCATCGACATGCAGTACCACCTGGTGGACGGCACGTTGGTGACGCAGCCGCGGTACGCCACGTGGTTCGCCGGGCCGGGGTGGGGCGTGGAGAACCACGGCGTCGACCCGGACGTCGAGGTGGTCGTCACGCCGCAGGACAGGGTGGCCGGGCGCGACCCGCAGCTGGACACGGCGGTCCGGCTGGCGCTGGAGGCGTTGGAGACCAGGCCCGCGGCCGTCCCGCCGCAACTCCCCCCGCTCCCCTGACACCCCGCGTGTCGAACGCTCACGTCCCGCGTGTGTCCTACGTTCGGAACGCGTGTGTCCTACGTTCCCGACCCCCGAATTCAACGTTCAGGACAGCCCGGTCGGAATGTCGCTGGTGGTGGGTGGTGTGGCCGGCCGGTTCCGGACGGGGTTGGGGCGAGGACGCTCGGGCGGCCGCGTTCAGCACGTAGCCTGGGGCCGTGGTCGTCCCGCCGCCGTCCAAGACCGAGCCCCGCCCTCCGTCGCGTGGCAGTGCCGGCAACCTCGTCGGACGCCTCGCGCTGGTGCTCCTGCTGCTGGTCGTCGTGGCCGGTGGAGCGTGGGCCTTGAGCACGTTCAACCGGTCCGCGCCCCGGCCCGCCGCCGATCCGCCGTTCCCGGTGCCGTTCCTGGAGGTCCAGCCGGGCGCGGCGGCCCCGGGGTCGGCGGGTGAGGTGCCGTCGAACGGTGAACCGCAGCCCGCCACCGCGGACCCCCTGATCGCGTGGGCGGCGGCGTTGTCGGAGAAGACCGACATCCCGGCACGGGCGCTGCGCGCGTACGCGGTCGCCGACCTGGTCATGCGGTCGCAGAACCCGGCCTGCCGGGTGTCCTGGGCGACGCTGGCGGGCATCGGCCGGATCGAGTCGCACCACGGCACGATCGGCGGCTTGCGGCTGGGTGAGGACGGTCGGCCGTCGCGCCCCATCATCGGCATCCCGCTGGACGGCTCACCCGGCGTGAAGGCTATCGCGGACAGTGACGGTGGTGTCCTCGACGGTGACCGGCAGTGGGACCGGGCGGTCGGTCCGATGCAGTTCATCCCGACCACGTGGGCCCGGTACGCGGTGCGCGCCAACGGCGACGGCCAGGCGCCCGACCCGCAGAACATCGACGACGCCGCCCTCGCCGCCGCCCGCTACCTGTGCTCGGGCGGACGTGACCTGGGCACCGGCGCCGGCTGGTGGGCCGCCGTGCTGGACTACAACAACTCGACCGAGTACGGCCAGAACGTCTACAGCGGGGCCGACGCCTACGCCCGGGCCAGCATCGGCGGCTAGGGCATCGACGGTGGTTCGACGGTCAGCCCAGGTCCGGGAAGCCCAGCCAGTCGAGGTCGAGGGAGGCCTCGGCGGCACGCGCGGCCAGCGTGAGGCGCACCCGGTACACGCTGAGCAGCAGGGCCTGTAGCGAGTCCACGCCGAACGACGCGCCGACGGCCTCGTCACCCAGCCCGACGACCTGGTGCGGGCAGCACCAGTCGCCGTTCGGGCTCAGCGGGTCGGGGTGGGGCGTGCCGATCCTGATCACGACCGGCGTGCGCGCGCCGTCACCGGCGACGGCCTCCACCCGGCGCTCGGCCACCACCGCACCGAGTTCGTAGGCGGTCATCGGTCGCGTTCGACCGCCAGCCGGGCGCTGACCTCGCCCAACGCCTCCTGGTACTCCGGTGACGGGTTCATCGCCGCCGCGATCCGCAGCTGCGTCAACGCCTCGGTCAACCGGCTCTGCCGCTGCAGCGTCCGACCCAGCGCGAACCGCGCGTAGTGGTCGCTCGGGTCGATCTCCAGCACCTTCCGGAACGCCGCCTCGGCACGGTTGAGCTGGGCCGAACCCAGGTAGGCCCGGCCCGCGAGCAGCTGGACGCTGGCCCGCTCCGGCGCCGCTTCGAGCACGACGCGGAGCTCGCGCAGCGCCTCCAGCGGTCGGCGTTCCGCGAGCAGCGCCTCGGCTCGGCGGAACGCCTCGAAGGTGCTGTCCGTCATGGTTCGATCAACGCTACCCGGCCATCCGGCCGCCGTACGACAGCCGACCGGATGACGGGACGGGTGTGTCACGCCACGAGAGCGGCGTGCAGCCGGTCGAGCACCGGCTTGATCGACGCCGGTTGCTCCACGTGGGCGTTGTGACCCACCCCTGGCAGCACGATTCCACCCGCCTGCGCCGCGCGCAGGTGCTCCGGCGGGCACATGGGGTCGGCCTCGCCCGCCGCCAGCACGACCGGTGCCTTGGCCACCGCCAGCAGGCCCGCCACGTCCGGCGCGCCCACCCCGAACGCCGCCGGGTCCAGCGCCGCCCGCCACCCGCCGTCCACCTCGGTCACACCGTCGTCCAGCGGCACGCCGGCCAGCTTCGACGCCCACGCCGACGCCTCCTCGCGCGTCGGGAACACCCGTGCGGGTTTCGCCGCCAGCGCAGCCGCCCGCGCCAGCTCCTCGGCCGTCCACCGCAGCTTGATCCCCACCCCGCCGACGGCGCGCACGTCCACCCCGAACCACCCGCTGGCCAGCGTCAACGCCACCACGCCGCCGAGCGAGTGCCCGAGCACGGCCGCCGGCCCCGAACCCACCACCGACGCCACCGCAGCGGCCATCGACCCGAACGAGTACCGCGCCGCCGGCGCCGACCGACCGTGCCCCGGCAGGTCCACCGCCAACCAGGCCCCGGGCCACGAATCCGCAGCTGAGCGCCACACCGATCCGGTCGCGCCGAGCCCGTGCAGCAGCACCAGCAGCGGCCCGTCCCCACCCCGCGCCACGTGAACCACGCGTGAACCCCTTCCGACCGGTGCCCCAACAGGCGAGCCGGGGCCGTCCCACACCTTGCACCAACTAGGCTCGGCATCGATACACAGATGGTCTGACGAGGGAGCGCACGTGGCGGTCATCGAGCAGGTCGGCGCCCGCGAGATCCTGGACTCGCGAGGCAACCCGACCGTCGAGGTAGAGGTGGCGTTGGACGACGGCACGCTGGAGCGCGCCGCGGTGCCGTCCGGCGCGTCGACCGGCGAGCACGAGGCGGTCGAGCTGAGGGACGGCGACGCCAAGCGCTACCTGGGCAAGGGCGTCGAGCGCGCGGTCACGGCGGTGCTGGACGAGATCGGCCCCGAGCTGGTCGGCATCGAGGCCGTCGAGCAGCGGGTGGTCGACCAGAAGCTGGTCGACCTGGACGGCACGCCGGACAAGTCCCGCCTGGGCGCGAACGCCATCCTCGGCGTCTCGCTCGCGGTGGCGAAGGCGGCGGCGGCGTCCAGCGGCCTGGAGCTGTTCCGGTACGTCGGCGGCCCGAACGCGCACGTGCTGCCGGTGCCGATGCTGAACATCCTCAACGGTGGCGCGCACGCCGACACCGACGTGGACATCCAGGAGTTCATGATCGCGCCGATCGGCGCGGAGAGCTTCCGCGAGGCCCTGCGCTGGGGCGCGGAGACCTACCACGCGCTGAAGTCGGTGCTGAAGTCGAAGGGCCTGGGCACGGGCCTGGGCGACGAGGGCGGTTTCGCGCCGTCCCTGTCGAGCAACCGCGACGCGCTGGACCTGATCCTGGTCGCGATCGAGAAGGCGGGCTTCACGCCGGGCCGCGACATCGCGCTGGCGCTGGACGTGGCCGCCACGGAGTTCCACTCCGACGGCGCCTACACGTTCGAGAAGACCAAGCGCAGCGCGGAGCAGATGACCGGCTACTACACCGAGCTGGTCAACTCCTACCCGATGGTGTCGATCGAGGACCCGCTGTCCGAGGACGACTGGGACGGCTGGGTGCAGCTGACCGCCGAGCTGGGCGAGCGCGTGCAGATCGTCGGCGACGACCTGTTCGTGACCAACCCGGAGCGGCTGGAGGAGGGCATCTCCCGCCGGGCGGCCAACGCGCTGCTGGTGAAGGTCAACCAGATCGGCACGCTGTCCGAGACGCTGGACGCGGTCGCGCTGGCCACGTCCTACGGCTACAAGTCGATGATGTCGCACCGGTCCGGCGAGACCGAGGACACCACGATCGCCGACCTCGCGGTGGCCGTCGGCGCGGGCCAGATCAAGACCGGCGCCCCCGCCCGCGGTGAGCGCACCGCGAAGTACAACCAGCTCCTGCGCATCGAGGAGGCCCTGGGCGACGCCGCGCGCTACGCCGGTGACCTGGCCTTCCCGCGGTACACGCCGGAGAGCTGATGGCACGACGGGAACGGGAACCCCGGCGTGGTCGCGAGGCCACGCCGAGGTCCCGCCCTGCGCGGGCCCGCGACGGGCAGCCGCGCAAGCGCGAGACCCCGCCGCGCCCGAGGCCCGCGGCGCGCAAGCCGCAGTCCCGGGCGCGCACCAGGGCGGGCGCCGGCACGGGCGGCGCGTTCGGCATGACCGGCACGCGCCGGGCCGCGCTGCTGGCGATGGTGGTGTGCGCGCTGGCGCTGAGCATCGCCGTGCCGCTGCGCACGTACCTGGCGCAGCGCGAGGAGCTGCGCGAGGTCACCGCCTCGCAGGAGACGCTGCGGGCCGAGGTCGGGCAGCTGGAGCAGCGCAAGCGGGAACTGGCCGACCCGGCGCACGTGGAGGCCGAGGCACGGCGCAGGCTGCACTACGTGCGGCCGGGCGAGACGCCCTACATCGTGCAGCTCCCCGGTGACGAGGAGCGTGAACTGGACCAACAGCGACCGGAGACCAAACCGGCCGAGGACAAGGCGTGGTACGAGCAGTTGTGGGATTCGGCGGCGGCACGATGACGGTGAGCGACGAGGACCGGGCGGCGGTCGCGGCGCAGTTGGGCCGCGAGCCGAGGGGGATGCGCGCGGTCGCCGCGCGGTGCCCCAGCGGGCACCCGGCGGTCGTGCAGACCAGCCCCCGGCTGGAGGACGGCACACCGTTCCCGACCCTGTACTACCTGACCTGCTCGCGGCTGAACTCCTACGTCAGCAGGCTCGAAGGGGCCGGGCTGATGAAGGAGATGACCGACCGGTTGGCCACGGATGAACAGTTGGCCGAACGCTACCGCCGGGCGCACGAGAAGTACTTGGCTGAGCGCGACGCGATCGAACCGCTCGGCACGACCGTCACCGCGGGTGGCATGCCGGGGCGCGTGAAGTGTTTGCACGTCCACGTGGCGCACTCGCTGGCCGTGGGCCGAGGGGTGAACCCGTTCGGCGACGAGGCGCTTGACCTGCTCGCGCAGTGGTGGCCGAGCGGTGAATGCGCGTCAAAGGTGAAAAACTGACCGTACGGGCAGTTCTTCGGGCACAAAGCCAGGGCGTGCCCGTGACACCGCCGTTCGGATCAGGCAGGCTGGTTCGCAGGCCGGGTGACGAGTCGATGGGGAGTTCGTGGCTGTGCCGAAGTCGAAGCGTCGGGGGCGGAAGCGGACCAAGGTCCATCCGGGCACGATGACGCCTCGGCAATGGGGCTTCGCGGCCACCGCGACGGCGGCGATGCTGGTGCCCGCGCTGCTCCACACGGCCTCGCCGATCGACTGGAACTCCCTCGCCGACCGCGCCGACGTGGAAGCCATCCCGCCCGGTCCGGGTGACGTGCTCGGCACGCTCGCGCTGGACGCGCGGGGCAAGCTCGGCGCCACCGGCCGGCTGCCGGAGACCGACGACCTGAGCGCCCGCCTGCTGGCCGACGCCGACGAGCCGTCGGAGTTCGAGGACGACCTGCCCCCGTTGGAGGGCGGTTTCCTGCGCGAGGGCCAGCACGGCATCCCCGGCGTGATGCTCGACGCGTACATGCGCGCGGCGGACCGCCTGGCGCAGACCACGCCCGGGTGCCACCTGGACTGGCCGCTGCTGGCCAGCATCGGCCGCATCGAGTCCGGGCACGCCCGCGGCGGCCGGGTCACCGAGGACGGGACCACGGTCGACAAGATCCTGGGCCCGGTGCTGAACGGCGCGCCCGGCGTGGCCGCGATCCGCGACACCGACGGTGGCCGGTTCGACGACGACCGCTCGTGGGACCGGGCCGTGGGCCCGATGCAGTTCATCCCGTCCACGTGGGCCGGTTACGCGGCCGACGGCAACGCCGACGGCGAGAAGAACCCGAACAACATCTACGACGCCACGATCGGCGCGGGCAACTACCTGTGCGCGCACGGCTCCGACCTGGGCGACCCGGAACAGCGCGCCCGTTCGGTGTTCCGCTACAACCACTCGAACGAGTACGTGGCCACGGTGCTGTACTGGGCGGAGGTGTACGCCAACGGCGTGCCGGTGCTGCCGGACCTGGTCGGCTCGGACGACGACTTCGGGCAGAACGTCGGCAACGGCAACGGCACCACGCCGGGCAACAACAACACCGCACCGCCCGGCAGCACGACGCCGCCGTCGTCCGGCACGTCCAACCCGCCGACCACGACCACCACGACGACGTCCCGTCCCGGGGTGACGATCACGGTGACGTTCCCGCCGGGGTCGACGGTGCCGACCACCACGACGACGTGCCCCACGTGGCCGACGGAGACGACGGAGACGACGACCAGCACGACCACGACGACGCCCACCACGACGCCGTCGATCCCGCCCGGCTGCCCCACGCCGACGACGACCACCACGACCACCACGACGACGACCGAGGCCACCACGCCGCCCGCGGCGACGACCTCGGCCGACACGGTGCCCGGTAGCACGTCGAGCGGTGGCACGACGACCGGCGGCACGTCGTCGAGCGGCACGTCGAGCGGCACTTCCTCAACCGGTTCGGGTTCGTCCGCACCGCCCTCGATCACGTCGACCATGCAGCCCACCTGAGCCGGCCTGCTTAACGGGTTAAGACGCGCGCTTTCGCAAGGTTGCGACAACCGTTGACAGCGTGTCGGAGTCGGTCGAACACTGTGCGCACCGGCTGACAGCCGCGAGGGTTTCATCGGCGTCGCCGCCGCTGCCAGGCGTTGAAGGCACCCGATTTCCTGTTCCGCGTGATGCCCTGAGTTGCCGCCACATTCCGGGGCTGTGATTTCTGGAGGGCTGGTTGCACATGCGCAGATATCGGTTCCGGTTCTTATCGGCCGTGGCGGTCGCCGCGCTCGGCGTGGGCAGCACGGTGTTCGTGGCGCAAGCCGCGGCCACGGGCTGCGCGGTCACGTACTCCGTGCCGTCGCAGTGGAACAACGGCTTCACCGCGAACGTGAACGTGACCAACCTGGGCGACCCGGTCAGCTCGTGGACCCTGACCTGGAGCTTCGCCGCCGGCCAGCAGGTCACGCAGGCGTGGAACGCCACCGCGACGCAGAGCGGCTCGCAGGTGACGGCGCGCGGCGTCAGCCACAACGCCAACCTGGCGACCGGCGCCACCGCGACGTTCGGCTTCAACGGCTCGTGGAGCGGCAGCAACCCCGCGCCGACCTCGTTCGCCCTCAACGGCACCACGTGCACCGGCGCGCCGGTGACCACGACGACGTCCTCGCCGACCAGCGGGCCCACGTCCACGTCGTCGCCGACGTCGACCACGTCCGTGCCGCCGAGCGACAACCCGGCGTGGGGCAAGTCGTTGCCGCCCGCGGACGCGCGGACCAGCATGGCCTACGACATCATCGTGTCGGAGAACAGCAGCGGCTACTCGCCGAAGGCGGGCGAGTGCTCGCGCGAGGTCCACGCCCGCTACTGGACGTACGGACCGGACGGCAAGGTCTACCCGACCTGGCACCCGCCGCGCGACCCGAGCGGCTGCTCGTTCGGGCACGAGCACGGCGACGACCCGCGCACGTCCGACCTGTTCGCCGACGCCAAGTGGCCGTACTTCGGCTACACCAGCGAAGTGATGATGGACGCCAACCCCGCCGGCGCGCACCGGCACGAGGACCACGTCGGGCACAAGGTGCTGGCGGTCAACAACTCCAACGTCATCCAGGGTGACAACGGCACCAGCTTCTTCCCGCCGCAGGGCACCACCATCGCGACGTGCGACATCCTGCTGAAGTTCCACCAGGGCACGCACTCGGCGGACGCGTTCACCAACAACGTGCACGAGCTGATCTACAACAACAAGTGCACGCACCGGGACAACAACCAGATCACCGAGGCCAAGTTCACCGCCCTGATCCCCAACGGCCGCCCCGGCGGCTTCGGCGCGACGGACTGCCCCGGCCCGTTCAACAACAAGTTCACCAACGTCGGCCCGGCCGTCCCGGCGGACTCGCCGTCCGACACCCGTTCGCTCGGCAGGCTCATCACCGACGCGAGCTGCGTGCAGGCGATCCGCGAGGGCAGGACGCACTTCGAGGTCATCACCGGCACCGAGGTGCCGTTCGACACGAACGACCTGCACGAGTTCTGGTTCTCGGACGTCACGATCAGCACGTCGCAGCTGTCGTTCAACATCCAGCCGCTGTTCTACGTGCTCAACCCGGCGCGGTACTACGACGCGTCGAAGCCGAACAAGCTGGCCCGCCAGGTCGACCTCTGCTACGAGGGCATCCGCGGCGACTACTGCAACACCGTTCGGCGGATCACCGAGCAGACCGGTCAACGGGTGGCGTGGGACGACCCGCGCTCGCCGTTCAAGGGCACCTTGCGCGAGTTCCGCGCGGGCGGCTTCAAGCTGCGCAACTCCGGCCCGACCACCGTTTACACGGACGTGTATGGCCGGAATGCGTCGACCACGCCGTTCAACGGGTCGATCAAGCAGTACTTCGCCGGAAACCACGCTGAGCAGAACATGTTCGTGCGCGGGGCGACGAGGGATTACGCGGCGAACTCCGCCGATCAGATCCACGCCCCGAACTGACCCCGGTTGCCGGGCACGGCGGGCGCTCGCAGGAATCCGACCACCCGGCGAGCGCCCACCGGGGTCGGGCACCACTACCCTGCGGTGAGCACCACTCACCAGCGGGGAAAGGACGTCGGGTATGGCACGCGTGGCCGCGATCGACTGCGGGACCAACTCGATCCGGTTGCTGGTGGCCGACGTGACCACTTCGGACGGTGGGGAGCGGTGGTTGCGGGACGTGCACCGGGAGATGCGGGTCGTCCGGCTCGGCCAGGGTGTCGACGCCACCGGTGAGCTGCACCCCGACGCCATCGCGCGCACCCGGGCCGCGCTCGTCGACTACACGAACATCCTGCGCCGCAAGGGAACCGAGCGCGTCCGCATGGTCGCCACCTCCGCCACCCGGGACGCCGCCAACAAGGCCGCCTTCTTCGACATGACCCGCGAGGTGCTCGGCGTCGAGGCCGAGGTCATCACCGGTGACGAGGAAGCCCGCCTCTCGTTCACCGGGGCCGTGTCCGACCTGGACGCCGACGAAGGCCCGTTCCTCGTCTCCGACATCGGGGGCGGGTCGACGGAGTTGGTCCTCGGCACGTGGGACGGCGTGCGCGGCGAGGTGGAGGCCGCCCGGTCGGTGGACATCGGCTGCGTGCGGCTCACCGAGCGCTGCCTGCACGACGACCCGCCGACCGAGGCGCAGGTCGAGCAGGCCGTCCGCGTCACCAGGGACGTCCTCGCCGAGGCGTTCGCGGCCGTGCCCACGGCCGACGCCAAGACCTGGATCGGCGTGGCCGGCACCGTCACGACGCTCGTCGCCCTGGCCAAGGAGCTGCCGCACTACGACCCGCGGGAGATCCACCTCGCCCGCCTGAGCCTGGACCGGATTCGCGAGGTCACCGCCAAGCTGCTCACCACGGGGCACGACGAGCGGGCAGCCCTCGGGCCGATGCACCCCGGCAGGGTGGACGTGATCTGCGGCGGTGCGCTGGTCGTCCGCACGCTCGCCGACCACCTGGAGGCCCAGGGCGTCACCGAACTCGTGGCCAGCGAGCACGACATCCTCGACGGCATCGCGTTCGCGCTGGTCTGAGGCTCGAAACGGCTTACTCCTGTCAACTGGGATTGATCGTGACCAGGTCGTAACGCCCTCACCCATGTGGCCCCTGTCACGCGCCCCTTAGGTTCACTCTCACGCTGTGAAAGCGGTCGACTCTGCTCGGTCACGCCCGATCAGGTGGGAGGACCCATGTCCCGTGCACGATTAGTCCCCGCAGCCGTGGCGGTCGCCTTGGCGGCCACCGCCTGCGGCTCGGCGGACACCCCGACCGGCTCCAACACCGAGGCCGGCATCACGATCTTCAACACCGAGCCGGAGAACCCGCTCGTCCCGGGCAACACCACCGAGGTCGGCGGCAGCCGCGTCCTCGACCCCATGTTCACCGGCCTGGTCGAGTACCGCGCGACGGACGCGCAGCCGGCCAACGCCATGGCCGAGTCGATCGAGACGACCGACTCCAAGGTCTTCACCGTCAAGATCAAGAAGGACTGGCTGTTCCACGACGGCACGCCGGTCACCGCGAAGAGCTTCGTGGACGCCTGGAACTGGACCGCTTACGGGCCCAACGCCACCCAGGGCGCCAGCTTCTTCTCCCAGATCGAGGGCTACGCCGCCGTCCACCCGAAGGACCCCGACGGCGCCGACGGACCCCAGGAACCGCCCGCGCCGACTGCCGAGACCCTGTCCGGCCTCGAAGTCGTGGACGACCACACGTTCACCATCACGCTGTCCGAGCCGTTCGCCGTGTTCCCGGTGACCATCGGCTACGAGGTCTTCTCCCCGCTGCCCGAAGCGTTCTTCGCCGACCGCGCCGCCTTCGAGGCCAAGCCGATCGGCAACGGCCCGTTCAAGTACGTCTCGCGCACGGTCGGCACCGACATCAAGCTGACCCGCTACGACGAGTACAAGGGCAACGACAAGCCGAAGTTCAAGGACCTGACGCTGAAGGTCTACCAGAGCCGCGAGTCCGCCTACGCCGACCTGGTGGCGAACAACCTGGACTTCATGGAGGAACTGCCGCCCAACGCGCTGGCGGGCAGGCAGTACGAGACCGACCTCGGTGACCGCGTCGTCCAGCGCGAGACGCTGAACAACCAGACCATCGCGTTCCCGTTCTACCTCAAGCCCTACGACAACGTGGACCTGCGGCGCGCGATCTCCATGGCGATCAACCGCGAGGAGATCACCGAGCGGATCTTCGAGGGCACCCGCAAGCCCGCCGACGGCTGGGTGCACCCGCTGATGAAGGGCTACCGGCCCGGCCAGTGCGGCGAGTACTGCACGTACAACCCGGAGAAGGCCAAGGAAGCGCTGGCGAAGTCCGGCTACACCGGGGAGATCGTGCTGCTGTCCAACACCGACGGCGGGCACCAGGAGTGGGCCGAGGCGGTGGTCAACAGCATCAAGAACACCCTCGGCGTCGAGACCCGGTTCGTGCCGTCGACCAGCTTCGGCGAGTTCCGGCAGAAGGTGAACGCGCACGAGATGACCGGCATGTACCGGGCGGGTTGGGTCGCCGACTACCCGTCGATCGAGAACTGGCTCACGCCGATCTTCCGCACCGGCGCGTCGTCCAACGACGGCCTGTACTCGAACCCGGCGTTCGACGCGAAGCTCGCCGAGGCCGACCGGGCGACCAGCGAGGACGAGGCGATCGAGCTGTACCTCGAAGCCGAGCGGATGCTGGCCGACGACCTGCCGTCGGTCCCGTTGTGGACGCAGAACACCATCGGGGGCCGGTCCGACCGGCTGAAGGTGGCCAACCTCGACCCGTTCCGCACGCTCGACCTCTACACGGTGGAAGTCGCCTAGTCGCGGCACTTCGGGCCGGTCCGGGCGATCCCCGGGCCGGCCCCGACCGAGGGGAGTGCGGAGTTGGGGCAGTACGTGCTGCGCAGGTTGCTGCAGATGGTGCCGGTGTTCGTGGGCACCACGTTCCTGATCTACGTGCTGGTGTGGGCGGTCCCGGGCGACCCGTTCGAGGGCAAGTGCGGCGAGCGCGACTGCCCCGCCTCGTACGTGGCGATGATGCGGGAGCGGTTCAACCTGGACGACCCGCTGCTGCTGCAGTACTGGAAGTACCTGGTGAACCTGGTCCAGGGCGATTTCGGCGTCACGTCGTCCGGCGTGCAGGTGGTCGACCGGATCGCCGCGGCGTTCCCGGTGACGTTGAAGCTGGCCCTGGTGGCGCTGCTGATCGAGGCCGTCATCGGCATCACCGCGGGCGTCGTGTCCGGTCTGCGCAACCGCGGGTTCCTGGACAGCCTGGTGCTGGTGTCGACGCTGTTCCTGATCTCGATACCGGTGTTCGTCACCGGGTACGTCGTGCAGCTGGTGTTCGGGCTGCAGCTCGGGTGGATCGCGCCGACGGTCACCTCGCCGACGTTCGGCAACCTGGTCGTACCCGGGTTCGTGCTGGCCAGCCTGTCGATGGCCTACGTCGCCCGGCTGTCGCGCGCGAGCATCGCGGAGAACCGGCGGGCGGACTACGTGCGCACCGCGTTGGCCAAGGGCCTGCCGACGAAGCGGATCGTGGGCGTGCACCTGCTGCGCAACTCGCTGATCCCGGTGATCACGTTCCTGGGCACGGACCTGGGCGCGTTCCTGGGTGGCGCGATCGTCACCGAGGGCATCTTCAACGTGCCCGGCGTGGGCGGCCTGGTGTTCCGCTCGATCCTGACCAAGGACGGCGCGATGGTGACCGGCGTGGTCACCGTGCTGGTCCTGGTGTACCTGCTGATGACCTTGCTGGTGGACCTGCTGTACGCGGTCTTGGACCCGAGGATCCGCTATGACTGACCAAGTGGCTTCCCTCGTCGCCGAACGGCCGCGCGGGCTGTTCGGCGACGCCTGGCACGCGTTGCGGCGGCGGCCGCTGTTCTGGGTCTCGGTGTCGTTGATCCTGCTCGTGCTGCTGATGGCGGCGTTCCCGGGGCTGTTCTCCTCCGGTGACCCGAACGCGGCGGACCTGTCGCGGTCGCGCGGCGCGCCGTCGTCGGCCGCCTGGTTCGGCTACGACAACCAGGGCTACGACATCTACACGCGGGTCGTCCACGGCGCGCGGGCGTCGATCGTGGTCGGGCTGCTGGCCACGGCGGGCGTGGTGCTGGTCGGTGCCACGATCGGGATGCTGGCCGGGTTCTACGGCGGGTGGCTGGACGCGGTGGTGTCGCGGATCGCGGACGTGTTCGTGGGCGTGCCGTTCGTGCTGGGCGCGATCGTCATCCTGACCACGCTGAACGCGGGCGGTGACGCCGGGCCGGTGCGGATCGTGGCGCAGGTGGTGCTGTCGATCTCGGTGCTGTCGTGGCCGGTGGCGATGCGGATCATGCGGTCCACCGCGATCGCGGCCAAGCAGCAGGACTACGTGAAGGCGGCGCGGGCGCTGGGCGCGTCGTCGGGGCGGATCATCGGCAAGCACATGCTGCCCAACTGCGTCGCGCCCGTGCTCGTCTACTCGACCATCGCGCTGGGTGCGTTCATCGGCGCCGAGGCGACCCTGTCCTACCTCGGGATCGGGCTGCGGCAGCCGGTCGTGTCGTGGGGCGTGATGATCAACAGTGCCAAGGACTACCTGCGCGTCGCACCGCACGCGCTGCTGTTCCCGGCGGGCTTCCTGACCGCGACCGTGCTGGCGTTCGTGATGCTGGGCGACGCGGTGCGCGAGGCCCTCGACCCGAAGCTCCGGTAGGGAGGGGTGACCGTGCTGGAGGTCGAGGACCTGCACGTGGAGTTCCGCACCCGGGACGGGGTGGCGCGCGTGCTCAACGGCGTGAGCTACCACGTGTCGGCGGGCGAGACGCTGGCCGTGCTCGGCGAGTCCGGGTCGGGCAAGAGCGTCACCGCGCAGGCGATCATGGGGATCCTGGACACGCCGCCCGCGCACGTGACGCGGGGTTCGGTGCGGTTCCACGGCGAGGAGCTGCTGTCGGCGTCACCCGAACGACGACGTGCCGTCCGGGGCGAAGGCGTCGCGATGATCTTCCAGGACGCGTTGTCGGCGCTGAACCCCGTGTTCACGGTGGGGTTCCAGATCGAGGAGCAGCTGCGGCTGCGGCGCGGGATGAGCCGGGCGCAGGCGCGGGCGCGCGCGATCGAGCTGCTGGACCTGGTGCGGATACCGGCGGCCCGGCAGCGGGTCCGCGAGTACCCGCACCAGTTCTCCGGCGGGATGCGGCAGCGGGCGATGATCGCGATGGCGCTGGCGCTCGACCCCGAGGTGCTGATCGCGGACGAGCCGACCACCGCGCTGGACGTGACCGTGCAGGCGCAGATCATGGACCTGCTCGCGGAGATCCAGCGCGAGCGGCGGATGGGGCTCGTCCTGATCACGCACGACCTCGGGGTGGTCGCCGAGGTGGCCGACCGGATCGTGGTGATGTACGCGGGGAGGATCGTGGAGCAGGCCGACGCGGTGTCGCTGTTCCGCGCACCCGGCCACCCGTACACGGCGGCGTTGATGCGCTCGCTGCCGCGGTTGGACTCGAAGGGCGCCGCGCTGGAGACGATCCGCGGGCTGCCGCCCAGCCTGCTGCGCATCCCGTCGGGCTGCCCGTTCCACCCGCGGTGCCCGCGGGCGCAGGACGTGTGCGCGACGCACGTGCCGCCGGACGTGCGGCTGGGGCTCGGGCGGACCAGCGCGTGCCACTTCGCGGAGGGGGTTCTCGGTGGCTGAGCTGTTGGAGGTGCGCGACCTGGTGAAGCACTTCCCGGTGACGCGCGGGGTGGCGTTCCGGCGGACCGTGGGGCACGTGCGCGCGGTGGACGGCGTGTCGTTCTCGTTGCGCGCGGGGGAGACGCTGGGCGTGGTCGGCGAGTCGGGGTGCGGCAAGTCGACGTTGGCGCAGGTGTTGATGCGACTGGAGCCGCCGACGTCGGGTACCGCGCTGTTCGAGGGCGAGCCGATGTTCTCGTTGCGGGGCGCGGCGCTGCGGCGGTGGCGGCGCGACATGCAGATCGTGCTGCAGGACCCGTACACGTCGCTGAACCCGCGGATGACCGTGGGCGACATCGTCGGCGAGCCGTTCGAGATCCACCCGGAGGTCGCGCCGCGCGGGTCGCGGGCCGGGCGGGTGCGCGAGCTGCTGGAGGTCGTCGGGCTGAACCCGGAGCACCTCAACCGGTACCCGCACCAGTTCTCCGGCGGGCAGCGGCAGCGGATCGGGATCGCGCGGGCGTTGGCGCTGCGGCCCAAGGTGATCGTGTGCGACGAGCCGGTGTCGGCGTTGGACGTGTCGATCCAGGCGCAGGTGATGAACCTGCTGGCAAAGCTCCAAGCGGAGTTCGGGCTGGCCTACGTCTTCATCGCGCACGACCTGTCGGTGGTGCGGCACCTGTCCGACCGGGTGGCCGTGATGTACCTCGGCAAGATCGTCGAGATCGGCACGGAGGAGGAGATCTACCAGCACCCCACGCACCCGTACACGCAGGCGCTGCTGTCCGCCGTGCCGGTGGCGGACCCGACCCTGCGGGGACGTCGTGACGTGATCCGCCTGACCGGCGACGTCCCGTCACCGGTGAACCCGCCCTCCGGCTGCCGGTTCCGCACGAGGTGCTGGAAGGCGCAGGACGTGTGCGCTGTGGAGGAACCCGCCCTGGTGACCCGCGTCGGCAACCACCCGAGCGCCTGCCACTTCGCCGAGGAGCGTCACGTCGTGCCGTGACCCGCCGCGAGGGCCCCGGCCGCACCGGGGCCCCCGTGCCCCATATTCGCCCCACGCGGCTCAGCGGTTGGAGGCCGATTCCACAAAGGCCGCAAGGTCTTTCGACTGCTGCAACCGGCTCGGTTCGTGCACGTACATCATGTGCCCCGCCGGGTAGTACGCGGCTTCGATGTTGGCGTGCAGCTCGTCCGGGATCTGCAGGTGCGCCACCACGTGCTCGGCCGCGTAGTACGGCGTCGCGCCGTCCAGGTAGCCGTAGGCGATGTGCACCTTCAGGTGCGGGTTGGCGCGCATCGCCGCGGACAGCTTGTTCGCCACCGTCACGTGCATGCCCTCGAACTCCTTGAACGACCAGGGCCGCACGTTCATCGTCAGGATCTCGTACGGCAGGTCGTTCTCGTACTCCAGCTCCGCACGCACGTAGTGGTTCAGCGCCGCCGTGTACGGGCCGAGGATCGCCGAGTACGACGGGTCCTCGCTGAAGTGCTCGCGGCCGTAGTCGGCGTCCGCGCCGGTGAACCGCGAGTCCAACCGGCCGACGACCTTGCGCTCGGAGCGCAGCAGCTCGGTGAAGAACCGCACGTGCTCGATCCGCAGGTTCACCCGGTCCACGTAGTCCTCGCTGAGCCCGGTCAACCCGGCCAGCCGCGCCACCGCCGCCGCGCGCTCCTCAGCGGACAGCCGGTTGCCGCGCGCCAGCGCCCACGGGTAGTCGCGGGACGCGAAGTCCTCCGCGTCGGCCAGCACGTCCTCCAGCGACCGGTCGCCGTGCAGCCCGTGGTAGTGCGCGATCGCCGCGTACGTCGGCAGGAACAGGGTGTGCGGCAGGTCGTTGCCCTCGCTGAAGTCCAGCGTGGCGAAGTCCAGCACGGACGAGATCAGCATCAGCCCGTTGAGGTACATGCCGTACCGCGACTGCAGGTAGTCGGCCAGCCCGGCGGCGCGCGTGGTCCCGTACGACTCGCCCGCCAGGAACTTCGGCGACATCCACCGCCCGTTGCGCGAGGTCCACAGCCGGATCACCTCGCCGACCGACTCCAGGTCGCCCTGGAAACCGTGGTACTGGCCGGGCTTCTCGCCCTTGACCGCCCGCGAGTAGCCGGTCGACACGGGGTCGATGAACACCAGGTCGCTGTGCGTGAGCAGCGTCTCGGCGTTGTCGACCAGGTCGTAGGGCGGCGGCGTGAGCGCGCCCACGTCACCGGAGACGACCCGGCGCGGTCCGAGCAGGCCCAGGTGCAGCCACACGCTGGACGAGCCGGGACCGCCGTTGAACGCGAACGTCACCGGCCGCTTCGCCGGGTCCGCGCCGTCCAACGTGTACGCGGTGACGAAGACCTCGGCCTTCGGCAGGTGCCCGTCGAACTTGCCCTCGGTCAGCACCTCCTGGCGCAGCACCACCCGACCGGTGGTCGTGGTGTAGTTCAGCTTGCGCCGCTTGACGGTGATGCTGTGCTGGGTGGTGACGAGGTCGTCGACCGGGAGGTCCTGCTCGTCGCCGTTGTCCTTGGCGGCCTGCTCGTCGCCGTTCTTGTCGGTCATGGTCGAACTCTACGATCGGAGTCGCCGCCAGTGCTCCCGCTTTCCGCCCTCGACGAACGGGTTACCAGTTGCCGGGCCTGCCCGCGGCTGGTGGCGTGGCGCGAGGAGGTCGCGCGGGTCAAGCGGGCGGCGTTCCGCGACCAGGAGTACTGGGGGCGCCCGGTGCCCGGTTTCGGGCCGGCGGACGCGTCGCTGGCGATCATCGGCCTGGCACCCGCCGCGCACGGCGCCAACCGCACCGGCCGCATGTTCACCGGCGACCGTTCGGGCGACTTCCTGTACGCCGCGATGCACGGGGTCGGCCTGGCGACCCAGCCGACGGCCACGCACATCGGTGACGGCCTGGAGCTGATCGGCACCCGCATCACGGCGCCGGTGAAGTGCGCGCCGCCGGAGAACAAGCCGACCCCGGAGGAACGCGACAACTGCCGGCCGTGGCTGATCCGGGAACTGGAACTGCTGCGGCCGACGCTGCGCGCGGTGCTGGTGCTGGGCGCCTTCGGCTGGCAGGCCGCCCTGCCGGTCCTGGCCGCGTGCTGGCAGATCCCCCGTCCCCGACCCGCCTTCGGCCACGGCGTGCACGTGGAACTGCCCGCGCAGGACGGCGGCGAACCTCTGCACCTGTTCGGCTGCTACCACGTGAGCCAGCAGAACACGTTCACCGGCAAGCTCACCCAGCCGATGCTCCAAGCCGTCCTTCGCGCCGCCGGCACCGCGGCCGGACTGGCCACCGTCGAGTGACCCCTTGGCGGTAGGTCGAGCGTGTTCCGCGAACCAACCTGAGTGCCGGCAGTCGCGGGTGGGCCGGGTCGGTGGCGTTTCTGGGCGATCCGACCGCACCGCGGCGGGCCGCCAGGCATCCTGAGTGCATGAAGCCCCGGCTCGCGCTCCTCCTCGCGGTCGGGTCGGCGCTCGCCCTCATCGCGCTCGCGGCACGGGGGACGTCGCCGGTGCGGTACCAGGAGCGGCCGGTCGGTGATGACGAGGTCGCACCGCCGACCCCTGAGTCGCAACCACCCCTGGACGTGGAGGTGGGCGGTTCGGAGGCGGCCGGGTCGCTGTTGGTCTTCCTGATCGTGCTGATCGCGGTGGCGGTGGTCGGGGTGGTGTCGTTGCTGGTGTCGCTCGGCGTGTTCCGGCGGCGGCGCAGGCGGGGGGTCGGTACCGCGGTCGACGCGCCCGACCTGCCCGAAGACCACGCGAACCCGCCGCCGATCCTCCTCCGCCGGGCCGCCGAAGCCCTCGACCAGCTGCGCGGCCACGGCGACGGACCGCCCGGTGACGCGGTGATCGCCGCCTGGCTCACCCTCGAACGGGCCGCGGCGGACAGCGGGGTGCCGCGCCAGGGCCACCAGACGGCCACCGAGTTCACCGGCGACCTGCTGCGCCGCTACCGGGTGGACGAGCACGCCGCCGGCACGCTCAAGCGCGTCTACCAGCGGGCCCGGTTCGGCACGGCCGAGGTCACCGCGGCGGACGCCCGCACCGCCACCGAGGCGTTGGAGCACATCGTGCGGGACCTGCGGTGACCCCGATCGTCGGCGACCTCGGCCGGGCGGTGGCGCTGGCCGTCGCGGTCGCCGCGGGCACCGCGCTGGTGCTGGCCCGCGTCGGCGCGCCGTGGCTGTGGGCGGTGGCGCTGAGCCTGCCCGTCGGCGGGTTGGCCCTGCTCGTCGCACGGCTGCCGCGCGCCACCGACATCCTGTGGGCGCCGGCACCCGCGCACGTCTCCACCGCCACGTCCGTGCAGGCGAGCACGCTGGCGAGCCGCCTCGCCGAGGCCGCCGTCGACCAGGACCGGTTCGTCAACCGCGTCCAGCCCCGGCTGCGCAGGCTCGCCGAGGCACGGCTGCGGCAACAACACGGGCTGCACGACATCCACCACCCGAAAGCCCGGGAGGTGCTCGGCGACGACCTGCACCGCCTGCTCACCGACCCGAAAGCGCCGCTCCCCGAGCCGTCGAAGCTCGCCGACCTCTTGGAGGACCTGTGACCACCGACGATGTGGGCGTCGAGACGATCGCGGCCGAGGCCAAGGCGGTGCTGGCCGCCGTCGGCACCGTCGTCGTGGGCCGGGAGCGGTCGCTGCGGCTGGCGCTGGCAGCGATCCTCGCGGGCGGCCACGTGCTGCTGGAGGACGTGCCCGGCCTGGGCAAGACGCTGATGGCGCGGTCGCTCGCGCAGGCGTTGAAGCTGGACTTCAAGCGCCTGCAGTGCACGCCCGACCTGCTGCCCGCCGACGTCACCGGCTCGTTCCTGTACAACCCGGGCGACCGCGAGTTCACCTTCCGCGAGGGCCCGCTGTTCACCGGCCTGCTGTTGGCCGACGAGATCAACCGCACCCCGCCGAAGACGCAGTCCGCGCTGCTGGAGGCCATGCAGGAACGGCAGGTCACGGTCGAGGGCCGCACGTTCGCGCTGCCCCGACCGTTCCACGTGCTGGCGACCGCGAACCCGGTGGAGTACGAGGGCACGTACCCGCTGCCGGAGGCGCAGCTGGACCGGTTCCTGCTGCGGCTGGACATCGGCTACCCGCCGCCCGCCGAGGAGGTCGAGGTGTTGCGCCGCAGGCTCACCCGGCAACGCGAGGAGACCGAGGTCGAGTCCGTGCTGGACGCGACCAGGCTGCGCGCGCTGCAGCACGGCGTGGAGCAGGTGGCGGTGGACGACGACGTGCTGCGGTACTGCGTGGACCTGGCGTCCGCGACCCGTGCGCACGGTGCGGTCGAGGTCGGCGCGTCACCCCGGGGCGCGCAGGCGTTGGTGCTGGTCGGACGGGCGTTGGCGGTGCTGGACGGGCGGGACTTCGTGCTGCCCGAGGACATCAAGGAGTGCGCCGTGCCTGCCCTCGCGCACCGGCTCACGCTGCGCCCGGAGACGTGGACGTCCGGTGTCACCGGCGTGGAGGTCGTGACCGAGCTGCTGGGCCGGGTGGCGGGCCCCGCGAGCGCACGCCCGTGAACCGGCGCCCGTCATGAACCGAGCACAGCGGTTGCGCGAGGCGTTCACCAGCGGGCGCGGCGCGCACTGGCACCCCACCGACGCGCTGGTGCGCGGGCTGGTGCTGGGCGTGGGGATGGTGGTGCTCGGCGGCCTGCTGCACGAGGTGGCGCTGGTGCTGTTCGGCGCGCCGTTGCTGCTCTCGACGCTGTTGGCGCTGGTCACGCCGGTGCTGGGGACACCGGAGGTGCGGGTGCGCGGGCTGCCGCGGACCGGCGAGATCGGCGCGGCGAAGTCGGTGGTGGAGGTCGACCCGGGCCTGGGCGCCGAGGTGCTGGCGATCCGGCTGCCCGGTGTCGGCGAGGGCATCGGGCCGGTGCACCTGGTGCCCGGCACGGCGCGCGAGATCGAGGTCAGGCTGCGGCGTGACGCGTGGGGCGAGGGCGTCGACCTGCGGCCGGACCACCTGGTGGCGGGGCCGGACGCGTTGTTCGTGCACGGTCCGGTGACGGCGCCGGAGCGCGGCCGGGTGATCCTGCCGCCCGTGGAGGCGCTGCCCGCCGGGTTGCTGCCCGCGCGGGCCGTCGGGCTGGTCGGCGCGCACCGGGCGCGGCGGCCGGGTGACTCGGTCGAGCTGCGCGACATCCGGGCGTTCCAGCCGGGTGACAGGCTGCGGCGGATCGACTGGCGGGTGTCGTTGCGGGCGGCGGCCGCGGGCGCGGAGGGCACGAACCTGCACGTCCGCGAGCACCACGCGGAGGCGGACGCGGACGTGGTGCTGGCGTTGGACACGCGGCACGACGTCGGCGCGGAGCTGGGTGACTGGGCGTCACCGGGGCGCGCCGCGGCGGGCCGCACGCCCGGCCGGTCGCTCGGCGAGTGGTCGTTGGCGGCGCGTGCCACGACCGTCCGGCCCGGTGGCAGCCTCGACGTGGCCGTGCGGGCGGCGGCGTCGTTGGCGGCGGGGTACCTGCGGCAGGGCGACCGGGTCGGTCTGGTGGACCTCGGCCGGCCGCAGTTGGGTGCTCGGGCGGGTGCCGGTCGGCGGCAGCTGCTGCGGCTGCGCAACCAGCTCGTGGTGTGCGCGCGGTCGGCGGGGTGGGCGCAGCGGCCCGTGCTGCGGCCCGAGCAGGTGCCGCACGGTGCGCTGGTGGTGGTGCTGTCGCCGTTCCTGGACGCCGAGGTGGTGGAGCTGGCCGTGCACGCGGCGCGGCGGGGCAACGTCGTGCTGGCGGTGGACGTGCTGCCATCGCCGTTGCGGGCCGACCCGGAGACGCCGTGGGGCGAGAGCGCGTTGAAGGTGATCCGGTTGGAGCACGACGTGCGGCTGGAGGCGATGCGGCAGCACGGTGTGGCCGTGCTGCCGTGGGGTGCGCCGGTGGCGGGCGTGCTGCGTGCCGCCCGCACCGCCCGCCGGGTGTCCCGATGACGCGAACGTTCAACTCGGGGGTCCTGAACGTAGGACACACGCGCTCCGAACGTAGGACACGCGCGAGAGTCGTACCTTCACGCCGCGCGTGTCCTACGTTCAGGACCACCGTGTCCTACGTTCGCGTACCCCGAGTTGAACGCTCAGGACGGGGGAGCGGTGAGGGTTGAGCTGGGAGCCGGGCTGCCGGCGTGGGTGTTGCGGGCGGCGGTCGGGGTGGTCGCGGCCGGGGTGGCGGCGGTGCTCGCGGTCAACGGGGTCGAGTGGCCCGCGCTCGCGCTGTACGGGGTGCTGGTGGTGGCGGCGGTGGCGATCCCGGCGTCGGCCGCGGTCGCGTTGATCATCGGGTACCCGGCGGCGGCGATGGTGTTCACCGGTGACGAGCCGTCGTGGCCGAGTGTGCTCGTGCTGGTCGTCCTACTGCACCTGTTGCACGTTTTGTCCGCTTATGCGGCGATCCTCCCGATCGGGTCACGCGTTCACCTGGATGCACTAAAGGCACCCGCGAAGAGGTTCGCCGTTGTTCAACTCTCCGTGCTCGCCTTCGCGATCGTGGTCCTCCTGGTGCCGGGCGGCCGAACGGACGAGGCGGTCGAGGTGGTCGGGCTCGTCTGCGCCGTCGGGCTGGTGGTCGGAGCGGTCCTGCTGATGCGCCGCAAAGGCTGAGGAACACCCCCTCCGGGCTCAGCGCGAGCTGAGCGTCTGGATCGTTCCTCTCAGCACGTTCACCGAGCCGCGCTGGTCAGGGGCGGCGTGTCCGCAATCACCCGGCGACTGTGGTCACAACGGGCCCGCTCGATGCGCCGGAAACCCCCGCCCGGTGCGACCATGTGTGTATGGCTGCTGTGAAGTCGCAACCCACACGGATCGTGATTGTCGGCGGTGGGTACGTCGGCATGTACACCGCGCTGGGATTGCAGAAGAAGCTGCGTTCCGGCGAGGCGTCCGTCACGGTGATCGACCCCCAGCCGCACATGACCTACCAGCCGTTCCTCCCCGAGGCGGCGGCCGGTTCCATCGAGCCGCGCCACGTCGTCGTGCCGCTGCGCAAGGTCCTCAAGCGCTGCCACGTCGTCACCGGTCGCGCCACCCGCATCGAGCACGCGCGCAAGGCCGTCACGGTCGAGCTCGCCGACGGCCACGTCGAGGAGTACGAGTACGACGTGCTCGTCTCGGCGCTCGGCGCCATCTCTCGCACGCTGCCCATCCCGGGCCTGCCCGAGGTCGGCATCGGCATGAAGACCATCGGCGAGGCCATCTACCTGCGCAACCACGTGCTGTCGCGGCTCGACCAGGCCGCCAGCACCAACGACCCGGAGCTGCGCAAGCGCTTGCTGAGCTTCGTGGTCATCGGCGGCGGCTTCGCGGGCATCGAGACGCTGGCGGAGCTGGAGGACATGGCCCGCTACGCGCTGCGCTACTACGAGGGCCTCAAGCAGTCGGACATGCACTGGGTGCTGGTCGAGGCCACCGGCCGGATCATGCCCGAGGTGAGCGCCCGGCTCGGCGTCTACACCGTCGAGCAGCTCGAGAAGCGCGGCATCAAGTGCTACCTCGACACGCGCGTCAAGAGCATGGAGGGCGGCCACGTCGTCCTGGACGACGGCACCGAGTTCGACTCGGACACCATCATCTGGACCGCGGGCATGAAGGCCAACCCGATGCTGCGCAACACCGACCTGCCGCTCGACGAGCGCGGCCGGGTCCGCTGCACGGCGGCGATGCAGGTCGTGGGCCTGCCGGGGGTCTGGGCCGCGGGCGACTGCTCGGCCGTGCCGGACCTGTCGCGCACCGAGGAGGACCCGACGGCGACCTGCGTGCCCAACGCGCAGCACGCCATCCGCCAGTCGAAGCTGCTGGCGAAGAACATCGTGGCCACGCTGCGCGGCAAGCAGCCGAAGGACTACGAGCACAAGTACCTGGGCTCGGTGGCGGGCCTGGGCCTGTACAAGGGCGTGGCCGACGTGTTCGGCCTGCGGTTCAAGGGCGTCGTCGCCTGGTTCATGCACCGCAGCTACCACGTGATGTTCATGCCCACGGTCAACCGCAAGTTCCGGGTCTTCGTGGACTGGACGCAGGCGCTGTTCTCGGGCCGCGAGGTCGTCGCCCTGGGCCAGATCCACGAGCCGAAGGCCGAGTTCGACCGGGCCACCAAGAGCTGATCGCGAACGGCCCCGCGCACGCTGCGCCGTTCGGTCGCGGCAGGCGTGGGGCCGTCTGGCTCAGTCCTCGATCTTGAGCCCCCATCCGGGCTAACGCATGGCCAGTCGCCTTGACATTGCGTAACGTGAACCCGAGAATACAGCTGGTGTATCGCCTGAATGTGTGATGCATCAGTGGGGAGAGAGGTGACCGCGATGTCTCTCGAGGAGCTGGCCGCACAGCTTCGCCGCGGTGAGATCGAGGATCGTGCGCTGGCGGAGTACTCCGCGGAGTACGCCACCGCCGAAAAGCGTTTTTGCAGCAAGAAAGACGACTGAGTCATGACCGTCTCCGGGTGGGGGAACGAGACCGTTCCCCCACCCGAGGCAGCCAGACCGGCGAAACCGCCCCCGCTGTTGCTCCAAGGCCAGGACTACCTCTTCCGGTCGCAACCCAAGTGCCTGGACTTCCAGGAGCAGGTGCACCGCCTCGGCATGGTGGACGAGGGCGACGGCAGCCCCGTGCCGTGCGTGCTGGTCCTCGCCCGCGCCGCCGACATGGAGATGAACGAGCTCTCCATCGCGCTCGCCGAACGCGGCATCCGGATGGCCCGCATCGACGCCGACCGCTCCGCCGACGTGCCGCTGACCGTCTACACCGACCAGCCGCTGCTGGAGCTCGACCGCTGGCTGCTGCGCCCGCTGCTGGTGTGGCGCAGGCACTTCGAGCTGACCGCCCTGCCCCACGAGCCCGGCACGCTGGCCGGCGCGTACGCCGCGGACCAGTGGGGCGCGGTCGCCGACTGGCTGTCCAGCCGGGGCGACTGGGCGCACGTCAACCCCAGCCGCAACACCTCGCACCTCAACCGGCTCACCCAGCTCGCCGACGCCTCCGCGTTCGGCCTGAAGGTGCCCCGCACCACGGTCACCACCCGACCCGGCCGCACCAGGCCGGGCGGTGGGCGGTGCATCGTCAAGACCTCGGGCCGCCACCTGCTCGAACCGCGTCCCGGCATGCAGCACGGCCTGTTCCCGCGACCGCTGGAGACCAGCCGGTCCGGTGACGTGCCCGAGTCCGCGCCGGTGATCGTGCAGGAGTACGTGCCCTCCGACACCGAGCTGCGGGTGTTCGTGGTCGGCGAGCGGTGCCTGGCCTTCCAGGTCGACAAGCTGGACCCGGCGCAGCTGTGGGTCGACCCCGAGGCGGTCTGCGTCACGCCCGTCGACGTGCCGACCTCGCTGACCGACCGGCTGCTCGCGCTGGCCAGGCACTGGCGGCTGCAGGTGGCCGCGTTCGACCTGCTGGTCTCCGGCGGCGACCACGTGTTCCTGGAGGTCAACGTCAACTGCGACTGGCGGTGGTTCGAGCACCGGGCCCAGGACTCGCGGGTGTCCGACGCCGTGCATGAGTGGGTGGCGACGCGCTTCAAGGAGCTTCTGGGTGCGGGCAAAGGTCGCTGAGCACGCGACGCTGTTCTACTCCGACGGCGCCGTGGTGTGGGACGACTACCTCCACCACCGGCAATTCGCCATCAGCGAGACCGCCGAGCTGCTGTGCCGCAAATTCACCGAGTTCACCGACGTGGACGAGCTGCTCGCCCCGCTGGCCGAGGGTGACCGGGTGGCGTTGCGCAAGGTGCTGGACGAGCTGGTCGAAGCCGGTGTGCTGATCGTGGAGGGCTCGCCCGAGCACGAGCGGGAACGGCGGCTGCTCGCCGCGTGGCGCGACTGGGGCCCGTCGGCCCGGCACTTCCACTTCGCCAGCCGCACGCTCGCCGACGCGCCGTACCAGGGCTCGGAGGAGCACGACGCGGTGCTGGACGCCAAGCTGGCCGAGCAGCCGCCGCCGGCGCCGTTCCGCAGCCTCGGGCGCACCGCCGTGCTGCTGCCCCGCCTGGACGGCACCTCGAAGTGGTCCTCGGCGGGCCTGCTGGACGTGCTGCTGTCCCGCCGCACGACCCGCGAGTTCGGTCCGGGACCCCTGCCGCTGACGAAGGTCGCCGAGCTGCTGGCCGTGCTGGGCGGTCCGTCGCCGGCGCGGTCGCGGATCGGGCGGTCCGGCACGGTGTTCAAGACCAGCCCGTCCGGCGGCGGACGGCACCCGGTCGAGCTGTACGCGCACGTGCGGGTGCCCGCCGCCGGAGGTGGCAATCAGACGGTCGAGGCGCTGGAGCCCGGTTGGTACCACTACGACGGGCTCGCGCACGCGCTGGAGCCCATCGGGGTGACGTGGGGGCCCGCCGAGATGACCGCCGCGGCGGGTGACCAGGACTGGGTCGGGCAGGCGCCGTTGGTCCTCGCGTACACCGGAGTACTCGAACGGACTAGATGGCGTTACGACACGTCACGTGCTTACCGTGTTGTGCAAATGGACGTAGGACATCTGTCCCAAACGGCTTATCTGGTTGCTACGGCTATGGGTTTTGGTATCGGCTTCACCGCAGCATTGCGGGATGAGCTGGTCGAACAAGCACTCGGCTGTGACGCTTATCACGAAGTTGTACTCGGTCTGAGCGTCTTGGGTCCATTACCCGAATGAGCGCAATAGCGGATCTCATTGAGCCGTGCGGGGGACTTCTTGTGAACCGGCCCCACGAACGCTCGGTAACCGCTTAGGCTCCCCGCTGCCCCCGTAGCCCAACCGGTAGAGGCAGGCTCCTTAAAAGAGTCACAGTACGGGTTCGAATCCCGTCGGGGGCACGTTCGGCGCCGGATTGAGTTCACCCATCTGTCGGGTGAACGCAAAGCGCTGTGCCGTGCCAGTCATGTCGCTCACCACCGGGTCACCCGATCGGACCCCGGCCACTCGTGGCGTCCGATCGGATGACTGGTGGCGTTCAGCGGGTGCGCGCCCATTCCGCGACGACCTCGTCCAGCACCGCCAACGGCAGCGGCCCGCCGCCCAGCAGTACGTCGTGGAACTCGCGGATGTCGAACCGGTCGCCCAACGCCTCCTCGGCCGCCGCCCGGATCCGCTGGATCTCCAACCGACCCACCATGTACGCCAGCGCCTGACCGGGCGCGGCGAGGTACCGGTCGACCTCGTTCTCGATCTCGACCAGCGCCAGCGGCGTGTTCGCGAGCAGGTACTCGATGGCGCGCTCGCGGCTCCACCCGTGCGCGTGCAGCCCGGTGTCCACCACGAGCCGCCCGGCGCGCATCGAGTCCATCGCCAGCATCCCGAGCCGCGCCACGTCGTCGGAGTACAGGCCCATCTCGTCGGCCAGCCGCTCGGTGTACAGGCCCCAGCCCTCCAGGTACGCGGTCACGTGCGCGACCCGGCGCAGCATCGGCAGCTCGGTGAGCTGCTGCGCCAGCGTGATCTGGAAGTGGTGCCCCGGCACGGCCTCGTGGAACGCGATCGCCTCGGCCTGGTAGCGGAACCGCTCCCGCACCCGGTAGGTGTTCGCGTAGTAGGTGCCGGCCCGCAGCCCGTCCGGCGACGGCGGCGAGTAGTAGGCGATCGGCGCGCCCGGCGCGTCCGCGGCGGGCACCGGCTCGACCTGGCAGCGCTGCTCGGGCACCCGGCCGAACCAGCGCGGCGCGGCCTGCTCCGCCCTGGTCACGGCCTCGCGGGCGGCGGTGATCAGCTCGTCCTCGGAGGTCCAGCGCAGGGCCGGGTCGGTGCGCATCCGCTCCAGGACCTCGGCCACGTCGGACGTGCCGAACACCCGCCGGCCCACCTCGGCGTACTCGTGCGCCAGGCTCGCGATCACGTCCAGACCGGTCTGGTGCAGCTCCTTGGGCGTGCGGTTGGTCGTGGTCTGCGTCCGGGCCAGCGCCGCGTACATCGCTTCACCGCCGGGCAGCCGGCTCAGGCCCACCTGGTCGGTCGGGCGGCCCTCGATGCCCGCGATCACGTCCCGGTAGGCGGCGAACGCGGGCCGCACCACGTCGGCCAGCAGGCGTTCCCGCTCGGCCTCGAACGACTCACCGCCCGCCGGCCGGGCCAGCGGGTCGGCGTCGGCGGCCAGGTAGCGGTCCACGTGCGCGACGGCGGCGTCCACCAGGTGCTGGACCGGCGTGCGGCCCGCCGCGGCGCCCGCGAGGTGGCGGTCGGCGATCCGGCGCAGGAAGTCGGGGATCGCGGCGAGCCGGTCCAGGTACGCCCGCTCCGACCCGGCGTCGGGCAGCACCGTCGTCGGCATGACCGACAGCAGCTCGGCCGCCGGCGCGAAGAACGAGTCGGTGATCGTGTACTCGACGCCCAGCGCGTCGATCTGGTCCACCATGGCCTCGGCCTGCTGGATGACCACCGCACGCGTCACCGGGTCGTCGTCCTCGGGCAGGGCGCGTGCCCGAGCGGCGATGTCCACCGCCCGTGCCCGTGCCGCCTGCTCGGTCTCCAGCCGGTGGTCGGCGAGCCGGTGGTCGTAGCCGGGCACGCCGTAGACGGTCGCGCCCAACGGCGCCTGCGTGAACATCAGGTCGAGCAGTTCGTCGGCCAACTCCGCCGTCGTGCCCATGCGCACCCCCTGGGTCGTGGTGAACCAAGATGGTACTTAGGCTAAGAAACGATTTACACCCGGTCCAAATAGGCGAGCACGGCGAGCACCCGCCGGTTGTCGTCCTCGGACAACGGCAGGTCCAACTTGCCGAAGATGTTCGCGATGTGTTTGCCGACGGCTTTCTCGGTGACGAACAGCCGCGCGGCGATCGCGCCGTTGGAACGGCCCTCCGCCATCAGCGACAGCACTTCCCGCTCGCGCGGCGTCAACGTGGCCAGCGGTCGGTCCCGGGCGCCGCGGGCGAGCAGTTGGGTGATGACCTCGGGATCCATCGCGGTACCGCCCGCCGCGACCCGGCGAATGGCGTCCACGAACTGCTTGACGTCCGACACCCGGTCTTTGAGCAGGTAACCGACGGCGCCGCCGCGGTCGGACAGCAGTTCGCGCGCGTACAGCTGTTCCACGTACTGGGAGAGCACCAGGATCGGCAGGCCCGGCACCTGCTTGCGCGCCTCGATCGCGGCCCGCAGGCCCTCGTCGGTGAACGTCGGCGGCAGGCGCACGTCGACCACCGCCACGTCCGGGCGGTGGTCGACCAGGGCCTTGAGCAGGGCGGGACCGGAGTCGACCGCCTCCACCACGTCGAAGTCGTAGGCCTCCAGCAGCCGGATCAGGCCGTCCCGGAGGAGGACGAGGTCTTCACCGAGGACAACTCGCACGGCAGCTCCATGGTCACGATGGTCGGCCCGCCCACCGGGCTCGCGATCCCGAGTGTGCCGTCGAACGCGGCCAGCCTGCGCTCGATCCCGCGCAACCCGCCCTGCTCGGTCGCCTCCGCACCGCCGCGCCCGTCGTCGCCGATCATCAGCGACAACCTGCCGCCCTCGTGCCGCACCCGCACCCACGCGCTGGTCGCGCCGCTGTGCTTGGCCACGTTCGTCAACGTCTCGGCCACCGCGAAGTAGACCGCCGACTCGACCGGCGCCTCCGGCCGGCCCGCCAGCTCGAGGTCGACCTCCACCGGCAGTGGGTGGGCCAGTGCCAACGCGCGCAGCGCGCCGTCCAGCCCGCGGTCGGCCAGCACCGGCGGGTGGATGCCGCGCACCAGGTCCCGCAGCTCGGCCAACGCCTGGGTGGACGACTGGCGGGCCTCGGCCAGCAGCTCCTGCGCCGCCCGCGGGTCACGGGCCAGCAGCTCCTCGGCCATGCCCAGGCTCAGGCCGAGCGCGACCAGCCTGGCCTGCGCGCCGTCGTGCAGGTCCCGTTCGATCCGGCGCAGCTCGGCGGCCTGCGCGTCGACCGTGTCGGCCCGTGAGTCGGCCAGCACCCGCACCCGGTCGGTCAGCGCGGCGGTGGCGCTGGGCGCGAGCAGCCACTTGACCACCGTGGCGTGCAGGCGGGCGGCGCGGGGCGTCGCCCACCAGGCCAGCGCCAGGAAAGCGATGCTGATCAGCGGCGCGAGCACCATGTTGCCCGGCGTGTCGTAGTCGATGCCGACGTACTCGACGTGCCCGTGGTCGAGCCAGATCAGCGGCACCACGAACCCGAGCACGCCGTTGACCCACAACCCGACCGGCAGCATGCCGCAGAGGATCCCGACGATCGCGTTGACCGGCAGGAACGCCAGGTCGCGCCACGTCGCCGGGTCGGTGGCGATGGTCCGGATCCTCGTCATCGGGCCCCGGTTGGCGGGCAACCGGTACGGCGACGGGATCTCCTCCTCCAGCACGCGCGAGGCCCACCAGCGGAAGAAGCCGGTGTAGCGGCGGGCCAGCGCGGTGAACAGGAGCAGCAGCGGCACGCCGATCGTCACCAGGATCAGCGGGTAGGCGTAGAGCTGCAACGGGATCAGGATGAGGCCCGCGACGCACAGCGGCGCCCGCACCAGCCCCCACCCGGCCTGCGTCAACCGAACGCGTGCCCCGCGCACCAGGTCGTGGTCCGTCATGGCGTCGATCCTTCCGGCTGCCCACAGGCAAATCGGTGGGTTTAACCCCCCAATGCGGGCCTACAGTACGAGCACCGTGCCGTCCGTGACGACCTCCACGCCCGCTCCGGTGATCTCGGCGTGCTCCGGTGAGGTCGGGTCGAGCACCGGGTTGGTGTTGTTGAGGTGCGTGTAGATGCGGCGGGTCGTGGCGTGCGCGCGCAGTTCGGGGAGGCTGTGCGCGATCGGCAGGTGCCCCATCCCGGCCTGCCCGCTCGGCCGGCCGGTGGCGGTGCCCATTTCGGTCGGCGCGAAGAACGTGCCGTCCAGCAGCACCACGTCGGTCTCGTCGAGCAGGGCGTCGAACCCCGGTGGCCAGGACGCCAGGCACGGCGCGTACAGCAGGACCCCGCCCGTTGCCGGGTCGCGGAACCGGTAGGCCACGACCCAAGGGTCGGGCTGTGGTGAGTCGGTGACGTAACGAGGCCGTTTGCCGCTGACGGGGATCGTGGTCACCTCCAGCCCGCCGTCGAGGAGGGTGGTCTGCTCGGGCTCCGACTCGTGCCACGACCACTCGCTGTAGGTGTCGAGTACGGCCCGTGTGGGTGCGAGTGCGTGCAGGACGGTCGCGGGTGCGTGGACGTGCAAGCCGGGTGCGCCGCGCAGTACCGGGAGGCCCAGTGTGTGGTCGAGTTCGGCGTCGGTGAACAGCACGCCGCTCACGGGGGTGTCCCGTGGTCCGGGGCCGGGGGCGAGCGCTGGTGTGGCGGTGAGCTGTGCGCCGATGTCCGGTGAGGTGTTGACCAACCACCAGTCCCGGCCGTTTCCGGTTACGGCCAAGGCGTCCTGCGTGCGTGCGGGTAGGTGACCGGCGCGTACCGCGGTGCACGGTCCGCACGCGCAGTTCCACTGCGGTACGCCACCGCCGGCGGCTGTGCCGAGCACGATGACCTTCACCCCGGGACCACCCTTCACTGCAAGAGCCTGAAAAGCATGTCCTCGCCGGACGGGCAGATCAACAGGATGACATCCCCCGGTTCCGGCTTCCTCTTGTTCCGTCGGGAACGCCGGTTGGGTTGGTGGTCCCGGGGTACGTGTCATCCCACCGACCTCCCTCCGGGCTACCACACGCGTCAAGGGGGCCCCGAAGTTGGAGTATCAGGCAACGCTGGCACGAGGCCCCCTTGACCCGTGCGGTAGGGCTACGCCAGGTCGGCGGGATGACACGAACCCCTACCTCTGCAAAGCGGCCGCACCCGCCCCGGGCCCGTTCGTCCCCGCGCTCGTCGGCGACCCCCGCGCGCTGTGCAACGGGCACGTCCTTCTCCCCAATAGGAGGGCTTCGTGTCATCCCGCCGACCTGGCTTTGCCCTACCGCACGTGTCAAGGGCGGCGCGTCCAGCTTTGCCTGTCACTTCACTGGAGCCTCGCGCCGCCCTTGACACGTGCGGTAGCCCGGAGGGAGGTCGGTGGGATGACACGGAGTCCGGGACCACGCTGGGACAGCAGTTCCCAACGGAACAAGACGGAGACGGAACCGGGGGATGTCATCCTGCTGATCTGCCCGTCCGGCGAGGACGCTTTTCAAGCTTTTCAACGCTTTTCATGCGCCGATGCGCCACCTCGCCCTCCGCCTCCGCCCCCGCCCCCGCCCCGGCCAGGATCAGGTCCACCACACCCCGGTGCGGTGACAGCGTGCACACCGGATCGGTCGCCGCCGCGTCGCCGGTCAGCTGGAACGCCTGGCACCGACACCCGCCGAAGTCCACTTCACGACGCGCACAAGAACGACAAGGCTCCCGCATCCACTCATAGCCGCGGAACGCGGTGAAAGCGGGCGACGAGTGCCAGATGTCGGCCAACGGCCGGTCCCGCACGTTCTCCACGCCCAATCCCTCGATCACGCCCGCCGCCGGGCACGGCAGCACGTCGCCGTTCGGCGCCACGGTCAGCTGCCGAGCACCCCATCCGTGCATGCAAGGCTTCGGGTGGGCCTCGTGGTAGTCGGCGATCACGTACACGATCTCCATCACCCGCGCCAACCTCGCCTGCGCGTCGGCCACCACCTCGCCGGCCCGCGCCAACTGCTCCTTCGTCGGCAACAACGCGGCCCGGTTGCGCAGCGCCCACCCGTAGTACTGGGTGTTGGCCAGCTCCAACCGGTCCGCGCCCATCCGCTCGGCCAGCGCGACGATCTCACCGACGCGGTCGAGGTTGAGCCGGTGCAGCACCACGTTCACGGTCAGCGGCAGCCCGGCCTCCCGCACCACCTCGGCGGCCCTCAGCTTCGCATTGAACGCCTTCACCCCGGCGATCCGGTTCGCCTTCGCCTCGTCCGCGTCCTGCACGGACAGCTGCACGTGGTCGACGCCCTCCAACCGCTCGACCGTCAGCCCGAGCCCGCTGGTCACCAGGTTCACGTAGCAGCCGAGCCCGGCCGCGTGGCCGACCAGCTCCGGCAAGTCCTTGCGCGCCAACGGTTCCCCGCCGGACAGGTGCACCTGCAGCACGCCGAGCGCACGGGCCTGGTCGAACACCGAGCACCACGTCGCGGTGTCCAGCTCGTCGCCCCTCCCGACCAGGTCGACGGGGTTGGAGCAGTACCCGCAGCGCAACGGGCACCGGTGGGTCAGCTCGGCGAGGAGCCCGAACGGCGCGTCCGCCCCGGCTGCCTCACCCATCGACGTCCACCACCCGCCGCGCCACCAGCCGGGTGACGAGCTCGGCCACGTCGTCCGCCTCCACCCCGTCGAACCGCTCGGCCAACCGCAGCGCGATCCCCTCGACCGACGTGCGCCCGTCGCACAACGAGACCACCGCCGCCGCGGTCTCGTTGAGCACCAGCACGCCTTCCGGGAACAGCACCACGTGGCTGTTCCGCGTCTCGTCGAACGCCGTCTTCACCCCACGCCGCAAGCGCGGCATCGCGTCGAAGCCCGTCATGGCCGGCTCCGTCACGAGTAGTAGTCCACGGCGTCCAGCACCGCGCGCAGCACGTCGCACTTGAAGGCCAGCGCGGCCACCGCCGCCTCCTGCTGCTCGCGCGTCCGGCAGTTGCGCACCACGATGTCCACTGTGGACTTCCCTTCGTCGGCGATCACCTGCAGCCTGGTGGTGAAGTAGGTGAAGCCCTCCTCGGCGATCCACGGGTAGTGCTCGCGCATGTCCACCAGCCGCCGCGCCATCAGCCCGCGGGAGAACATCTCGGTCAGCCCGGACGCCACCGCCTCCACCCACGGCCGGGTGCGGGCGAACGTCACGTAGGCGTCCACCGCGAACCGCGTGCCGGGCAGCACGTGCCGCTCGTCCAGCACCTCATCCCGGGTCAGCCCGACCGCCTCGGCCAGCCGCAGCCAGTTCTCCGCGCCGCCTTCACCGGCCCGGCTGCCGTCGTGCCAGACGATCCGCTCCCGCCACGCCCGGCGGACCTCGACGTCCGGGCAGTTGGCCAGGATCGCCGCGTCCTTGCGCGGTATCGCCCGCTGGTAGTACCAGCGGTTGGCCGCCCACAACCGCAGCTCGTCCTTGCTCAACCGGCCCCCGTGCAGCCGGAGGTGGAACGGGTGGCGGTCCCAGTAGCGGGGCGCCAGGGCGCGCAGGCGCGCGGTGAACTCGTCCGGGGTCAACACCGATGTCGCGGTGTCGGTCAGCTCGGAAGTGGGCACGACGGGAGGGCACCTCTCGGTACGCGGGCGCCGCACCCTTCCGGGAACGCCGGAAGGGCACGGCGGAGGGGCTCAACTGCGAGCGGCGTAAGCGGTGACTTCCATCGGGGTGTCGACGTCCCGGAAATCGGGCTTGACCCAGGGGCGCTTCTCGGGCTCGGTGGTCATGCGCTACTCCTCGGATGCGGTGGTGCTTCTCCGTGGTGCGGCGGTAACCCACCGTAGAGCTTGCGGCGGCTACCGCGCTAGTTGCGGGCTGGGGGGATGCGTCTCAACTGTTCCAGCACGACCGGATCCTGCAACTGCATCCACTGGATCACCTCTGTATAGGTGGCGCACACCGTGTCCGGCTTGACACACACCTCGCCGAGGAACCCCTCCACCGCGTTGCTGAACGCACCGCCCGCCCACTCGTTGAAGTGGTTGCCGATCACGATCGGCGCGCGGTTGCTGTTGAACGTCGCCTGGTACACCGACCGGTACGTGTCCAGCACGATCCGCGTGTAGTCACCGGCCCGGTCCGGCTCGTCCTTGGCGCCGTTGAGGGCGTACCAGAGGTTGAAGTCCATCATCACGACCTGCTTGCCCAGGGCGGGGACGCGCACTTCCGGCATGGGGAACTCCCACAGCCCCTCGTGCACGAACGGCCACACCACGCCGAGGCTCACGTGGCTGGTGTCGTAGGCCAGGCCGTGCCCGCGCATCGCCGGGAACGCCTGTCCCCACTGCCCCTCCAGGCACGGCGTCCGGCCGCCGCGCACCGTCGCCGGGTCGAGCTTGAACCCCTGCTGCCTGGCCTTCTCCACGATCCCGAAGAACAGGTCCAGCTCGCGGTTCCACTGGTCGGTGTTCCAGGTGCCGACGTTCGGCTCGTCGCCGACGCAGAAGTGCCCGTTGTAGTGGGTGCCGATCTCATGGCCCGCCGCGATGGCCTCGTTGAGGTAGCCGATCCGCAGCGCCACGTCCGCGCGGCTGCCGCCGAACCCGATGGACGAGTGACCCGCCCGGTGGCCGGGACCGGTGTAGGAGGCGGCCTCCTCCTGCGGTATCAGGTACACGCCGGACAGCAGGCCGGTGACGTGCGCGTTCGCCTGCCTGGCGATCGGCATGATCCGGTCCCAGTGCGGCTTGGACGCGGCGCCGTCGAACGAGAACAGCACGAACTGCGGCGGCTTCTCGCCCGGCTTCATGCGCCGCATCCACGACGGCGGCGAGGCCGCGGGCGGCACGGTCGGCGGCGGGGCGGCGCTGGTGCTGCCGCTCGTGCGGGGAGCCATCGGCAGCGGCGCGGCCAGGTCGCCCACGTCGTGCCCCGGTGCGGGTTCGCGGGCGCCCAGCACGGCCAACACCACCAGGGTGAGTGCCAGCGCGACGCCCGTGCTCAGCCAGCCCCATCGCTTCACACCACAGAGACGACGGGAAGCAGCCAAAGGTTGCCTCTAGGTGACGCAACTACCACGCGCCGCCACCGCGTCACGGCACCGGCGTGGCCGTCACCACCTGGTTCTCCTCGTACCCGGTGTCACCGCCGACCCACCGCCCACCGCACGTCACCAGCACCAACCGGTGCGCGCCGCGCGGCCCGAACAGCTCCACCGCCCGCGACGGCAGGTCGTCCTTGCGCACCGCCTCGACCTTGCTCACCCGGAACCGGAACGTGCGACCCGCCGTGTCGACCACGGTCACGTCCTGCCCGACGGACGCGCGCCACAGCACGTCGAACGGCCCGGTCAGGCCCTTCCAGTTCACGTGCCCGGCCAGCACCGTCGCACCCTCGGCCGCGCCGAGGTCCACGCCCCACCACGTCGCCTCGCCGAGCGCCTCCGGGATCGGCAGCACGCCGTCCGCGGTGACCTCCTCGCGCACCAGCGTCGCCACCCCGCCGCCGGGCAGCCGCACCGTCCCCGGCTGCTGCCTGGGCGGTTCGGCGACCGGCGGGGGAGCGGCGGTGGTCGTCACGGCAGGCGGTGCCGAGGGAGGGTTGGCACCGACCGGCATGCCGGCCAGGTCCACTCCGCGGCCGGAGCGCGCGCTGTCGCCCAACGGGTGCGGCACCACGGCGTCACCGGGGATCGGTCGGCCCGCCAGCACGACGTCCGGCGCCTGGGTGGAGACGAGCGCGGCGGAGGCGAGCAGGGCCGCCACCGCCGCGCCGGTCAGCAGGGCTTTCACGACCGCGAGGTCACCCGTCGCCGCACCAGCAGGCCGACCAGCGTCGCGCCGATCAGCACCACACCGCCGAACCCGACCAGCGCACCGGTCGACACCTCGGTGGTGTAGGCGGCCTTCGCGACCACCCCGGCGCCCTCGGAGCCGGCCGGGATCGTGATCGGGACGACCGGTTTGTCCGGTTTGTTGGTCAACGCGAGCACCAGCGTCTGCCCCGGCTCGACGGTCCCGCACACCTTCGGCGGCGCGTTCGGGTCGAAGAACTCCTCGTAGCCCTTGGCCGGGGCCACCTCGATCAGGCAGACCTCCTGCGGCGTGCGCAGGTCCGGCACGGTCGCGGTGCCGTCGGTGGCGGTCTGCAGGACGAGCGCCTCGCCCTCCGGGCCGGTCAGCGCGGTGTCGTCCTGCCGCTTGGCGGGCGACTGGCCGTCGGGCGCGGTCACCTTCAGCGCCACGCCCGCGATCGCCTTGCCGGTCTCGGCGTCGGTCTTGCCGACCTTCACCACGCCCGGCGGGGTCTTCGCGGTCGTCGACGCGTTCGCGGTCAGCTTCTTCTCGCCGCCCGTGGTGACGATCCGCTGCATGTTGTCGTTCGCCGGGACGTGCACCTTCGGCCGGTCGGCCGGGCTGTCCAGCTTCACCGTGAACGACGGGTTCGGCCCGGTCGGCACGACCTTCACGGCCAGCGCCTCGCCGTCGGTGGACGTGGTCAGCTCACCGGTGGCCGCGCCGCCCTCCAACGTCGCGTCGGTCAGCTCCACCGTGACCGGCGCGCCGGCGACCTGGCCGCCGTCGGTCTTGGTGATGTCCACCACCCACGTGTCCGGCGTCCCGATGACCTGCTCCTTCTCCGGAGCGCTCACCTTGGCCGTCCACGGGCCGCGGTTGGCCGCCGCCTCGGCCTGCAGCCTGCCCACCGCCGCCTGGGCCTGGCCGAAGCGCCCGAGCTGCTGGAAGTGGAAGTCCGCGTTGTAGGCGATGTGCCGGAAGTCGCTGTTCGGGTCGAGCGAGATGCCCCTCGCCGGGTCCTCGAACGCGGTCCACGTGTGAAGCAGGTGGGCCAGGGCCGCGGCCTCGTCAGCCGATTGGGTGTTCGCGTACCTCAACAGGAGGTAGGAGATGCTGCCCGCGACGTCGTCGGCGAGCCGTGCGCCGCCCTTGGAGAGCAGCTCGTCGCCTTCCTTGTACTCCACCGAGCTGTCCGGGGCGAGCAGCGAGTACTGCACGCACCACACCTGCTGACCGCGCCAGATGTACGAACCGAGCCAGTCACCGCCCACCGGCTTGCCGAGGTAACCCTGCGGGTCCGTCTCGTAGCCGATGCCCTCCTGCGCTTGCGCCCCGGCTGTGACGGGCGCCGCGAGCAGGACCAGACCGGCCGCGAGCACCGCGCCGGCGAGTCGTCTCCACACCATGATGTCCTGAACCCCTCGGGCGAGCCGGTGGGCTTCGCCGGTCGGTGAGAGCTGCCGGCACTGAGCCTTACGGGTCGGAGATCACGTCGACAAGCCACCAGCGGGGTGGAACGCCGACTACGCTCCGCAGCGCGGGGTGTGGATTCGAGATCGACAGCCCGAGTAAAGTCGCTTTTACCCGACGGGAACCGATCGACTCGTGTGGTCGTTGAACCCCGTGACGGCGTCAGCACGCCACAGGAGGACGAGGTGCGTACCACCAGCAACCCCGCGTTCCGCAACCTGCCGACCGGCGGCGGTAGCGGTAACTACGCAGGTTTCGGCCAGCCCTACCAGGCGCAGCAGCAGCCCTACCCGGGCCAGCAGTACGGCGGCTACCAGCCGGCGCCGCCGACCACCGGCGAGCGCCCCATCACGATCGACGACGTGGTCACCAAGACCGCGACGACCCTCGGTGTGGCCATCCTCACCGGCTTCGCGTCGGCGTGGATGGTGCTCTCCGGAGCGGTCGCGCCGTTCGCGCTCGCCGTGCCCGGCATGATCGTCGGCCTGGTCCTGGCCCTGATCATCATCTTCAAGCAGAAGCCCAGCGGCCCGATGGTGCTCGCCTACTCGGCGGCGGAGGGCGTGTTCCTCGGTGCCATCACCGGCGTGTTCGAGGCGATGTTCTCCGGTATCGCCTGGCAGGCGATCCTGGGCACGTTCGGCGTGTTCGCCGCGATGCTCGTGGTCTACAAGACTGGCGCGATCCGGGTCACGCCCCGCCTGACCAAGTGGATCATCGGCGCGACCGTCGGCGTGGTCGTGCTCATGCTCGGCAACCTGGTCATGGGCCTGTTCGGCGTGAACATGGGCCTGCGTGACGGCGGCACCCTGGCGATCATCTTCAGCCTGGTGGTCATCGGCATCGCGGCGTTCAGCTTCCTGCTGGACTTCGAGGCGGCCAACGAGATGATCCGCGCCGCCATGCCGGCCAAGTACGCCTGGCTCGCCGCGTTCGGCCTGATGACCACGCTCGTCTGGCTGTACCTGGAGATCCTGCGCCTGCTGTCGTACTTCCAGAACGACTAGCACCACCCGCACGCACCCGAAGGGCGTCCCGGCTCCGGCCAGGGCGCCCTTCGGCGTGTCCTACGTTCAGAACGCGCGTGTCCTACGTTCAGGACCCCTGAATTCAACGCTCAGGACGGGGCGAGCCCGGTGGGGTCAGTCGCGCCAGCCGCAGTCGCCCTCCATCGTCGAACCGACCTCGACCAGGCACGGCACGCACAACGTGCCACTCGGCGACCGGACCAGCAGGTCCGGCGGCACCGAGTGGGCGCAGGCGGCCTCGAAGTAGGCCTCCGAGGCCTGCGCCACGGAGAACGCGTGGCACAGCCGGTCGTAACCGCTGTGCCACCACACGTACGGCATCGTCACCCCGACCTCCCTTACTCAAAGGTAGGACGTCGGGTAACAGTAATCGTGACGCGGTTCTCCCCGCCGTTCAGCTCAGCCTTTCGATGACCATCGCCATGCCCTGGCCGCCGCCGACGCACATGGTCTCCAGGCCGAACTGCTTGTCGTGGAACTGCAGCGAGTTGATCAGCGTCGTGGTGATCCGCGCGCCGGTCATCCCGAACGGGTGACCCACGGCGATCGCGCCGCCGTTGACGTTGAGCCGGTCCAGGTCGATGCCCAGGTCCCGGTAGGACGGGATGACCTGCGCCGCGAACGCCTCGTTGATCTCGACCAGGTCGATGTCGGAGATCGACATCCCGGCCAGCGCCAGCGCCCGCTTCGACGCCTCCACCGGCCCGAGGCCCATGATCTCCGGCGACAGCCCGGACACGCCGGTCGACACGATCCGCGCCAACGGCGTGATGCCCAGCTCCTTCGCCTTCACGTCGCTCATGACCACCAGCGCGGCCGCACCGTCGTTCAACGGGCAGCAGTTGCCCGCCGTGACGCGGCCGTCCGGCCGGAACACCGGCTTGAGCCCCGACACGCCCTCGATCGTCACGCCGGGCCGCGGGCCGTCGTCGGCCGACACGACCGTGCCGTCCGGCAGCGTCACCGGCGTGATCTCCCGCGCCCAGAACCCGTTGGCGATGGCCTTCTCGGCGAGGTTCTGCGACCGCACGCCGAACTCGTCCATCTCCTGCCGCGTCACGCCCTTGGCCAGCGCCAGGTTCTCCGCGGTCTGGCCCATGGCGATGTAGATGTCGGGCACCTGCCCGTTCGCCCGGGGGTCCACCCACTCCGGCGCGCCGGACTCGGCCACGGCCGCCGTGCGGGCCTCGGCGTCGGCGAACACCGGGTTGTGCGTGCCGGGCCACGAGTCGGACGACCCGCGCGCGAAGCTCGACACCGTCTCCACGCCGGCGCTGATGAACACGTCACCCTCGCCCGCCTTGATCGCGTGCAGCGCCATCCGGGTCGTCTGCACGCTCGACGCGCAGTACCGGGTCACCGTCGTGCCGGGCAGGTTGTCGTAGCCGGCCAGCACGGACACCACGCGGCCCATGTTGAAGCCCTGCTCGCCGCCGGGCAGCCCGCAGCCGAGCATGAGGTCGTCGATGTCGTTCGGATCGAGCTGCGGCACCTTCGCCAGCGCGGCCTTGAGGACCTGCACGGTCAGGTCGTCGGCGCGGATGTCCTTGAGCGAGCCCTTGCCCGCGCGCCCGATGGGCGACCGGGCGGCGGAGACGATCACGGCCTCAGGCATTACGGAACTCCTTTGTTTCGCCGCAACGTGTGACGTGCAGCCTAGTTAACGCCCGTTCAGCGCGGCCAGCACTCGTGACGAAGGACGCCGAGGGGACCTGGCACCCCCGACGCCCGTCGTCCACCGGGCCGACCGCCGCGCCACCGGGATACGCTCAGCGCGTCATCTCAAGAAGTGGAAGGTCCGTCGTGGAGTACGTCGAGAGCGTCGTAGACCTGGTCGGCAACACGCCGCTGGTGAAGCTGAACGCGGTGGCCGAGGGCCGCCGGCCGCTCATCCTGGCCAAGGTCGAGTACCTCAACCCCGGCGGCAGCGTGAAGGACCGCATCGCGCTGCGCATGGTCGAGGCGGCCGAGCGCAGCGGCGAGCTCAAGCCCGGCGGCACGATCGTCGAGCCCACCTCGGGCAACACCGGCGTCGGCCTGGCGCTCGTGGCCCAGCAGAAGGGCTACAAGTGCGTCTTCGTCTGCCCGGACAAGGTCAGCGTGGACAAGCGCAACGTGCTCAAGGCCTACGGCGCCGAGGTCGTGGTGTGCCCGACCGCGGTCGCGCCGGAACACCCCGACTCCTACTACAACGTCTCCGACCGCCTGGTCGCCGAGATCCCCGGCGCCTGGAAGCCCAACCAGTACGCGAACCCGGAGAACCCGGCCAGCCACTACCACGGCACCGGGCCGGAGGTGTGGCGGCAGACCGAGGGCAGGATCACGCACTTCGTCGCGGGCGTCGGCACCGGCGGCACGATCTCCGGCACCGGCCGCTACCTCAAGGAGGTCTCCGAGGGCCGCGTGAAGATCATCGGCGCGGACCCGGAGGGCTCGGTCTACTCCGGCGGCAGCGGCCGGCCGTACCTGGTCGAGGGCGTCGGCGAGGACTTCTGGCCGGACGCCTACGACCGCGACGTGTGCGACGAGATCGTGGCGGTGAGCGACTCGGACTCGTTCGAGATCACCCGCCGGCTGGCCCGCGAGGAGGGGCTGCTCGTCGGCGGCTCGTGCGGCATGGCCGTCGCGGCGGCGCTGCGGGTGGCCGACAACGCGGGCCCGGACGACGTGATCGTGGTGCTGTTGCCCGACGGCGGGCGCGGCTACCTGTCGAGCGTGTTCAACGACAAGTGGATGGCGCAGTACGGCTTCCTGTCGCCCGACACGTCCGGCGCGACCGTCGGCGACGTGTTGCGGCGCAAGGACGGCACCATGCCGGACCTCGTGCACGGCCATCCCAACGAGACGGTCGCCGAGGCGGTCGCGATCATGCGCGAGTACGGCGTCTCCCAGATGCCGGTCGTCAACGCCGAACCGCCCGTGATGGCCGCCGAGGTCGCCGGCGCGGTCAACGAGCGGGACCTGCTCGACGCGCTGTTCACCGGCAAGGCGCAGCTGACCGACCGGCTGGACCGGCACATGTCGTTGAAGCTGCCCACGATCGGCGCGGGCGAGTCGATCAGCTCCGCCATGGCGGCACTGTCCTCAGCGGACGGTGCGCTGGTGCTGGAGGACGGCAAGCCCGCCGGAGTGGTCACCCGGCAGGACATCCTGGGTTTCCTCGCCGGTCGCTGATCGGCGCTCCCGGCGGTCAACGTGTCCCGATCCCCGCGCGGATCGGGACAGGTTGGCCGGTTGTGCGTGGTCCGGGCGGTGGCATCCGCTAGCGTTGGCCACCGACTCGTACACCTACGGCCCGTGCCAAGGGGGTTGGAAACTCCGATGAACGCTCCGCAGCCGCCAGGGAACCAGCAGTTCGGCGGTCAAAACCAGCAGGAGCAGGGGCAGGGTGCCCAGCCCCCGAACGCCGACGCGACGCAGGTCGTGCCGGGTGGCGGTCAGCCCCCTGCTTTCCCGCCGCCGGAGGCGACCCAGGTCGTGCCCTCCGGCCAGCAGCAGCCGCAGTCGAACCCGGACGCGACCCAGGTCGTGCCGCCGGGTGCGCCGCAGCAGCCCGCGTCCAACCCGTACGGTCAGCCGGCGCAGCAGCCGGGCTCGGGTGCCTTCCCGGCCCAGCAGCCGCCCGCCTACGGCCAGCAGCAGCCCGCCCAGTACGGCCAGCAGCCGTACGGGCAGCCGCCGCAGTCCAACCCGTACGGCCAGCCGCAGGCGAACCCGTACGGCCAGCCGCAGCAGCCGCAGTCCAACCCGTACGGCCAGCCCCAGGCGAACCCGTACGGCCAGCCGCAGCAGCAGGCGTGGGGCGCGCAGCAGCCCGCCGCGTACCCCGCCCAGGCCGCTTACGGTGCGCCCTCGGGTGGTTACGCGGAGTGGGGCAGTCGTGCGGTCGGCGCCCTGATCGACTACTTCGCGCCCGGTCTGGTCGTCGGCATCCTGGCCGGCATCGGCGCGGCCACCGGTGACCCGACGCTCTACCTGATCCTCATGGGCGTCGGCTACGTGGGCCTGCTCGGCTTCATGATCTACAACTCCTGGTACCTGGCGGGCACCACCGGTCAGTCGCTGGGCAAGAAGGTCGCGAAGATCAAGCTCATCAAGGAGGAGACGGGGCAGCCGATCGGCTTCGGCAACGCCTTCGTGCGCCACCTGTGCCACTTCGTCGACTCGCTGCCCTGCTACGCGGGCTGGTTCGCGCCGCTGTGGGAGGCCAAGAAGCAGACGTGGGCCGACAAGATCCTGGGCACCATCGTGGTCAACGCGCCCGAGGGCGCGGCGCCCGGCGGCTACCCCGGTGCCGGCGGCTACGGCCAGGTCAACCCGTACGGCTCGGCGCCCGCGTCGAACCCGTACGGCCAGCCGCAGCAGCAGAACCCCTACGGCCAGCAGCCGCCGCAGCAGTGGTGAGCTAGGTCATCTGTTCACCCAACCGCCCGTCGGCCTTGCGGTCGACGGGCGGTTGCTTTTTCGGTCGCCGTACCCTAGGGGCATGACGGACACCGGCCACTACGGTTTCGCGACCAGGGCTATCCACGCCGGGCAGGACCCCGACCCGACTACGGGCTCGGTCATCGTGCCGATCCACGCCACCTCCACCTACGCGCAGGACGGCGTGGGCGGGCTGCGCGGCGGGTTCGAGTACTCCCGCACCGGCAACCCCACCCGTGCCGCGCTGGAGGAGTGCCTGGCGGCGCTCGAAGGCGGACGGCACGCCCGCGCGTTCGCGTCGGGCATGGGCGCGACCGACACGGCCCTGCGCACGATGTGCCGTCCCGGTGACCACGTCGTCATCCCGAACGACGCGTACGGCGGCACGTTCCGGCTGATCGACAAGGTGCTGTCGCACTGGGGCGTCGAGCACACCCCGGCGCCGCTGTCCGACGTCGACGCGGTGCGCGCGGCGATCCGGCCGAACACCAAGGTGGTCTGGATCGAGACGCCGACCAACCCCCTGCTCAACATCGCCGACATCGCGCTGCTCGCGCAGGTCGCGCACTCGGCGGGCGCGCGGCTGGTGGTGGACAACACGTTCGCCTCGCCGTACCTGCAGAACCCGTTGGAGCTGGGTGCGGACGTCGTGCTGCACTCGACCACCAAGTACGTGGGCGGGCACTCGGACGTCGTCGGCGGTGCGCTGATCACGTCGGATGACGAGTTGGACGCGCAGTTCGGGTTCCTGCAGAACGGTGCCGGTGCCGTGCCGGGGCCGTTCGACGCGTGGTTGACGTTGCGCGGGATCAAGACGCTCGAAGTGCGCATGGAGAAGCACTCGGACAACGCCGAGAAGGTGGTCGAGGCGCTGTTGCGGCACCCGAAGGTGACGCACGTGTACTACCCGGGCCTGCCCGAGCACCCCGGTCACGAGGTCGCGGCGAAGCAGATGCGCCGGTTCGGCGGGATGATCTCGTTCACCGTCGCCGGCGGGGAGCAGGCCGCTCTCGACGTGTGCGCGCGCACCAAGCTGTTCACCCTGGCCGAGTCGCTGGGCGGCGTGGAGTCCCTGATCGAGCACCCGGGCCGAATGACCCACGCCAGCACCGCCGGCTCGCTGCTGGAGGTCCCGGCCGACCTGGTCCGCCTGTCCGTGGGCATCGAATCGGCCGACGACCTGATCGCCGACCTCACCACCGCCCTCGCCTAACCGCGAGAGTCCAACGCTCGGAACGCGCGTGTCCTACGTTCAGAACGCGCGTGTCCTACGTTCAGGACACCCGAGTTGAACACTCGGAACACCCGAACCCCGCGCTCGGCCACCTGGGCGCGGGGTTCGTGGCGTTCTGAACGTTCAACTCGGGTGTTCCGAACGTTGGACACGCGCGTTCTGAGCGTTGGACTCACGGTGCGTGAGCGTTGGACTCTCGGGTCAGCGGGGGCCGAAGCGGGCGGCGGAGCGTTCCTTGGCCTTGGCGGCCTCGACCTCGCGGTCACGGGGCGGGGCGTTCGTGACCAGGGATTCCAGCAGCACGCGGGTCGCCTCGGCGACCGCCTCGACGGCGGCGTCGAACGCCTCCTGGTTCGCCGCCGACGGACGCGCCGACCCGCTCACCTTGCGCACGTACTGAACGGCCGCCGCACGGACCTCGTCCTCGGTGGCGGGCGGTTCGAAGTTGTGGAGCACCCTGATGTTGCGACACATGGCTCCACTATCGCCCAGAACGGCGACGGCGTCAGGGCTTGACGTCGTACCGCGCGTTCTCGACCCGCGGCACGGCGGGCAGGTCGTGCCCGTCCACGCACCCCCCGACGAACTCCACCACGCCGTCGCGCTCCACGAACCGCCCGGTGTCCGCGCACCCCGCGTGGGCGACGGTGAAGAAGGCCGCGCCGGTCAACGCCACGGCCGTGACCACCGCTCCGACGAGCGGGAGCACCGCGGTGACCCGTGCCGCGAGTGCCATGCCACCCTCCAGGTGAATGCTGTGTGAGATAGCCCCGAACCGAGAGTACCGGTCCCGGCGCGTGCGGTACGGGCATCGTCAGTGTTCCGACAGGATCCGGCCGAACGGACGCCACCCGGAAACGCGAAAGGCCGGCCCGGGTGGTGCCCGGACCGGCCTGTGCGCACAGCCGCGAACTAGAGGTTGCCCCGACGCTCCTGCTCGCGCTCGATCGCCTCGAACAGGGCCTTGAAATTGCCCTTGCCGAAGCCGAGCGACCCGTGCCGCTCGATCAGTTCGTAGAACACGGTCGGCCGGTCGCCGATCGGCTTGGTGAAGATCTGCAGCAGATAGCCGTCCTCGTCCCGGTCTACCAGGATGCGGTGCTCCTTGAGCACCTCGATCGGCACGCGCACCTCACCGATGCGCGCCCGCAGTTCCGGGTCGTCGTAGTACGAGTCGGGCGTCTCCAGGAACTCCACGCCCGCGGCCCGCATCGCGGTCAAAGTGGCCACGATGTCGTTGGTCGCCAGCGCGATGTGCTGCACGCCGGCACCGGAGTAGAACTCCAGGTACTCGTCGATCTGCGACTTCCGCTTCGCCACCGCCGGCTCGTTCAGCGGGAACTTCACCCGGTGGTTGCCGTTGGAGACGACCTTGCTCATCAGCGCCGAGTAGTCGGTGGCGATGTCGTCGCCGATGAACTCCGCCATGTTCACGAAGCCCATGACCCGGTTGTAGAACTCGACCCAGTAGTCCATCTTGCCGAGTTCGACGTTGCCCACGCAGTGGTCGACCGCCTGGAACAACCGCTTCGGCGCGCCCGCGGGCCGCACGACCGTGCTCTCCCGCGCCTCGTACCCCGGCAGGTACGGCCCGCGGTAGCGCGACCGGTCGACCAGGGTGTGGCGGGTTTCGCCGTAGGTGGCGATGGCGGCGAGCCGCACGGTGCCGTGCTCGTCGGTGAGGTCGTGGGGCTCTTCGAGCACGGTCGCGCCCTGGGCACGCGCGTGCTCGACGCACTTGTCGACGTCGGCCACCTCCAGCGCGAGGTCCACCACGCCGTCACCGTGCTTGCGGTGGTGGTCGAGCAGCGGGCTGTCCGGCCGCACGCCACCGTTGATCACGAACCGCGCCGAGCCGGACTTGAGCACGAAGGACTTGTGGTCCCGCTGCCCGGTCTCCGGCCCGGAGTACGCGACGAGCTGCATCCCGAAGGCGACCTGGTAGAACCACGCGGTCTGGGTAGCGTTGCCGACCACGAAGACCACGGCGTCCATCGAGCGGACGGGGAACGGGTCGCGCGTCCCGTCGTAGTCGACCAGTCCCACGAGTTGGCGGAGCTGGTCGTAGCTCACGTCGTCAAGCTGCTGCGTCATACCTCACAGCATGTGGAATGCTGGTCAGGGTGCGCAACAGTCCTTGATTGAGCTAGCCATCTTGTACAGTGGTTCATGGCTTCCGACCTGCAAACTGAACACTCTGACCAGGCCGTTGACGCGCTGGACGCACGACTGCTGTTGCTGCTCACGGACGAGCCCAGGCTGGGCGTTCTGGAGTGCTCACGGCGCCTCGGCGTGGCCCGCGGCACGGTGCAGGCCCGGCTGGACCGGCTGGTGGCGCGTGGCGTGCTGACCGGCTTCCCGCCCGCGCTCGACCTGGCCGCGATGGGCTACGGGCTGACCGCGTTCGCCGTGCTGGAGATCGCCCAGGGACGGCGGCACGAGGTGTCGCAGGGCCTGGCCGTGATCAACGAGGTGTGCGAGGTGCACGCGACGACCGGGCCGGGTGACCTGTTCGTGCGGGTCGTGGCCCGGTCCAACGCCGACCTGCAACGCGTGATCGACTCGATCGTGGACGTGCCGGGCGTGCAGCGGCTGTCCACCTCGATCGCGCTCTCGACCCCGGTCCCGCCCCGCGTGCGGCCCTTGCTGGAACGCGTCACGTGAGCGCCTGCGGGGAAACGTCCCGCGACAGCAGAAGGGCGGCCACCCCGCGTGGTGGCCGCCCTCCCGGTGTCTTGGGGGTCAGCCGGAGTACGGCACGGCCTTGATCAACGTGACTTTCATCGTGCTGCCGTTGGGCAGCTCGTACTCACGCGCCTCGCCCTCCTTCGCGCCGAGCAACGCCTTGCCCAGCGGCGACGAGGGTGAGTAGACCTCGAGGGCACCGTGCGCGCCCTCCTCACGGGTGGCGAGCAGGAACTCCTCCGTCTCGTCGTCCCCGTCGTAACGCACAGTGAGCACCATGCCGGGCGCCGCGACGCCCGTCACCGTGGGCGCCTCGCCGACCTTGGCGACCCGCAGCAGCTCCTGCAGCTGGCGGATGCGGGCTTCCTGCTTGCCCTGCTCCTCACGGGCCGCGTGGTACCCGCCGTTCTCGCGGAGGTCACCCTCTTCGCGACGCGCGTTGATCTCCGCAGCAATGACCGGGCGATTCTCGATCATCTCGTCCAGCTCTCCCTTGAGCCGGTCGTAGGCCTCCTGGGTCAGCCAGGTCACCTCAGTGTCGCTCACGGTCACCAACTCCTCGTCTTGCTCCGGCCCACGGCGTGGGCTGGCAGTTCCCGGGCGCACCAGCCCGGAACGGAAAAACACGGCCCGCGTCGGGGCCGTGCTGAAAGGCCAGAGTAACACGCACAGAACGTTCGGCTACGGCGTTTTGTTCCCGGATCGGCCGCTAAACCTGCAGATCACCCGCTTGGCCGCTACCTCGTGGACAGGTACGCCGGAACCTGGTAGGAGCACCCGAACACCTCGCCGGTGACCGGCGGTTTGGACGTCTTCAGCACGGTCGTGGCGCGCACGGTGTCGGCTCCCGGCTGGACCAGGACCTCCCGCCGGCCCGCCTCGTCGCCGTCCTGGGAACGCGCCCGCACGATGCACACGACGGGCTTCTCGGGCGTCTGCCTGACCACTTCGAACGTGATCTCGACCGTGCCGCCGTCCAGCACCTCGAACGCGGTCTGCTTCGCCTCGACGGGCATGGTGCCGAGGTTGCGGTAGCCGACCCACGCGACGACCGCGCCCACCAGCACCGCGATCACGGGGAGTGACCACCGCGCCCACCGGGGCAGGGGCCTGCGGGGAGTGCCGTAACGCCCCTCGGGCAGTGCCACTGTCCAACGCCTTCCTGCCCGTGGGGAACAATGTCCCTCGACCACCGCGTTGAGTGTCGCAGGGACTGGACCGGACCGGTTCGGCAGGGGCGAGAGGGAGCATCCACCGTCATGGTTGACAAGCTGCGCCTGATGGCGGTGCACGCGCACCCCGACGACGAGTCGAGCAAGGGCGCCGCCACGATGGCCCGCTACGTGGCCGAGGGTCACGAGGTCATGGTCGTGACCTGCACCGGCGGTGAGGCGGGCAGCATCCTCAACCCGGCCATGGACCGCCCCGACGTGCTGGAGAACATCGCCGAGATCCGCCGGCAGGAGATGGCGCGCGCCGCCGGGATCCTGGGCGTCCAGCACCGCTGGCTCGGGTTCGTGGACTCGGGCCTGCCGGAGGGCGACCCGCTGCCGCCGCTGCCCGAGGGCTGCTTCGCGCTCACCCCGCTGGAGGTGTCCACGCCGCCGCTGGTCGAGGTGATCCGCGAGTTCCGGCCGCACGTGATCGTCACCTACGACGAGAACGGCGGCTACCCGCACCCCGACCACATCCGCTGCCACGAGGTGTCGATCGCCGCGTTCGACGCGGCGGGCGACCCGGAGCGCTACCCCGAGCTGGGCGAGCCGTGGCAGCCGCTGAAGCTGTACTACTCGCACGGCTTCTCACGCGCCAAGCTGCAGGCGTTCCACGAGGCCATGATCGCGGAGGGCCTGGAGTCGCCGTACGCCGAGTGGCTGGCGGGCTGGCCGACCGACCGGCCGGACGTCATCGAGCGGGTCACCACCCGCGTCGAGTGCGCCGACTACTTCCCGGTGCGCGACGAAGCCCTCAAGGCCCACGCCACCCAGATCGACCCGGAGAGCCGTTGGTTCGCCGTGCCAAGTGAGATGCAGCGCACGGTGTGGCCGACGGAGGAGTACGAGCTGGCACGGTCGCTGGTCGACAGCACCGTGCCCGAGGACGACCTGTTCGCGGGCGTCCAGGAGAGGGTGACCGCGTGACCTCGTTCGACCCGATCCCGTGGGAGCAGACCACGGCGATCGTCCTGGCCCAGCAACCGCCGTCCACCGACAAGGACCCGGGCGGCCAGCAGGAGGACTTCGGCAAGTCCTCCCCGTTGGGCCTGCTGATCCTGGTGTTGTTCTTCATCGCCGTGTTCTTCCTGGTCAAGTCGATGAACAAGCACTTGAAGAAGCTGCCCGCCTCGTTCGACCAGCCCGACACCGAGGCCAAGCCGGACGCGAAGGCCGGCAACGGCAACGGCGGCGTGAAGAAGGACGACTAGCTAGCCGAAGTCGAGCTTGAGGGCTCCGGACCGGCACCAGACCACGAGCGTGCCGTCCGGGTGCCAGATCAGGTCGGTCACCGGCGAGTCCAGGTCGATCGCCGCCAGCACGCGCGCCCGGCCACCGGGTGCGCAGGACCACACCCCCAGCCCTCCGTTGTCGTCGCCGAGCGCCACGAACGCCCGATCGCCGCGCAACACCGTCGCCGCCTTGGTGCCCGAGCCGGCGACTCCCGCCCAAGGCGGCGCCCACGGCGTCAAATCGTCGCCGGTCCACGTGTACAGCGCGATCCGGGATGTGACGGGGATCCAGGTGGGGTCGATGGCGGGGAAATCCACGCGCCCCTCCGTGGAGGGGACGAGTTCGCGCGGCTCGCCGCGGTCGGACAGGGCGAACAGCCGGAGTTCGGGCCTGTCGCCGCGACGTGAGCGCACACGGGCGTAGCGGACGGGGAAGCCGCGCGCGTCGTACTCGCCCGTGCGGACGCCCCACAGCGCCAGCGACCGCATCCGGGCCGACTCACTGCCGTGGTACCGCTCGGGCAGCCCGGCGTGGGCGATGACGAGCTTGCCGCCGTCCAGCACGTAGTGCGGCACCAGGGAGTCGCAGAACGCCAGCACCTCGGCCCGGAACTCCGCCGTCTCCCGGGCCAGTTGGTCCAACGACCGCTCCAACCCGTGGTTGGCCTGGACGTCGTGCCCCCGCAACGCGCGGACCAGCTTCTCCTCGTGGTTCCCGCGCACGCACACGGCGTTGCCCGCCGCCACCATCGGCATCACCAGCCGCAGCACGCCCGGCGTGTCCGGGCCGCGGTCGACCAGGTCGCCCAGGAACGCCACCTTGCGCCCCTCCGGGTGCACGCCCTCGGCGGAGTAGCCCAGCTCCCGCAGCAGGTGGACGAGCTCGACGCGGCACCCGTGCACGTCGCCGACCACGTCGAACGGCCCGGTCTCGTGGCGCAGGTCGTGCGGCAACGGCTCGAACGGCTCGAACGGCTCGAACGGCTCGGCGGGAGGCTCCATGCGCCCAGTCTGATCGACGCGTCCGGCGGTTGTCCGGGAATTACTGTGGAGCCATGACGAACCGGCTCGCGTCCTCGACCAGCCCGTACCTCCTCCAGCACGCGGACAACCCGGTGCACTGGTGGCCGTGGTCACCGGAGGCGTTCGAGGAGGCGCGCGAGCGGAACGTGCCGGTGCTGCTGTCGGTCGGGTACGCGGCGTGCCACTGGTGCCACGTGATGGCGCACGAGTCGTTCGAGGACGAGGCCACCGCGGCGTTCATGAACGAGCACTTCGTGAACGTGAAGGTGGACCGCGAGGAGCGGCCGGACGTGGACGCGGTCTACATGGCGGTCACGCAGGCGCTCAGCGGGCACGGCGGCTGGCCCATGACGTGCTTCCTCACCCCGGGCGGTGAGCCGTTCTACGCGGGCACGTACTACCCGCCGAAGCCGCACCCCGGGCTGCCGTCGTTCCGGCAGGTGCTGGAGGCCATCGACCACGCGTGGCGCGAGCAGGGCGACGAGGTGCGCGAGTCGGCCGCCGGGATCGTGGCGCAGCTGGCGTTCAAGCCGCTTCCGCAGTCCACAGTGGACGCCGACGTGCTGTCCGGCGCGGTGGTGTCGCTGCTCGGCCACTTCGACCGGGCCAACGCCGGTTTCGGTGGCGCGCCGAAGTTCCCGCCGTCGATGGTGCTGGAGTTCCTGCTGCGCCATCACGAGCGGACCGGGTCGGTGGAGGCCTTGTCGATGGTGCGGGCCACGTGCGACGCGATGGCGAACGGTGGGCTGTACGACCAGTTGGCGGGCGGGTTCGCGCGGTACGGCGTGGACGCGGCGTGGGTGGTGCCGCACTTCGAGAAGATGTTGTACGACAACGCTTTGCTGCTGCGCGCGTACACGCACCTGAGCCGTCGTGACGACAACCCCCGGTACCGCCAGGTGGTCCGGGAGACCGCCGAGTTCCTGCTCCGCGACCTCGGCACGGCGGAAGGGGGGTTCGCGGCCTCGCTGGACGCGGACACCCTGGGCGTCGAGGGCGCGACGTACGTGTGGACGCCCGCGCAGTTGGTCGAGGTGCTCGGGTTGGCGACCGGAGCGCGCGCCGCGGCGCTGTACGGCGTGACGGACGAGGGCACGTTCGAGCACGGCACGTCGACGTTGCGGATGCTCGGCGAGCCGGACCCGGAGATCGCCGCCAGGTTGCTGGAGGCCCGTGACCGCCGGCCGCAGCCGGGGCGTGACGACAAGGTCGTGACGGCGTGGAACGGCCTGGCGATCGTGGCGCTGGCGGAGGCGGGCGCGGTGTTCGGCGAGCCGCGGTGGGTGGAGGCGGCCGTGCGGGCGGCGTCGCTGGTCCTGGACGTGCACCTGGTCGACGGGCGGCTGCTGCGCACGTCCCGCAACGGTGCGGCGGGCACGGCGGCGGGGGTGCTGGAGGACTACGGCTGCTTCGCCGACGGGCTGCTCGCGCTGCACCAGGCGACCGGTGACGTCAAGTGGTTCACCGTCGCCTGTGGACTGCTGGACACCGCGCTGGCCCGGTTCGCGGGCGAGGAGCCCGGCGTCTACTACGACACGGCCGACGATGCCGAGGCGTTGGTGCAGCGGCCGTCCGACCCGTCGGACAACGCGAGCCCGTCCGGGGCGTCGTCGCTGGCCTCGGCGCTGGTGACGGCGTCCGTGCTGGGCGGCCCGTCGACCTACCGCGAGGCAGCCGAAGCCGCCGTCGGCCGGGCCGGGCTGCTGGCCGCGCGCGAACCCCGGTTCGCCGGTCACTGGCTGAGCGTGGCCGAGGCGTTGGCGTTCGGTCCCCTGCAGGTCGCCGTGGTCGGTGACGGGCCTGACCTGGTGCGTGCCGCGTGGACCGGCGTGCACGGCGGTGGCGTGGTGGTGGCGGGGGAGCCGGACTCCGCCCCGCTGCTGGCCGACCGGCCGCTGGTGGACGGTGGTGCGGCGGCTTACGTGTGCCGCGGTTACGTGTGCGACCGGCCGGTGACGTCCGTGGCCGACCTGACCGCCGCCCTGGCTGTCCACCGGTAGCGAACCCGCCCGCCTCTTGAACTTGACCGGCGTAACGTCTGCATCGTCGTAATCATGTAATCGAGGTGGTGCGAGATGCGACGTGGATGGGGAGGCCGGGGCGGCTGGCAGCAGGCCGAGCAGCCACCGGCGGACGACGCGGCGGCCTGGTTCAGCGGCAGGCTGCCCGACGGCTGGTTCACCGAGGCGCCGGTGGTGACGGTGGACCGGGAGGAAATCCTGGTCGTGGGCACGCTGCCCGCGCTGGAGGGCGAGTTCACCGACGACGCCGAACGCGCGGCGGCCGAGTCGGGCCGCATCAGCCGGTTCCGCGAGCAGACCAGGGACGAGCGGATCGAGATCGCCCGCCAAGCCGAACACCGCTACCGGCGCAAGGTCGCCTGGGGTGCGCGGCTCGGCGGGACGGAGGAGCTGTTCACCACGCTGTCGGTGCCCGTGATGACGCGGCTGCGGCAGCCCGAGCGGATGGTGCTGGACACGCTGGTCGCGGCGGGTGTGGCGCGGTCGCGGTCGGAGGCGCTGGCCTGGGCCGTGCGGCTGGTCGGCGAGCACGCGGACGCGTGGCTGACCGAACTGCGCGAGGCGATGACCCGCGTGGACGACCTGCGCGCCCAGGGGCCTGACCTGACCTGACGGCTCAGTCGGCGGTGACCGTCCCGACCTCGACCAGGAACTCGGTCCGCCCGTCCCGCGTCTCGATGCCGCAGGGCAGGCGGGTCGAGATGGTCACCACCTCGGTCCCGTCCCTGAGCCACCCTCGCCCGACGACCTCGCACGGCACGTCCACGTCCACCGGGTAGGCGGTGTGGTTGCGCAACCGGTCCTCGTCGTCGAACACCGTGGGCTTGTCGAACAGGCTCCACGCCACCCCGTGCACATCCGTGAGCTGGACCTCCACCCACCCCGGGAACGGCTCGTCACTCACCCACCGCACCGCGCGCCCGACCACCGTCGCCATCAGGAGTAGATCGCGAACCAGATGGCGATGATCTGGTCACCGGCCGGACGGCTCGTGCCTGGCAACTCTGGAATTAGCCTCTGACCAGGCCAAACGCCACTCGTCATTTCTCACCTGTTCTTGCTGTCTCCTGACGTCTGACGGCCTGGAGACGGCCTGACCTCGACCTGTCCGCTCGGGCACCACCTCGGCACACGCCTCGGGTGGTGCCCGATCGTATGTCGTGGCCTTGGTGCTCCTTGCCGACCGACCCTCCTCGGTGGCAAGGCGGCGCCAGCCGTCGCGGCAGCCGATCGCCGTGCCCAGCCCGACCAAGCGACGTGACCGCGCGATCGTCCCGACTGCTGCGGCTGGGAGCTGTCGTTCCTCTGGTCGGCGCGCCGCCTCGCGACCACGTGCACCGACTCCGCGCACGGCCGACGGGCGGAGCGGAGCGGGAGCCCGGCGTGCCGGGATGCGGGGAGTCGGTGCCAACGTGCGTCGGATCCTGCCGCGCGCCGCCGCAGGCGGCGCGCCTTGATCCCATACAGCAGAATTCAGCAGCGGCTACGGGAGGAGGTTCACGCCGTCATGAGCGCGGGTGTGCAATTCGGGCTCGAACGCGTCGGTAACGCGGACTGCGTATGCCGGTGACATTGCGGCGCGGACTTCGTCTAGCGTCATCCAACGCACCTCGGCCGCCTCGGCGGTGGCCTGGTCGGGTTCGTCCAGTGGAGCGCAGCGGTAGACCAGGGCGACGATGCCGCGCTGCATGTTCTTGTAGACGCCGGTCAGGCGTTCGACCTGGACCGAGATCCCAGTCTCCTCAAGGACTTCTCGCCTGACGCCCTCTTCGAACGTCTCGGCCATCTCCAGCACTCCGCCGGGTGGCTCCCAGTGGCCGTTGTCCCTGCGTCGGATCACGAGCACTTGGCCCGAATCGTTTACCACGATTCCGGCGACGCTGACCGAATGACGTGGCGTGTCGGCCATTCTCCCGCTTTCGTCGCTGAGTGGACCTGTGAGAGCATGAACACGTCTAGTCGTCTGTAGGAGTAGGTGACCATGCTCGATCTAGGAACTATAGACAGGGCAAACGATCGTCCGCCGTATCGGCAGATCGCTGACATCCTGCGTCAGCACATCGAGCGCGGTCGTCTGGCTGCTGGTGAGCAGTTGCCGTCTGAGGCCGTGATGATCGAGCACTACGGCGTGGCTCGGATGACGGTTCGTGAGGCCATCAAGGAGCTGCGAACCGAGGGTCTGGTGGTGGCGCAGCACGGTAAGGGTGTGTTCGTGCGGTCGGTTCCGCCGGTGCGTCGGTTGGCGTCGGATCGGTTCGCTCGGCGGCATCGGCAGGAGGGGAAGTCGGCCTTCCTGGCTGAGGCGGAGGCGGCTGGGCATGTGCCGTCCGTCGATCAGATCCGGGTGACCAACGAGGCTGCGTCGGCTGGGGTGGCGGAGCGGTTGGGGTTGAAGCCTCGGGAACGGGTGATCGTTCGGTCGCGGCGGTACCTGGCTGATGGGCGGCCGGTGGAGGTGGCGACGTCGTACATCCCGGAGTCGATCGCCAAGGGGACGGCCATCGCGGAGGTCAACACCGGGCCTGGTGGGATCTATGCGCGGATCGAGGAGGCGGGGCACGAGCTGGCGCGGTTCACCGAGGAGGTGTCGGCGCGGATGCCTACGCCGGATGAGCGCAAGGCGTTGGAGATCGGGTCGGGGTCGCCGGTGTTGACGTTGGTCCGTACGGCGTTCGACACCAAGGGCCGTGCGGTGGAGGTCTGCGACACGGTCAAGGTGGCCACGTCCTTCGTGCTGGAGTACGACGTCCCGGCGAAGTGAGTTGGTTGCAAAAGCGAAGAGAAAGGTGGAGTAGTTGAACTCCTCTAGACGACTAGCTACCGTAAACTTATCTAGAGGACTAGGTGAGCTGATCGGCTCCGGACAAGGAGCCCAACGGAAGATCGAGAAAGGTCTAACGATGGCTATTCTCGCTGGTCACAGGTTCCCGATCACCTTCGACGAGCTGTTCCCGCAAGGGTTCTTCGTGCTGAAGGTGGAGCGGGCGCAGGAGTTCAACGACGGCAAGGCGCCACGTCCGGCGGTGGACAAGGTGACGGGCCTGCCGGTGTGGACGGTGCAGGGGACGGACCCCTCGGCACGTGGGAAGAACACCGGGGCGGTGGTCAAGATCGCCTCGGAGTACCAGCCGGTTCCACCGGAGGTGCTGCCCGGTACGCCGTTCCGACCGGCGGTGTTCACCGGCCTGAAGGTATCGCCGTACGTCCGGGATGGCTGGGTCAACTACACGATCTGGGCCGAGGAGATGGTGTCGCCGCAGGAGGCAGCGGCGAAGGGGCGTCGGGGCAACGGCAAGTCCGACTCGTCGGCGGGTGCTCCGCCGGTTGCGGCCTGAGAGGGGGCGGACAGTGGAGATCGAAGGACTGTTGACGCCTGGTCCGAGCGCAAGGCCGGAGGTGGTCACCAAGCCGGGTACGGACTGGTACGGGTTGCGGCTGGTGATGGATCCCGGTGAGGTCGTGTTGGGGCTGCCGGAGGATGAGGACGGGCGGGAGAGGTTGGCGACCTTCCTGACTGAGCTGGGCCGGGCCGCGTACTTCCTCGCCGGGGTGCTCGATCCGTCGCCGAACCACGTGTTGATGCCGGGAAGTGGCACGGTGTGGTCGGACGCCTCGATCTACGGGGACTCGGGGCCGGGGAGTCGACCGCGATGACGGCTGCCGCCGGGGCCAAGCCGAAGTATGCGGTGTTCTTACGGGCCAACTCTTTCGGGCGCGCGATGGCGTTGGCGGGGTTCCGGTCGGAGTACGCGTTGGCCAAGGCGATGGGGCTCAACCGGTCGACGGTGAAGCGCGTGCGGACCGGTGAGTTGATGCCGGGACCGGGGTTCATCGCCGGTGCGTTGCAGGCTCTCGCGCCGATGGCGTTCGAGGACCTGTTCGAGGTCGACGTCAGCGAGGAGTGACCGTGCCTGCGGGTGCGTGACAACTGAACGGATTGCGGCTGGTCGGTGTGGTCGCGGGGAGACAGTCCAAGTCTTGGCGGGCTCCGGCTGTCTCCCTGCGACTCACCTGACTGGCTTCGCCATGCACTTTTGTTGACACACAAGGGATTCCAGTCATGTCAAGGGTATCTCGTCGCGGGGGACGTGCGTCAAATCGGGCCGTCGCTCCGTCAGGGTGGAAGCTGTCCAACGGTTCGAAGTGCCGGCGGTGCAAGCGGTTCGGTGTGTTCGCGCCCGGACAGCTCGCCTGCTGTGCCTGCCTGGGGTGGCTCGCGCTCATCTTCACCCCGGCAAGGGGTGTGGCCTGATGGCGCGGTGGGTTGATCCGGCTCCGTTCGAGGGTGCCCGGCCTCGGGTGCCGTGGTGGGCCTTGGTGCCGGGCAAGCTGAAGTGGCTGGCCCTGCTGGTCGCGGTGGTGTGGCTGGCGCTGGTCGGTGTCGTGCGCCTGGTGCTCGTCGTGGTCCGGTACCCGGTGGTCACGCTGGTGCCGTTGACGGCGGCCTGGTGCTGGTTGCGGTTCGGGTTGTCGCCGCTGGTCCTGGCCTTGCTGAGCCTGACGGCAGGGCTCATGGTCTGGGCTGGCCTGGATCGGGCGTCGTTCCTGCGGTACGTGTGGTTCCGGCTGGTCACCGAGTACCGGCGGGCGACGGTGTACGTGCCGCGTTGGCGCACCACCATGCGCCTTGCCGAGCTGGCCAAGGACAACCGGGGACGTGAGTACCGGCCCAGGCTGCGGCGCGTTCGATCCGAGGGATGGCGGGACCGCGTCCGCGTGCGGATGATCCCGGCGCAGGCCCCTGAGGCGTGGGAGCTGCGTCGTGACGGCCTGGCGCACTCGTTCGGGGCGCAGTCGTGCCGTGTCCGGGTGCTCCGGCCCAAGGTGATCGAACTCGACTTCATCCACTCCGACCCGTTGGCCCGGTCACTGCCGGTGCCATCCCTGGCCGACGATGCGGACGCGGTCGACCTCAAGCGGGTGGTGGTCGGCCGCACGGAGACCGGTAAGCCGTGGCGGATTCGCTTGCAGGGCAACCAAGTTCTTGGTGTCGGTGTGCAGGGTGCGGGCAAGGGGTCGGTGCTCTGGTCGATCATCTGGCACCTTGCCCCGGCGGTGCGGGCCGGTCTCGTGCGCCTGGTGGGGATCGACCCCAAGGGCGGTATGGAGCTGGGGCAGTGCCCGGACGCCTTCACCCGGCTCGTGTTCGACAACGGCCGTGAAGCGGTCGAACTGCTGGAGGAGCTGGCGGCGGAAGTCAAGGAGCGGGCGGCGCGGTACAGGGGTGTCCGGCGGCTGTGGGCTCGCTCGAACGGTGAACCGTTCACGGTGCTCGTGGTGGACGAGCTGGCGGACCTGATCGCCTACCAACCGGACAAGAGCCTGCGGGAGCGGGCCACCCGCGCCATTCAGACGATCACCTCACAGGGCCGCGCTCCGGGCTTCTGCGTCCTGGGCCTGGTGCAAGACCCGCGCAAGGAGGTCGTGGGGTTCCGGCACCTGTTCGGTACCCGCGTGGCCCTGCGCTTGGACGAGTCGGCGCAGGTGGACATGGTCCTGGGCGACGGCGCCCGTGCGCGTGGCGCTGCGGCACACGAGATCAGCGAGCAGACACCCGGCGTGGCCTGGGTGAAGTCCGATGGACGCGGTGAGCCGGAGCGCGTGCGGGCCTTCCACGTCACCGACGCGGACCTTGTCGAACTGGGCGTCTACCTGGCCGACGCGACCGTGCACGAGTTCCCGACTCAGCCGGATGGCAGTGGAGAGGTGGCAGCGTGAACACCCCTGTTATCCCTGCAGTGCCACTCGACGTGGCGGGCATGACCTCGGCCGAACGGGCTCGGCTGCCACTGTCCCTCGACGTGGTCAAGGCAGCCGCCGAACAGCACGGCGTCTGCACCCGGCCCGTGCTGCGCGAAGTCGTGGACCTGGACACCGGAGAAGTGCGGATCGTCGGCATCCGCTGCAACTCCACCCAGGCGTCCAAGTGCCCGGCCTGCGCCGAACGCAACCGCCGCTCCCGCATGGCCCAGTGCCGCGAGGGCCGGCACCTCGACCACGAACCCGTGGCCGAGCGGCACGTGCCCACGGTCGACCAGGTCGAGCTGGTGACCTACCGCTCGGACCTGACCGCCGAGTACCGCCGTGCCGTGGCTGAGGGCGCAGTCGACCAGGTGGAAGACCTGCGCGAGGGCATCCGGGAGGCCGACGCGGACCTGAAGCGGGAGGGAGTCCGCGGGAACCTCCCCAACGTCGAACGGCCTGGGCGAGCGGCGCCAGTCAGGTCGACCCGGCGCAGGCAGGACGCACCCAACCTGCCTCGTCGGAAGGTTGCCAAGCGCACCGTGGGCCGGGAGTTCGCGGGCAAGTACCGGCCGTCGATGTTCATCACGCTCACGCTCGACACCTACGGCAAGGTCACCTCGGACGGCGCTCCGGTCGACCCGGACACCTACGACTACCGGCGGGCGGCTCGGGACGCCGTGCACTTCGCCTCGCTGGTCGACCGGTGGTGGCAGAACCTCCGCCGGGTCGTGGGCTTCGACGCCCAGTACTTCGGCACGGTCGAGCCACAACGCCGCATCACCCCACACGCACACTTCGCCGTGCGCGGCTCCATCCCGCACAAGGTCATCCGCCAAGTCACCGCCGCCACCTACCTCCAGGTCTGGTGGCCCGACCACGACCACCTGAAGTACAGCGGCGAACGCCTGCCGGTCTGGGACATGCGCACCAAAGGCTTCGTGGACCCGGACACCGAACAACCGCTGACCACCTGGGCCGACGCCGTGGCCGACTTGGACGCCCCGGCCCACGTCGCTGAGTTCGGCCGCCAGGTCCACTCGAAAGGCATCCTTGGCGGCACGGAGGAGTCCGGGCGGCACATCGGCTACCTGACCAAGTACCTCACCAAGTCCATCACCGAAGTGGTCGAACAGGACGCCTCACCACGCCTGGCCGACCACGCCGACCGCCTGGCCGCCGAGCTGGTCGTCACGCCGTGCTCGGAGCGCTGCGCGGTCTGGCTGCTCTACGGCATCCAGCCCAAGGGCGTCACGTCCAAGACCACCCCTGGCCACTGCAAGGGCAAGGCGCACCGCAGGGACACCCTGGGCCTTCCTGGTCGCCGTGTCCTGGTCTCCCGGCGCTGGTCGGGCAAGACGCTGGCCGAGCACAAGGCGGACCGCGCCACGTTCGTCCGCGAAGCCCTCAAAGCCGCTGGCATCGCCAAGCCAGAGGACGAACGCGCCCGACTCCAGTGGGGGCCGGTCCGACCGGGTGACCCGCACGCCCCGTCCCGGACAGAGCTGCTGATGCACATGATCGCCCAGCGGCTCGCCTGGCAGGCCGAGTACCAGCAGGCACAAGCCGTGCTGGCACCTCCGCCGGACCTTTCAGCAATCGCAGCTTGATCAAGGGGGAGCCGTGGGGGAGATCGAACCGCTGTGGGGAGTGGAAGAGGTCTCGGCGTTCCTGGGAGTGCCGGTCAAGACGCTCTACCAGTGGAAATGGCGTCGCTACGGGCCGCCGGTGCGGAAGGTCGGCAAGCACCTCCGCTACGTGCCCGCACAAGTCCGTCGATGGGTTGAAGACCTCGCCGCCTAGCTGTTTCAGCAGTTCAAACGACAGGAGGAGTCTGCCGTGGGCCACATCCAAGATCGCTGGTGGAAGGAGGAGCGCGACCCCGTGACACAGCAGGTCACGCGGGTCAAGACCTCCTCGTACGGCAAGGGCCTGCGCTATAAGGTCCGCTACCTCGACCCGCAGGGCACCGAGAAGAGCAAGAGCTTCCCGGACAGGCAGAAGAAGCGGGCGGAGGACTTCCTGCTGGCGGTCGAGTCGGACAAGCGGGAAGGCAAGTACGTCGACCCGAAAGCCGGGGAGATCAAGTTCTCCAAGTACGTCGAGACCTGGTACGGCGGTCAGTCGCAGGACGCGGCGACGCAGGAGAACCTGCACAACCAGGTGGAGAAGCGCCTGACCCCATTCTTCGGCGCGATGAGCATGAAGGCCGTGACCATCCCGAGGGTCCGTGAGTGGATCGGCTGGATGACCGAGGAGGGCCTGAGCCTCCGCTACCAGCAACTTCTCTTCGACCGGCTGTCCTCGATCCTGAACGCGGCCGTGGAGGAGAAGATCATCACTTCCAACCCGTGCAAGGCGCGGAGCGTGCAGCGGCCGTCACCGCCGGAACGCAAGGTCACCCCATGGCCCGTGGCACGGATGCGCATGGTCCAGCTCGCGCTACCCGCCGAGTTCCAGATAGCGCCGGTCCTCGCTGGTGGGGCGGGTCTGCGGCAGGGAGAGGTGTTCGGCCTGGCGGTGGAGGACATCGACCGCGACGCGATGGAACTGCACGTCGTGCGCCAGGTGCGGATCGTCGCCAACCAGCTGGTGTTCGCCATGCCCAAGAGCAAGAAGACCCGAACCGTGCCGCTGGGCGGTGGTGTCTTGGACGCCCTGGACGATCACCTGGAGGCACGCCCGCCGGTGGACGTCACGCTTCCGTGGGAACGGCCGGGCGGTGAGCCGGTGACGGTCCGTCTGGTCCTCACGATGAACGGTGAGGCCTGCCGACGTCAGACGTTCAACATGGGCGTGTGGCGTCCGGCGTTCGAGGCGGCGGGGCTGGTCTACCGGCCGCAGGACGACGGGATGCACGGCCTCCGGCACCTGTACGCGTCCAGCCAGCTGGAGAACGGCGTCTCCATCAAGGTGCTGTCGGCGCTCCTCGGCCACAACGACCCGGGCTTCACGCTCCGGACCTACACGCACCTGATGCCGACCAGTCACGACCGCAGCCGCAGAGCGGTCGACCGCCTCTTCAAGCCCCGGAAGCGGCCTGACGGCCTGGAGACGGCCTGATCATGGAAAACAGGAGTCTCCAGGCCATGAAAGCCCAGGTCAGGAGTAGATCGCGAACCAGATGGCGATGTAGTGGCACAACGCCGCCAGCACGGTGGCCGCGTGGAAGAACTCGTGGTAGCCGAAGACCTCCGGCCAGGGGTTGGGCCAGCGGGTCGCGTAGAACACGGCGCCGGCCGTGTAGAGCAGGCCGCCGACGAGGAGCAGGACCAGGGCCGCGACGCCGACGTGGTGCAGCAGGTCGGGCAGGACGAAGACCGCCACCCAGCCCAGCGCGATGTAGATCGGCACGCCCAGCCACCTCGGGGCGTGCGGCCAGGCCAGTTTCAGCGTCACGCCGCCCAGGGCACCCGCCCACACCACGATCAGCACCACGTTGCCGGTGCCGGGGTCCATCGCCAACAGGGCGAACGGGGTGTAGGTGCCGGCGATGAAGACGAAGATCATCGAGTGGTCGAGGCGCTTCATCCACGTCCGCGCCCGCACGCTCACCCAGTTCACCCGGTGGTACAGGGCGCTCACGCCGAACAGGCCGAGCACCGTCGCCCCGTACACGGACGTCGCGAGCGCGGCCTTCGCGGACACGGTGGCGGCGGCCAGGGCGATCAGCGTGGCGCCCGTCGCCACGGACACCACGAACGACCAGAGGTGCAGCCATCCCCGCAGGCGGGGCCGCAGGGCGGGCTGTGGCTGGTGAGTGGACGTCGTCACGCCCCGAGGTTACGGGAGCGTAGGTGACCCGGTCAGCACACGACGGCGTGACCGCGACCACCCGGCGTACGCTCTTCCAGCGTGGGTCTTCGCGAGCGCATCAAGGACAAGCTCCTCCTGCCGGTCTACGAGTACCGCCTCAACCGATGGCTCGACGGCAAGCAACGACCACGTCACGTCGGCGTGGTGCTCGACGGCAACCGCCGGTGGGCCAAGGAGGCGGGCTTCACCGACGTCGCGCACGGCCACCGCGCCGGCGCCCGCAAGATCCTCGAACTGCTGAGCTGGTGCCGCGAGGCCGAGGTCGAGGTGGTCACGCTGTGGATGTTGTCCACGGACAACCTCAACCGCCCGCCCGAGGAGCTGGACCCGCTGCTCGACATCATCGCCGACATCGTCGACGAGCTCGCCGAGCCGGGTAACCCGTGGCGCATCCGGCACGTCGGCGCGCTGGACATGCTGCCGACCGAGACCGCGGCCCGGCTGTCCGCGGCGGCACTGCGCACCAAGGGGCGCACCGGCCTGGAGGTCAACGTCGCGGTCGGCTACGGCGGGCGGCAGGAGATCGCCGACGCCGTCCGCAAGCTGCTGCAGAAGCACGCCGAGTCCGGCGGCACGATCGAGGAACTCGCCGAGGTGCTGGACGTCGACCACATCGCCGAGCACCTCTACACGTCCGGTCAGCCCGACCCGGACCTGCTCATCCGCACCTCGGGCGAGCAGCGGCTGTCCGGGTTCATGCTGTGGCAGTCCGCGCACTCCGAGTTCTGGTTCACCGAGGCCTACTGGCCCGAGTTCCGCCGCACCGACTTCCTGCGCGCCCTGCGCGACTACGCCATCCGGCACCGCCGCTTCGGCTCCTAGAACCCACTCCCGCAACGCCCGAGGGCGGCACCCCCAACGGGAGGTGCCGCCCTCGGGAACTCCAGCGCGGAGCTCAGTCGTCCGAGCTGTTGTCGCCGGCGTCTTCCGAGTCGTTGTCGTCGTTGTCGGTCGCGATGCAGAGGCTCTCGTCGTTGTTCGAGAGGATCGGGATCGCGATGACGTTGATCTCGGTCTCGCAGATGTTGATGTTGCTCAGCAGGTCGGAGTCGTTGCCGAAGTTGATGAGACCGAACTGGTCAGCGTACTGGCCGCCGTCCTCGTCGTCCTCGAAGTACTGCTGGTTGTGGTACTCGCCAACGGCGGTGTAGTGGCCGTGGTCGTCGTCGTCGTAGTCCCCGTGCGGAGTCGCGAACGCGGGGGAGCCCAACAACATGAGACCGGCCGCGGCGATGGCGACGGCACCTGCCTTCTTGAACATGTAAACACACTCCTCTAGTGGGGAATTGATGTGACGCCCATAACCTTGCTCGCGTGATCCGAGCATTCGGGGAGTCTGCGGCTCAGGCGTTTTGCCCTCGCTCCGGTAATTTACTGGCTGCTGTTGTGGATTGCACCCGCATGAACACCATCGTGTGAACGGGGTATTCTCTGGTTTAACGCCGAACTCGAAATCCGGACATCGCGCCCACGTACTGGCGTCGGCATATCCACGGTATTGCGCGCTATCCGGTTATTCGGCGGTGCGCACCTCGTCGGTCGCCGTTCGGCGACCTGGGCGCATCCGTCGGCTCGAAGGTGGGTCGGGTTGGTCGGAGCCCTCAGCTGCCGTCGTCGTCCGAGGTGAGGCAGATGCTCTCGTCGTTGTTCGACAGGACCGGGATGCCGAGCAGGACGTTGAGCTCGGTCTGGCACACGCTCAGGCCGCTCGCGACGTCGGAGTCGTTGCCGAAGTTCAGCAGGCCGAACTGGTCGGACACGTTCCCGTTGCCGTCGTCGTCTTTGTTCACGAGCATGAAGCCCGGCTCGGAACCGTGCTCCTCTTCGTGGGGCTCACCGGCCACGGCGAACGCCGGGGCGCCGACCAGCATCAGCCCGGCCACGACCGCGGCGAGCGTACCTGCCTTCTTCAGCACTTCACACTCCTCTTTGCGGGTTTCGCCGGTTCAGCCGGCACCGCCCGGAAGTCGGACTTGGTCACCTGTCCGGCAAACTACCGAACCTCCGCCCCCAGGTGGATCTACGTAACACCATTGTGTGATCGGCCGATCGTGGTTGTCCCTCGTTACGGTGTCATTTGTCGTCATAATTCGTCGGCACCGTTCCACTGTGGTAAACCGGGCGGTCATCTCGTATGGTCTTCAGTCCGTGGACGGCGACCGGATCGTGCGTGAGTACCTGCTGCTCGGGCTGCGGCTCGACCGGCTGTCACCCGGCCTGGTCGACTCGTTCACCGGCGACCGGGCGCTGCGCCGCGCCGTGGACGTCGAGCCGAGGCCGCACCCCGTCGCGCTGACCGAGCAGGCCAGGCTGCTGCGCCGCGAACTGCCCGGTGCCGACCTGGAACCGGACCGCAAGCGCTTCCTGGACGCCCACCTGGTGGCCGCCGAGACGATCGCGCGCAAGCTCGCGGGCGTGCGCGTCGGCTTCGTGGACGAGGTGCGCGCGTACTTCCAGGTCGACATCCGCCCCGGCCACCCCGACACCTACCGCCGCGCGCACGCGAACCTGGACGAGCTGCTGCCCGGCCCCGGCACGCTGGCCGAACGCCTCGCCGACCACCGCGCGCTGGACGAGGTGCCACCGCGCCGGCTCAAGGCCACCGTGCACGCCCTGTCGAGCGCGCTGCGCGACCGCGTGCGGCAGCGGTTCGAGCTGCCCGCGAACGAGGTCGTGGAGTACGAGGTGGTCACCGACAAGCCGTGGAGCGGCTTCAACTACTACCTGGGCGGCTTCCGGTCGCGGGTGGCGGTCAACGCCGACCTGGGCCACCGCATGTCGAACCTGCCGCACCTGGTCGCGCACGAGTCCTACCCCGGCCACCACACCGAGCACTGCCGCAAGGAGGTGGGCCTGGTCGGCAAGCGCGGGCACGCCGAGCAGTCGTTGTTCCTGATCAACACGCCGCAGTGCCTGATGGCGGAGGGCATGGCCGAACTCGGCCTGCACGCGGTGGTCGGCGCGGGCTGGGGCCGGTGGACCGAGGAGATCATGGCCGACCTGGGCCTGCGGATGGAGGGCGAACTCGCCGAGCGGGTGGAGAACGCGCTGTCAGGCCTGCTCACCGTGCGTCAGGACGCCGCGCTGATGCTGCACGACCGGCGTGCCCATCCGGATGACGTCGTGAACTTCCTGTGCCGGTGGCTGCTGGTCCCCGAACGCCGTGCCCGCCACATGCTGCGGTTCCTCGGTGACCCTCTGTGGCGGGCGTACACGACGACCTACGTGGAGGGCGTGCGGCTCGTCCGCGCGTGGCTCGACCTCCGCGCCCGCACGGACACGTTGAGTGACCGCTACCTGAGACTTCTTGACGAACCACTGGTGCCGGCGGCGTTGGCGGAGGAGGTCGCGGCCGGCGTGCCCTGGCTGTCCGGCGACGCTGGGTGACGAAGGGTGCCACATCCGGCCGCACCGGCTCTGAGCTGCGTGGACGACTTCGTGTTGCGCCGATGTGACGGCCGGTCGTGGCCCGTGCGCACCCAACGTGGCCATCTTTCTTCGGTTTTGCGGAGAAGTGACGAATTGACGAATCACCTGTGTGGCTGCCTGCATAAGAGGGACCTGCGGAGGTAACTTCCGGTTGGCGGGACGCGTCCACTGCGGACCGCGCAGGGAGGCCCTGATCGTGGCGGTAAGCGCGAGGGGGCCGGCACCCGGCCCTCGTGGCCGGTGCGCCTGAGCTAGACGGCGTGCCGGTCGATCGGGGTGGTGCCTGGCCCAGCGAGGAGCGGACGCGGGTGCCGCGTTCGTGAGGGAGTTGCCGTGAACGCACGACGACCCGCGAGCCGTTCCTCAGGCTCATCGCGCAGCACTTCCCGGCGCCGTGGCGCGCCGACGACCAACACGTACGTGGTGGACACGTCCGTGCTGCTCTCCGATCCCCTCGCCACCACGCGGTTCGCCGAGCACGAGGTCGTGCTGCCGCTCGTGGTGATCAGCGAGCTGGAGGGCAAGCGGCACCACCCGGAGCTGGGTTGGTTCGCCCGGGAGGCGTTGCGCCTGCTCGACGACCTGCGCCTGCGGCACGGCCGGTTGGACCACCCGGTCCCGATCGGCGACCAGGGCGGCACGTTGCGCGTCGAGCTCAACCACAGCGACCCGGAGGTGCTGCCCGCGGGTTTCCGCACGGACTCCAACGACGCCCGCATACTGGCCTGCGCGCTCAACCTCGCGGCCGAGCGCGATTCCGTCACGCTGGTCACCAAGGACATGCCGCTGCGGGTCAAGGCGGGCGCGGTCGGCCTGGCCGCGGAGGAGTACCGGGCGCACGACGTCACGTTGTCCGGTTACTCCGGGATGTCCGACTTGGACGTCGACCAGTCCGTCGTGGACGCGCTGTACCGCGACACCGTGATCGACCCGGCGCTGTTCGACCTGGCGCACGTCGGCGAACTGCCGTGCCACAGCGGGTTGCGGCTGCTGGCGGGCACGTCGAGCGCGTTGGGGCGGGTCACGCCGGACAAGCAGCTGCGGCTGGTGCGCGGTGACCGGGAGGCGTTCGGGCTGCACGGCCGGTCGGCCGAGCAGCGCGTGGCGCTGGACCTGCTGCTGGACACCGAGGTCGGCATCGTCTCGCTGGGCGGACGGGCCGGTACCGGCAAGTCGGCGCTCGCGCTGTGCGCGGGGCTGGAGGCGGTCATGGAACGCCGCCAGCACCGCAAGGTCGTGGTGTTCCGCCCGCTGTACGCGGTCGGCGGGCAGGAGCTGGGGTACCTGCCCGGTTCCGAGAGCGAGAAGATGCAGCCGTGGGCGCAGGCGGTGTTCGACACCCTCGGCGCGCTGGTCAGCCAGGACGTGGTCGAGGAGGTCATGGACCGCGGCATGCTGGAGGTCATGCCGCTGACCCACATCCGCGGCCGGTCGCTGCACGACTCGTTCGTGATCGTGGACGAGGCGCAGTCGTTGGAGCGCAACGTGCTGCTGACCGTGCTGTCGCGGTTGGGCGCCAACTCCCGTGTCGTGCTGACCCACGACGTGGCGCAGCGTGACAACCTGCGCGTGGGGCGGCACGACGGGGTGGCGGCCGTCATCGAGAAGCTGAAGGGCCACCCGCTGTTCGCGCACGTCACGTTGACGCGGTCGGAGCGTTCACCGATCGCCGCGCTGGTCACCGAGATGCTGGAGGACTACGCCTCCTGACGCTGTGACGCCGCGGCCGCCCCGGTCCTCGTGACCGGGGCGGCTTTCAGCGTGCCGGCCAAGGCCTTCGCGGCCACGGCGATCACGGCAGCCGGCACGCCGTGCCAGACCCGTGAGCCGGTGTGCCGGGTGTGTCGTGCGGTGCTCATCGCCCGATCATCGGGTCGGTGCGGTGGTTCCGCTCGTGACCGCCAGGGCTCAGGTGGGTGTCGGCCCTGGCGGTCACGCGGGCTACCAGCCCGACGGCAGCGGGCGGCCTTCGGCGAACCCGGCCGCGCTCTGCACGCCGAGCGTGGCCTTGGCGTGGAACTCCTCCAGCGTCTGGGCGCCGGCGTAGGTGCAGGCGCTGCGGACGCCCGCGGTGATGGCGTCGAGCAGGTCCTCGACACCGGGGCTGGTCGGGTCCAGGCGCATGCGCGAGGTGGAGATGCCCTCCTCGAACAGGCCCTTCCGGGCACGGTCGAACGCGTTGTCGGTGCGGGTGCGGGCGGACACGGCGCGCTTGGACGCCATGCCGAACGACTCCTTGTAGAGCCTGCCCTGCTCGTCGCGCTGCAGGTCGCCGGGCGACTCGTAGGTGCCGGCGAACCAGGAGCCGATCATGACGCTGGACGCGCCCGCGGCCAGGGCGAGGGCGACGTCGCGCGGGTGGCGGACACCGCCGTCGGCCCAGACGTGCTTGCCGAGCCTGCGCGCTTCGGCGGCGCACTCGGCGACGGCCGAGAACTGCGGGCGTCCGACGCCGGTCATCATGCGGGTGGTGCACATCGCGCCCGGTCCGACGCCGACCTTGACGATGTCCGCGCCGGCCTCGACCAGGTCGCGGACGCCCTCGGCGGTGACGACGTTGCCGGCGACTACCGGGATGCTCGGGCGGGCCTCGCGGACGGCCTTGAGCGCGGCGAGCATCTTCTCCTGGTGACCGTGCGCGGTGTCCACGACGAGGGTGTCGACGCCGGCCTGGAGCAGCTGCTCGGCCTTGGCGGTGACGTCGCCGTTCACGCCGATGGCCGCGGCGACGCGAAGCCTGTTCTCGTGGTCGAGGGCGGGCTGGTAGACGCCCGCGCGCAGGGCGCCCAGGCTGGTCATCACGCCGCGCAGGCGGCCGTCGGCGTCGACCCCGAGCGCGACCCGCTGGGTGCCGTCGTGGAGCCGCTCGAAGACGTCACGCGGAGCGGTGTCCATCGGCAGTGTGACGATCCGTTCGTCGGCCACGTCGTGCAACCGGGTGAACCGGTCGACGCCCGCGCACGCCGCCTCGTCCACGACCCCCGTCGGCCTGCCGTCGTCGTCGATCACGACCACCGCGCCGTGCGCGCGCTTGTGCAGGAGGTTGACCGCGTCGGCGACCGAGTCGCCGGAGTGCAGGGTCAGCGGGGTGTCCCACACGGTGTGCCGTGCCTTCACCCACTGGACGATCTCCGCCACCGCTTCCGGCGCCACGTCCTGCGGGAGCACGACCAGCCCGCCGCGCCGCGCCACGGTTTCCGCCATCCGCCGTCCCGCCACCGCGGTCATGTTCGCGACCACGATCGGGATCGTCGCCCCCGTTCCGTCGGAGGTCGACAAGTCGACACCGAACCTCGAGTCGACGGCCGATCGGCCGGGCACGAGGAAGACGTCGTCGTAGGTCAGGTCGTAGCTGGGCCGATGCCCTTCGATGAACCGCACGAGACCTTGACGATACCCGCGTCGCGGCGAATCCGCCCTGGTTGTGCGCACCAGAGGCGCGATCGGTACGGGGTCTGCGGTTGTGTCATCCTCCAAACCGCACTCCTGCGGCCACCCCCGCGCGGGTCAGTTGGCGCCAGGTTCGTCACCGGGGCCGCTCAGGGCGTCGGTGAGGAGCGCGTCGAGCGCTTGCCGGGATGCCTGGAGCCGGGTGATCGTCTCGTCGATCCGGGTGTGCTCCCGCCGCAGGTGGTCGATCATGCCGGGACAGGGCGCCGGTCGGAGCCGGTCACCCTCGCCGTGCACGCAGTGCAGCACCTCGGCGATGACCGCGGTGGACAACCCGGCCGCGAGCAGGAAGCGGATGTGACCGACCGTGGTGACGTGGGACTCGTCGTACTCGCGGTAGCCGTTGGACCGCCGGCGCGACCGCAGCAGGCCCTGCTCCTCGTAGTACCGCAGCAGCCGCTCGCTCACCCCGGTCCTGCGGGCCAGGGCACCGATCTGCACGGGCGCCTCACTCGTTCGCGGTTGACCTTCTCACTGGTGTGAGACTTTAGCTTTCCCTCGTCCGTTGTCGGAGGAGAAAGAAGGTGTGCCCATGCCGGGCGTGGTGATCATCGGAGCCGGACCGGGCATCGGGTTGTCGGTCGCCCGTCGCTTCGCGCGCGAGGGGTGGTCGGTCGGCCTTGTCGCCCGATCGCAGGCGAAGCTGACCGCGATGGCGGAGAGCTTGGCGGGCAGCGAGGTGGTCGCACGGGTAGCGGACAGCACTGATGAGGCGGCGCTGCGTTCGGCTCTCGACGCCGTGAGCGAGCGGATCGGGGTGCCGGACGTGGTCGTGTACAACGCGGCCGTCATCCGACCCGACCTCCCGGGTGAGCTGTCGGTGGCCGGCCACCAGGACGCGTGGGCGGTCAACGTGGTGGGAGCGATCACCGCGGCCGCGCACGTCGCACCGGCGATGGCGCGTCGGGGCAGCGGTTCGTTCATCATCACCGGCGGGATGCCCGAGCCGAAGCCGGAGTATGTGAGCCTGTCCCTCGGCAAGGCCGGGGTGCGAGCGCTCGTGGCACTGCTGGACCAGCAGTACGGTCCGGCCGGGGTGCACCTCGCGACCATCACCGTCGACGGCCCGGTCGCGCCGGGCACGGCCTTCGACCCCGACGACATCGCCGACCACTACTGGCGGCTGCACGCCCAACCCCGGCACCAGTGGGACCGGGAAGTTGTGCACAGCCGGCACGGCCGCGCGGGGGAGGCGGCACGCTCGTGAGGCGGACCTCCACCGACAGCCGCAATCCAATCGCCGACCTGACCCGACCGACCCGACCCGACCGACCCGACCTCAATCGCCGACCGACCCGACTGTCGCTGTTCCCGGCGGTCGGGTGGCTGGTGGGCTCGGTGGCTGCGCTCGTGATCGACTGCGCGCCGCACGGCACCAAGCAGGTCAGGATGAGCCGCTGTGCTGAGCCGGTCGACCTGGCTGGCCGGGCCGATGGTGGGGCCGACCTGGCGGAATGGTCGGTCTGGCTGGGCGGCGGGCGGACTGGCCGACCTGGCAGGTCGGGCTGCGCGGCGGTCGGGCTGGCCTGGCGGTCGGCGGGCTGAGTGGGGCGGGCTGAGTGGGGCGGGTCAGTCGGGTGGCGCGGCTGAGGCGGCGGGTCGGCCGGGCGCGGCTGAGTGGCGGGTCGGTCAGGTGGCGCGGTCGACTGGGCGGGGCTGTCGGCGTGGGGGCGAGCGGGTGCTGTGGCGTGCGGGCCGGATTGGCTGGGCTGCGTGGGTGTGGGCTGGGTAGGGCGTCGGGCTGGAGGGGTTCGGCTGGGTGCCGAGCTGGGTTGCGGGTGTGTGGTCTGGTCGGCTTGGTCATCGGGTGGAGGGTGGGTGTGGGGCGGTGGTCGGGTCGGGGGTGTGGGCTGGTCGGGCGGGGTGGCTGGGTGGTTGGGCGCGGGGCGGGGTTGGTTGGGTTCCTCTTCGTTTCAACCGAGGGGCGGTAACAGTGTTTCCGTACATTTTGCGGCCATGATCACTCGATCGTGTTCGGATTGGTCGTCGTGGGCTGGGGCAGGAGGGCGCGGACGGTGTTGATGATGTCGGCTTCACCTGCGTCTTTGTCCGGTCGGTAGCGGAGTACGCGGGCGAAGCGGAGGGCTACGCCGCCTGGGTAGCGGGAGCTGACCTGGACGCCGTCCAGTTCGATCTCGATCACCAGCTCCGGCCGGACGGTCACCACCCAGTCGGTCCGCTCGGTCGCGATCGCCATCAGCTCGCGGGTCTGCCACGCCAGCAGCTCGTCCGTCAGCCCCTTGAACGTCTTGCCGACCATGATCGGCGCACCGCCATCGGGATCCCGCGCACCCAAGTGCAGGTTCGACAGCAGCCCTTTCCGCCGACCGCTGCCCCACTCGACGCCGATCACCACCAGGTCGAGCGTGTGCACCGGCTTCACCTTCTGCCACGCCCGCCCGCGCCGGCCGGCCGCGTACACCGACTCCAGCGACTTCACCATCACGCCCTCGTGCCCGGCGGCCAGCGCCTCGTCCAGCACGCGCGAGGCCTCGGCCTCCGCCGGCGACACCGCACCCGGGATGACGTGCGCCCCCGCCACCCGCCGCAACGCCTCCAGCCGCACCCGCAGCGGCTGGTCCAGCAGGTCCTCCCCGTCCAAGTGCAGGCAGTCGAAGAAGAACGGGCTCAGCAGCAGCTCCCGCACGTCCCGCGCACCGAACCGGCTCATCGTCTCCTGGAACGGCCGGGGTTTGCCGTCGTCGGTCAGCGCCAGCGTCTCCCCGTCCAGCACCACCGACGTGCACGGCAGCGCCCGCACCAGCTCCACCAGCTCCGGCACGGTGCCGGTGATCTCGCGCAACGTCCGGGTGAAGATCCGCACCTCGTCACCGGACCGGTGCACCTGGATCCGCGCACCGTCCAGCTTGTGCTCCACCACGCACGACCCCAACTCCGCCAACGCGTCGGGCAGCGACTCCGCCGGTGACGCGAGCATCGGACGCACCGGTCTGCCCACCTCCAGCCGGAACGCCGCCAACGCCTCCTCACCCCTCATCGCCGCCACCGCCGTCCCCGGCAGCGAGCCGGAGAGCATGAACGCCCGCCGCACCACCTCGCCGGGCACGTCGGCGGCCCGCGCGATCGCGTCCAACATCACCCCTTCGAGTGCACCTTGACGCAGTTCACCGGTCAGCAGCCGACGCAGGAAGTCCTGCTCGGCCGCAGTGGCACGACCGAACAGCAAGGTCAGCACCTCGACCCGCCGAGCCGACGACCCCTTGCCGCTGATCGACGCGAACGAACCCAGCGCCGAGTCCACATCGGACACCGTCAGCGAAGGCGTCGGAGCGGGCGGGACGTCCAGGTCGAACACGGTGCGCCACCCCGCGCCGATCCGACCCTGACTGGGCACGCCCACCAGGAACGACACCACCGCGGGCGTGCTCATCCGGCGCACCAGCTCGGCCAGGGCGGCGACCTTGGCCAAGCGGGAACGCGTCGCCGCCACCGCGGCGGACGTTTCGACGACTTCGGTGAACAACACGTCGACCATGGTGCACCCGACCACCGACAAAAACCGGCTCAGCCGAAAACCGGTCAGGCGGCCGCGCGCAGTTCCCGCACGGCCTCCCGCAGCCGGTCCGGGGTCAGCGCCGCGTACCCGAGCACCAGCCCGGGGAACGTCGGCGTGCGCGCGTACCGGGCCAACGCCGGCGCGTTCACCCCGCGCCGCGCCAGCCGCTCCTGCAACGCCACGTCGTCCGTCCCCGCCGGCAGCCGCACGACCACGTGCAACCCGGCCGCCACCCCGATCGGCTCCCACTCCGGCAGCACGACCCGCAGCTCGGCCAGCAACGCGTCCCGCCGCGCCCGGTACAGCTGACGGGTTCGGCGCAGGTGCCGGTCGTACCCGCCGGTGCCGAGCAGCCGGGCGAACGCGGCCTGGTGCAGCGTGCCCGTGCCGAGGTCGTCCAACCGCTTGCGGTCCACCACGACGTCGCGCATCGACGGCGGCAGCACCAGCCACCCCAGCCGCAACGCGGGTGCGAGCACCTTGCTCGCACTGCCCTGGTACACCACCCGCGTCGGGTCGAGCGCCTGCATCGCGCCCAACGCCGGCCGGTCGTAGCGGTGTTCGGCGTCGTAGTCGTCCTCCACCACCACCCCGTCGCACGCGCGCGCCCACTCCAGCAGCGCGCGCCGACGCGACGGATGCAGCACGACCCCCAACGGGAACTGGTGCGCCGCCGTGACGACCACCGCACGGCAGTCCGATGTGGACAGAACGTCCACGCGGAGCCCGTCCGAGTCGACCGGGATCGGCCGGATGGCCAGCCCGTGCGACGCCAGCATCTCCGCGGCACCGAAGTGGCTCGGCTCCTCCACCGCCACGCTCCGGTGCCCGGCCGCGTGCAGGACCCGGCCGAGCAACGAGATCCCCTCCGCCGCGCCGTTCGTCACGACCACTTCGGACGGTCGTGCCGCCACCGCGCGCACCCGACCCAGGTAGTCCGCCAGCTCGCGCCGCAACGGGCCGAAACCGGCCGGGTCGGGGTAGCCGAGGTCGTCGGTGGACAGGTCCGCCAGCGCCGACTTCTGCGCCTGCATCCACTCGTCGCGCGGGAACGCGCTCAACGCGGGCACGCCGGGCTTCAGGTCGTACCGGAACCTCGGGGCGGGTTCGGGTGCGGCGGCCGGGCAGGGCCACGTGCAGGCGGCCGTCACGGTGGTGCCCGAGCCGCGTCGTGCGGTCAGGTAGCCCTCGCCGATGAGCTGCGCGTACGCGGACGTGACCGTGCCGCGGGCGACGCCGAGCTGGGCGGCCAGGTCGCGGCTGGACGGCAGGCGGGTGCCCGGCGCGAGCCGCCCGTCCCGCACCGCGCGACGCAGCTCGGACTCCACCGCGCGCCGTCCGTTCGGGGCGGGGAGGAGGAGCTCACGGTAAGTGGTCCAGTTGGCAGGCATCGAAGTGGAGCTTAAACCTGGACCACTGGTCGCGGAGAGTGCTGGGCATGAGAAACGGCAGAACCGCGATCGCCGCGGGCGCGATGTCGTCGGTGATCGTGGGCGCGTCCGTGCCGGTGACCGGCATGCTCCAGGGGTATCCGCTGCTCACGGGGCAGGCGATGCGGTACGCGCTGGGCGCGGTGGCGCTGCTCGGGTGGATCTACGCGCGCGGTGGGCGGCTGCCGGTGCCGGGTCGGCGGGACTGGTTCCCGCTGGTCGGGCTGGTGGCGACGGGGATGCTCGGGTTCAACGCGTGCGTGCTCTACGCGCAGCGGTACGCCGAGCCGGGGTTCGTGGCGGCCGTGCTGGGTGCGAGCCCGCTGGTGCTGGCGCTGGTGGCGCCGTTGCTGGCGGGGCGCAAGCCGTCCGGTGCGGCGGTGGTGGGCGCGGTGGCCGTGGTCGGTGGGGTGGTGGTGCTGTCCGGCGGTGGGTCGTGGCACGGGCCGGGGCTGCTGCTGGCGTTGTTGACGATGGCCGGTGAGGCGTCGTTCACGCTGTTCGCGGTGGGTGTGGTGCGGCGGTTGGGCGGGTTGGCGGTGGCGACGTGGTGCTGCCTGATCGCGGCGGTGGTCGGTGGGGTGCTGGGGACGGTGGTCGGCGGGTGGCAGGTGCCGACGGTGCGCGAGGGGGTGGCGCTGGTGGTGCTGGGGATCGTGCTGACGGCGGTGGCGTTCGGGCTCTGGTACTTCGCGGTGGCGCGGTTGGGTGCGGACCGGGCCGGGGTGCTGATCGGGCTGATGCCGGTGGCCGGGTTGGTGGCGTCGGTTGCGTTGGGGGCGCAGGCGTTGACGGTGGTGGGGTTGGCGGGTGCGGTCGCCGTGGCGGTGGGGTGCGTGATCGGGCTGCGGGGGCGGGCGGCCGAGGTCGACCGCCCACCCCTGGTCGAGCCGAACGTCCAGGTCGCGCGTTCTGAGCGTTGAATTCAGGGGTCCTGAACGTAGGACACGCGCGACGCGAACGTAGGACACACGCGTTCCGAACGTACGACTCTCGTGGTCAGTGGGGGTTGGCCATGCGGAGGACGTCGAGGGCGTGGTCGAGGTCGGCTTCGGAGAGTTTCGAGGGGACGTGGCCGCGTTCCAGGACGACCTCGCGGATGGTCTTGCGCTCGCGGAGGGACTGCTTGGCGATCGAGGCCGCTTCCTCGTAACCCAGGTAGCGGTTGAGGGGGGTCACGATGGAGGGCGAGGACTCGGCGTACTCGCGCATCCGCTCGACCTGCGGCTCTGCGCCGGTCAGGACCTTGTCGGCGAGCAGGCGGGCGACGGCGGCGAGCAGGCGCGCGGACTCCAGCACGTTGCGGGCGATCACCGGCAGCATCACGTTCAGCTGGAAGTTGCCCTGCGACCCGGCGAACGCCACCGCCGCGTCGTTGCCGATGACCTGCGCCACCACCATCATCGTGGCCTCGGAGATCACCGGGTTCACCTTGCCCGGCATGATCGACGAGCCCGGCTGCAGGTCCGGCAGCGCCAGCTCGCCGAGGCCGGTGCGCGGGCCGGAGCCCAGCCACCGCAGGTCGTTCGCGATCTTGTAGAGGCCCACGGCGGTGGCGCGGAGCTGGCCGGAGACCTCGACCACGCCGTCCTGCGTGGCCTGCGCCTCGAAGTGGTCGCGCGCCTCGGTCAGCGGCAGGCCCGTGACGGACGCCAGTTCGGCCGACACCGCCGCCCCGAATCCCGCCGGGGCGTTCAGGCCGCTGCCCACGGCCGTGCCGCCGATCGGCAGCTCCGCCAGCCGGGGGAGTGACGACGTCAGGCGCTCGACGCCGTAGCGGACCTGCGTCGCCCACGCGCCCGCCTCCTGGCCCAGCGTGATCGGCACGGCGTCCATCAGGTGCGTGCGACCGGACTTCACCAGTGATGTCCAGTCGGCGGCACGGGCGTCCAGCACGTCGGCGAGGTGCTCCAGCGCCGGGATGACCTCGCGCGCCACGGCCTCGGTGGCGGCGACGCGCAGCGTGGTCGGGAACGTGTCGTTGGACGACTGCGAGGCGTTGACGTGGTCGTTCGGGTGCACCTCGCGGCCCAGCGCGCGGGTGGCGAGGGTGGCGATGACCTCGTTGGCGTTCATGTTCGACGACGTGCCGGACCCGGTCTGGAACACGTCCACCGGGAAGTGCGCGTCGTGCTCGCCCGCCGCGACGGCGTCTGCGGCCGAGGCGATGGCCGCGGCGACTTCGGGTTCCAGTACCCCCAGCCGCTCGTTCACCCGCGCCGCGGCGGCCTTGAGCAGGCCCAGCGCGCGGATCTGGGCGCGCTCCAGGCCACGCCCGGAGATCGGGAAGTTCTCCACCGCGCGCTGCGTCTGCGCACGCCACAGCGCGTCCGCCGGCACCCTGACCTCGCCCATGGTGTCGTGCTCGACGCGGTACTCCTGTTCAGCCATACCACCGAGTTTGGACTGGCTGGCCTTACTGGGCACAGTGGGCTGGAACACCTATGGTCGAAGGATGGAGCTTGAGGTCGATCTGCTGATCGTCGGTGCGGGCCCCACGGGGCTGTTCGCGGCGTACTACGCGGGGTTCCGGGACCTGTCCGTCGCGCTGGTCGACGCGCTGCCGGAGGCGGGCGGCCAGATCACCGCGATGTACCCGGAGAAGATGATCTTCGACGTGGCGGGGTTCCCGGCGGTGCGCGGGCGCGAGCTGGTGAGCGCGCTCGTGCAGCAGGCGGACCAGTGGAATCCGACGTACCTGCTCGGCAGGCAGGCCCGCACGTTGTCCGATGTGGACGGTCGGCTGGAGGTCGGGCTGGCCGACGGCGGCGTGGTGCGGGCGGGCGCGGTGCTGATCACGGCGGGCATCGGCGAGTTCCGGCCGCGGCCGCTGCCCGCGGGCGACGGCTGGCTGGACCGGGGCATGGTGCACTTCGTGCCCAAGCTCAACGTGCACACCGGCCAGGACGTGGTGGTGGTCGGCGGCGGCGACTCGGCGTTCGACTGGGCGCTCGCGCTGCACCCGATCGCGGCCAGCGTCACGCTGGTGCACCGGCGTTCGACGTTCCGGGCGCACCCGCCGACCGTGCGGCAGGTCCGCGAGCTGGGCGTGGAGATCATCACAGACGCCGAGGTGCTCGAACTGCGCGGCGACCCGGACCTGGCCGAGGTGGAGCTGGGCATCAAGGGCGGCGACCGCAAGGTGCTGCCCGCGCAGACCGTGGTCGCGGCGCTGGGCTTCACCGCCGACCTGGGCCCGATCGAGTCGTGGGGCCTGGAGCTGGACCACCGGGCGGTGCTGGTGGACACCACCATGCGCACCGCCCGGGATCGCGTCTACGCGGCGGGCGACGTCGCCCACTACCCCGGCAAGGTCAAGCTGATCGCCACCGGGTTCGGCGAGGCCGCCACCGCGGTCAACAACGTCGCCGTGCTGCTCAACCCCGAGGCCCACCTGTTCCCGGGGCACTCCAGCAACGCGACTTAAGGCACTACCTGGACTTGTTCGCCCGGGAACAGGTTGTCGTAGAACACCAACGACTCCTGTGGTCCCAGGCGGACGCAGCCGTGCGACTGGGTGTTCGTGTCACCCTGGTGGAACGCGATGCCGTTCGCGGTGAAGTACACCGCGTTGGGCATCGGCCCGTTGTAGGGCACGCTCCAGTCGTCCTTCACCTTGCGCAGCACGGGGTACGTGCCGACCGGGGTCTCGTAGCCGGGCATCCCGTGGGACACCCGGACGGGGCCGTAGCTGGCGTTGCCCTGGTAGATCAGCCACGCCTGGTTGGTGGACAACTGCACGCACGCGCCGTTCTGCACGGAGCACGGCGTGCCGGTCGAAGCGGAAGCGGGAGCCGTGAGGCCGAAGGTCAAGGCCGCCGCGGCTAACGCCGTCGTGCCGAGCGTCTTCCTCATCGCTATCACTCCTCGACCCCCGGTTACCCCGTCCGAGTCGATCGAACACTCACTGTCAGGGTGCGACCTGAACCTGGTCACCCACCTGGAGGGTTTCGAAGTACTTCGCCGCCGCTTCGCGTGACAGGTGGATGCAGCCGTGGGACTTCTCCGTGAGGCTGCCCTCGTGGAACGCGATGCCGTTGCCGACGAAGTACGTGGAGAACGGCATCGGCCCGTTGTAGGGGATGCTCCAGTCGTCCCGCACCTTCCACAGCACCGAGAAGTAGCCGACGGGCGTCTCGTAGCCGGGCATCCCGGACGTCGTCGGCACCGGCCCGTAGCTGATCCGGCCGCCGCTGATCAGCCACGACTCGTTGGTCGACAGCCGCACGCACGCGCCCGAGGTGATGTCGCACGGAGTGCCGGGCACGGTGACCGGCGGAGGCGGCGGCGCGGGCTGCGGGTCCGGCGTCTTCGTGGTCTCGGTCGGCGGCGCGGGCTCGGGAGTGGGCGCGGGAGTGGGCGCGGGGACGGACGGCTCCGACGTCGGTGCGGCGGAGGACGGAGTAGAGGTCGAAGAGGCCGGAGAAGGTGTGGACGCGGCCGGGCCGGAAGCCTCGGACGTCCCGCAAGCCGTTGCCAGCAAAGCGATTGCCACCAGTGCTGCTCTGCGCATCGCGCATCCCCCCAGAGATCGTGCTGTGTACTGATCCTGGAGACGCCACCTGGTAGCCCCTGGTTGCAGGCCCTTCGATAACGAATCGGGAAGGGCCGCCCCACCCGGAGGAGGGACGGCCCTTCGAACACGAGAACGGGGTCTTTAGACCGCGCCCGCGTACTGGCTGATCCACGAGCGGAACGCCGGCACGTCCATGTAGATCGACGGACCGGTGGCGCAGGTGGAGCTGTTGTTGCCCGCGCGGCTGGTGGCGCCGATCAGCTGCCACCCGCCGTTCACGGACTTGACCTGCGGGCCGCCCGAGTCGCCGTAGCAGGCGCCCGAGTTGCCGTTCGGGTTGTTCGTGCAGATCTCCACCGAGCCGTAGATGCCCAGGCAGCGGCTGTCCGACACGATCGACGTGTTCAGCTCCTGGAGCGTGATCGGGGCGCCGCAGGCACCGCGCGGGGCGCAGGTCTGGCCCCAGCCGATGATGCGGGTGGCCGTGCCGACCGGACCTGACGTGGACGCCACCGCGATCGGCGTCTGGCTCACCGAGGTGGCCAGGCGCACCAGCGCGATGTCGTACGACCGGTGGGTGATCACCTGGGCGCCGGACGCGACCGTGCCGCCGCTGGTGCGGTTGGTCGTGCCGATGCGCGCCCGGATCGAGGACGCCGACCGGCCTTGCACGCAGTGCTTGGCCGTGACGACCCAGTTGGCCTTGATCAGCGAGCCGCCGCAGAAGTGGCTACCCGTGGTGCTCTGCAGGGAGACCATCCACGAGTACGTCTGCGTGGCGTTGCCGCCGCCCACGATGAACGGGGTGACGCCGCCGTCGGTCGCCGGGGCCGCCGCCGCCCCGGCCGCCGAGGCGAGTGCCGCGCCGACCGCCACCGCGAAGGCGGTGAACAGGGTACGAACCTTCATCGCTTCCTCTCCGTCCCCGGCGCAGGGTGCACGGGGACGGATCGGAAACTAGGGATGAACGCGGCGTGATCACCACAGCCGATCGGCCGGTAACGCACGGTTCACAGTTGACAGCGCAGGGTAGGACCTACGGCAGCGGCGGCAGCGCGTCCTCGCCCGTGGGCGGGATGTCGAAGTCGACCGACGAGTACTCGCGCAGCTTGGTCAGCCGGTGGAAGCCGTCGATCATCCGCACCGTGCCGGACTTCGACCGCATCACGATCGACTGCGTCGTGCAGCCGCCCGCCCGGTAGTGCACGCCGCGCACCAGGTCGCCGTCCGTGACGCCGGTCGCGCAGAAGAACACGTTGTCGCCGCGCACCAGGTCGTCGGTCAGCAGCACGCGGTCCAGGTCGTGGCCCGCGTCCAGCGCCTTCTGCCGCTCCTCGTCGTCCTTCGGCCACAGCTTGGCCTGGATCGTGCCGCCCATGCACTTCAGCGCCGCCGCCGCGATGATCCCCTCGGGCGTGCCGCCGATGCCGACCAGCAGGTCGATGCCGGTGTTCGGCCGGGCCGCCGAGATCGCGCCCGCCACGTCACCGTCGGAGATGAAGTGGATCCGGGCTCCTGCCGCGCGCACCTCGCCCACCAGCGACTCGTGCCGGGGCCGGTCCAGGATGCACACCGTCACGTCGGAGACGTCGCTGTGCTTGGCCTTCGCGACCCGGCGGATGTTCTCCGCGATGGGAGCGGTGATGTCGATGACGTCCGCCGCCTCCGGCCCGGTGGCGAGCTTCTCCATGTAGAACACGGCCGACGGGTCGAACATCGCGCCCCGCTCGGCCACCGCGAGCACCGCCAGCGCGTTCGGCATGCCCTTGGCCATCAACGTGGTGCCGTCGATCGGGTCGACCGCCACGTCGCACTCGGGGCCGTTGCCGTCGCCGACCTGCTCGCCGTTGTAGAGCATGGGCGCCTCGTCCTTCTCGCCCTCGCCGATCACCACGACGCCCCGCATGGACACGGTGCCGATCAGCTTGCGCATGGCGTCCACCGCCGCGCCGTCGCCGCCGTTCTTGTCGCCGCGGCCGACCCAGCGCCCGGCAGCCATCGCCGCCGCCTCGGTCACCCGGACGAGCTCCAGCGCGAGGTTCCGGTCAGGTGCCTCGCGACGGCGCTCGGACTGGCTGCTGCCTGTGACCATGAGTGCTCCTCCAGGGACTGCGATTACCGGGCGGTAAGCAATCCTCGCACGTCGTCAGGCCTCGGCCACGTCCTCCTCGGTCACACTGAGTGCTTGATCGATCCGTTCCCGGGCGCCCGCGAGCTGCCGCTCACAGGTCTTCGCCAGGGCCTCGCCGCGTTCCCACAGCGCCAGCGACTCCTCCAGCGACAGGCCGCCCGCCTCCAGCCTGCGGACCACCTCCACCAGCTCGTCCCTGGCCTGCTCGTAGCCCGGCTCGCTCACGTGGACAACTTCCCCAATCGGTTCTGGACGTGCACCACGACGGTCGCGACCGCCTGGTCGTAGCCGATGAACGCCTCGGCGAACTCCGCGCCGTCACCCTCCCGCACCGCGTCGTCGATGCGGTGCTCGGCGTCCGCGACGCGCCGCCGGTGGACCGAGCCGTGGCCCAGCCACCAGCGCATCCCGGCGTAGCCGGAGGTCGCCTCGGACAGGTCGTGCAGCCGGTTGATCAACGTCTGCCTGCCGGACGTGCAGCCGGCCACCAGCGACAGCCAGCAGTCGGCGGCGGCCCGGTCCGCGGACTCGGCCCGGTCGCGCACGGTGACGGCACCCTCGTCGTCGGCCGCGCCCGCGGCGGCCATCGTCAACGGCAGGAACGTGGGCTCACGTGCCGGGTTCGGCACCACGGCCTCCTTCTTGGGCCTCGTCGCCGGCTCCGTCGGCGGTTGTCCGATCGCCGTCCCCGCCGGCGGTGACGATCGCGTGCACGGCGCCGTCGGCCACGCGCACCCTCAGCTGGGTGCCCGCGGGAGCTTGGGAGGTCGACCGGAGTACTCCGTCGACCCCGTCGGGGGTGACGAGCTGGACCACCGCATACCCCCGCGCCAGCGTGGCGGCAGGCCCGAGGGTCGTCAAGCGCGCCGTGGTCGCGGTCAGGCCCGCGGTCTCTGAATCGAGACGGTTCCGCACCGCGCGCCGAGCCCGTTCCCGCAAGCGGTCCACGTCCTCCGCACGCCGGTCCAGCGGGCCGTACGGGTCGGAAAGCGCTGGTCGCGTGCGCAGCGCGGCGAGCAGCTTGCGCTCGCGGTCCACCCAGCCGTGCAGGGCGCGCCTGCTGCGGTCGCGCAGTTGGCGGATCCGCTCGCCTTCCTCCGCCACGTCCGGAACCACCCGTTTGCCGGCGTCGGTCGGCGTCGAACAGCGCACGTCCGCCACGTGGTCGACCAGCGGGGTGTCCGGCTCGTGCCCGATCGCGGACAGCACCGGCGTGCGGCACTGCGCCACCGCCCGGCACAGCGCCTCGTCGGAGAACGGCAGCAGGTCCTCCACGCTGCCGCCGCCGCGGGCCAGCACGATGACGTCCACTTCGGCGTCACGGTCCAGAGTCGACAGTGCGGTGAGGATCTGCGGCACGGCCAGTGCACCCTGCACCGCGACGTTGACCACCCGGAACCGGGCACCCGGCCAGCGGGCGTGCGCGTTGGTCAGCACGTCCCGTTCGGCGGCGGACGCGCGGCCCGTGATGAGGCCGATCTTGTTCGGCAGGAACGGTGGCTTGCGCTTGCGACGCGGGTCGAACAGGCCCTCCGCGTTGAGCAGCTTGCGCAGCCGTTCGATGCGGGCCAGCAGCTCGCCGATGCCGACCTGCCGGATCTCGTCCACGCGCAGGCTCAGCGTGCCGCGGTTGGGGAAGAAGTTCGGCTTGCCGTGCACCACCACCCGGCTGCCCTCGGTGAGCTGCAACTCGCGCACCATGCCCACCGGCGCGGTCAGCTGCATCGACATGTCCACCGACGGGTCACGCAGGGTGAGGAACGCCGTCGCCGTGCCCGGACGCGCGCTCAGCTGCGTGACCTGGCCCTCGACCCACACGTCGCCGAGCCGGTTGATCCAGTCGAAGATCTTGCGCGCGACCGTCCGCACCGGCCACGGGTTCTCCGGGCTGGACTTCTCCTCACTCACTGCTGCTTGAGGTTCGCGATGCGGCGGGTGAGCATGCCGGTGAACTCGGGCCGGGCCGCGTGCGTGCGCTCGTGCGCCAGCAGCTCTTCGAGGTCTTCCGCGGTCAGGGTGCGCAGACGTGCCCTGAGCTGCGCCAACGACAGCTCGTCGTAGTTCGGCAGCACGGCGGGCGGCTCGGCGGCCAGCGCCTGCTCCTCCTCCGCCCACGGGTCCTCGGCGTGGACCTCGGGCTCCGGCTCGTCCTCGTCGAACGTCGCCCACTCGGGTTCCTGCTCCACCGGCCGCAGCACGGACAGCACGTCGTCACCCTTGATTGCGAGTTCCGTCACCCGCTGCTGCACGCGCATGGACAGCTGCAGGGCCTCACTGACCACGGTGACCGGCAGGCCCGCGAGTTGACCCGGGAGCTTCCGGGCCTGCTCGACGGCGGTGACCGCCAGTCCCGCGGCGAGGCGGACGGTCAGGGGCAGTGGCTTCATGCCCTACAGCCTGCCGCAGTCGGCCGTCGGATGCCTACATCCGGCACGCCGTACCCTGGTGGTCATGGACAAGCGAGTGCTCCTGGCCAAGCCGCGTGGCTACTGCGCCGGCGTGGACCGTGCCGTCGTGACCGTGGAGAAGGCGCTGGAGCAGTACGGCGCCCCGGTCTACGTGCGCAAGGAGATCGTCCACAACAAGCACGTCGTGGAGACGCTGTCCCGGCGCGGCGCGATCTTCGTGGACGAGACCGACGAGGTGCCCGAGGGCGCGCTCGTGGTGTTCTCGGCGCACGGCGTGTCGCCGGCCGTGCACCAGGAGGCGGCCGATCGCGGGCTGAGGACGATCGACGCCACCTGCCCGCTGGTGACGAAGGTCCACAACGAGGCCAAGCGGTTCGCCCGCGAGGACTACGACATCCTGCTCATCGGCCACGAAGGACACGAGGAGGTCGAGGGCACGTACGGCGAGGCGCCCTCGCACATCCAGCTCGTGGACACCGCCGAGGACGTCGACAAGGTCGTGGTCCGCGATCCGTCCAAGGTGGTGTGGCTCTCCCAGACCACGCTCTCCGTGGACGAGACGATGGTGCGGGTGCGGCAGCTGCAGGAGCGGTTCCCGGATCTCCAGGAACCCCCGTCGGACGACATCTGCTACGCCACGTCCAACCGGCAGACCGCGGTGAAGACGATGGCGCCGGAGTGCGACCTGGTGCTGGTGGTCGGGTCGAAGAACTCGTCCAACTCGGTGCGGCTGGTCGAGGTGGCGTTGCAGGCGGGCGCGAAGGCGTCGTACCTGATCGACTACGCCCGTGAGGTCGACCCGGCGTGGCTGGAGGGCGTGACGACGGTCGGCGTGACCTCGGGCGCGTCCGTGCCGGACATCCTGGTGATGGAGCTGCTGGAGTTCCTGGCGACGCAGGGCTACGGCGACGTCGAGGAGATCACCACGGCGAACGAGAAGATCGCCTTCGCCCTGCCCCGCGAACTGCGCAAGGACATGGTCCGCTAGGTATCGCCTACTTCGATGCGAAGCGCCCCACGCCGGTCGGCGGGGGCGCTTCGTGGTTGGTGCGCTTGTCACGCCGAGCCGTCGAACCCGCCGTTCTTGGCGGCGGTGACGAACGCGGCCATCGTGCCGGGCGCGAACGTCAGGATCGGGCTGCCCTCACCCAACTTGCTGTCCCGCACACCGACCGACGCCGTCTGGACGCTGGTGCCGATCTCGACGCAATCTCCGCTCGTCGCTGATCGTGATGACTTCCGCCACGACCAGCCGATCTCGACGCACGCGCCGCTCGTTGCCGATCGGGACGACTTCCGCCATGACCAGTTGGTGGTCAACTCAACTCCCCTCGAACCTCGTGGATCATCGACGCCGACTCCGATTCGGGGAGCGCCAGCTCCAGCAGCCTGCCCACGACAGCGGCGTACTCGTCGATCTCCTCAGTATCGTCCCTGTAGCGACCGCCGATCCGATCTTCCACGTAGACGACGCCCGGATCACGTTCGATCGGGAACTCGAGGACGATGAACGGTCCGTGCAGAGCCGGATGCACGCCCACGCTGTAGGGCAGCACCCTGATCGTGATGTTCGGCCGCTCGGCCGCTTTCAGCAGGTGGTCCAGCTGTTGGCCGAGCACTTGCGCCCCGCCGATCCGCCTGTGCAGGACGGCCTCGTCGATCACGGCAACCAGCTCCAGTGGCGACTCCTCCCGGTCGAGGGCGTCCTGACGTCGCAGGCGAAGGCCGAGCTGGCGCTGGATTTCGGCTTCAGGCAGACCGGGATCGTGGCCCCGGAATAGTGCCTCGGCATACGGCTCACACTGGAGGATGCCCATGACGATCATGGCGTCGTAGGACACGATCCGGCTCGCGCCTTGCTCCAGGCCGAGGTAGAGGTCGAAGCCTGGCGGCAGGGTCATCGACTCGTCCCACTCGAAGACGGGAGCGGCGGTGCGGGCCTGCACGATCAGCTCGCGGAAGCCGGAGACCAAGTCCTCCGCGCCGTAGAACGGCAACAGCAGCTCGACGTCGGTCAGCTTCGGCAGGTTCCGGCCCGATTCGAAGTGCGTGATGCGGGACTTCGACGTGTCCAGCCGCTTCCCGGCGTCGAGCTGGCTCTTGCCCGCGTTCTCGCGCAGGCGTCGCAGCTCGAACGCGATGTAGCGGCGGAGCACCGTGGGTGTGGTCGAGAGGGCCAAGAGGAATTCCTTCACCCGATCGTAGGGCTAGACAGTAGTTGGTTACAGAGTAACCTGATCCATAGCGGTGAGTGACGAAGTAACCGCGCTGGGCAAGATTCCCACATGAGGAGTTGATCAGGTGAGCTGGGTGTCGGAAGGTGTCGTGACGAGCCTCGGGCTGAAGCTGGAGACCGGGGTTCCGGTGCACTTGCGCGGGAGTCTGGACAAGACGGCGTTCCTCACGGTGGGTGACGCGATCGAGATCGTCCTCACGCGGGAACACGTGGAGGCGTTGCGCGAGCAGACCACGACCGCGTTGGGTGACATGGCGCAGGTCGAGGCGGCGGAAACGCTCGTCTACGACACGTTCGACGCGGGAGTGCAGGCGCGGACGGCGGGCGAACGGGCGTTGGCACAGGTCGAGGCGGCCGAGCGTGCCGGAGCCACCGAGCAGGCCGAGCGGGCCCGCCGCGCAGCCCGTACCGCGATCGAGGCCGCCGACCAGGCCAGGCAAGCCGCACGAGCCGCGGGCGTGGCGATGGACTCCGCCGAGGAAGCCGCCGAGGAGGCCACGCGGGCAGCCGACGCGGCCAGGGTCGCCGGAGCGAGCGCGGAGAGGAGCGAGGAGCCCGCGTTGACCTGACGACCGGTCGCTGGGTTGGGCTGCGCTGACGGCGTAAGTGGTTGGCGGGACGGGGAAGTTCGCGTTTGCTGGAACGATGAGCACCGTGCTGATCGGGGTGGAGAACGTCGCCACCCCCAAGTGGGCCCGTCGTCGTGGTGAGACGTCGGTGAGCTTGGGCAAGGCCCTCAAGAGCCTGCCGTCGGCGGTGGGGATGGTGGTTCGGCTCGCCTGGCGCACGTCGCCCCGCCTCACGCTGATGGCGGGCGTGGTGCACGTGTTGTCCGGCGCGGTCACGGCGTTCGGGTTGTTGGCGACGGCCGACGTGTTCTCCGCGCTGCTGCGTGACGGTCCCACACCACAGCGGGTGGTGGAGGCGTTGCCCGCCCTGGCGGTGGTGGTGGGGTCGTTCGTGGTCCGGGCACTGCTCGACACGGCGGTCGCGGCGGTGGAGAGTTCGTTGCGGCCGAGGGTCACGCGTGAGGCGAACGACGAGGTGACGGCGGTGCTCGTGCGGGCACAGCTGCTCGCGTTCGAGGACGCCGACTTCCGCGAGCTGGCCCGTCAGGGCGGTCGGCGCGGTGTCCGTTCGCTGGAGAGCAGCCTCCGGTACCTGGCGGAGCTGCTGTCGGGCGGCATCTCGCTGGTCGCGGCGGTGGTGACGGTCGCGCTGCTCAACCCGTGGCTGGGTCCGGCGCTGCTGCTGGCCGCGTTCGCGAACGCCTGGGCGTCGGCGCGGGCCTCGAAGCTGCGCTACGAGCACTTCCTCGACTCGGTGACCCGCAACACCCGCAAGGGCGTGGTCGAGGAGGTCGCCACCGACCGCGACTTCGCGCTGGAACGGCACGCCCTGACGCTGCAGGAACGCCTGCTCGCCGAGCACCGGCGCATCGCGGACAGCCTGATGGCCGACGAGATCCGGATGGCCCACCGCACGAACCTGGTGCGGCTGACCGGGCGCGGGCTCGCGGGCGTCGGCACGGCCATCGCCTACGTCGTGCTGGGCTTCCTCCTGCACACCGGCGGCATGGAGTTGGCGTTGGCGGGCACAGCGGTGCTGGCCATGCGCACCGGGTTCTCGTCGCTCGCGTCGACCACGCGCGCGGTCAACTCGCTGTACGAGGACTCGTTCTACATCGACTTCTACCGCAAGCTGCTGGTCGAGGGCGCGGAACGGGCGCAGGGCAGCTCACCGGTCAAGGCGCCGGAGGACCCGGAGCGGATCACGCTGACCGACGTCTCGTTCACCTACCCGGGCGCGCCGAGGCCCGCGCTGCGGGACGTGAACCTGACCGTGGCCAAGGGCGAGGTCATCGCGCTGGTGGGGGAGAACGGGTCGGGCAAGACGACCCTCGGCAAGGTGCTGACCGGCCTGTACCCGGCGTCGTCGGGCACGGTCGCGTGGGACGGCGTCGACCTGGCCGAGGCCGACCCGCACTCGGTGCACTCGTCGATCGCGGTGATCGCGCAGGACCCGGCGCAGTGGCCGATGACCGCGCGGCACAACGTGACGGTCGGCAGGCTGGAGCGCGAGGACGACGAGGCGTGGCGGGAGGCGGTGGCCAAGTCGGGCGCGGACGAGGTGCTGGCCACGCTGCCCGCAGGGCCGGACACCGTGCTGTCCCGGCAGTTCAACGACGGGCAGGACCTGTCCGGCGGGCAGTGGCAGCGGATGGGCATCGCGCGCGGCATGTACCGGGACGCGGCGGTGCTGGTGGCCGACGAGCCGACCGCCGCGCTGGACGCCAAGGCCGAGGCGCGGGTCTTCGAAGGCCTGCGCGAGGCGACCGCGCGGCGCACCACGGTCCTGGTGACGCACCGGCTGGCGAACATCCGCAACGCCGACCGGATCGTCGTTCTCGACCAGGGCCGGATCATCGAGCAGGGCACGCACGAGCAGCTGATGGCGTTGCGGGGCCACTACTTCGAGCTGTTCGAGCTGCAGGCCGCCGCGTACCGGGGCGGGCTGCTCGCGTCCTAGGCCCGCAGACCACGACCGGGCGACGGGAGCAGGTTGCCGCCCGGCACCCGGTCGTGGGGTCCCCGCGGGATCGTGGCTGTGACCCACCCCCAAGAAGGCCACAGCCGGCGACCCGCGTGATCAGCCTGGGGCACGCCGGTACACCGCCGGTACATCGGCGGTCCAACACCCGGTGACGGTGCGACTGCGCTAGGTTCAGGACCGCCTCGGCCGTGGGGACGGCCGCGGCGCTGGGGAGTGTGCCGAGTGCTGTTCCGGGTCCTGGGCGCGGTCGACGTCGTGCGGTCCGACGGTGCGCGGGTCCCGGTCGACGCCCGGAAGCCGCGGGTGCTGCTGGCCACGCTGCTGCTGCACGCGGGCGAGTGGGTGAGCGTCGAGCGGCTGGTCGAGGCGCTGTGGCCGGAGGGCGCGCCGCCGTCGGCGGAGCAGAACACCAAGACCTACGTGTGGAAGCTGCGCCGGCTGGTCGCCGACGACCGGATCGACGGCGGCCGTGGCGGCTACCGCGTCCGGGTGGCGGACGGCGAGCTGGACGCGCACCGGTTCGAGGAGCTGGTCCGCGCGGGACGGCGGCACGCGGACGCGGGCCTGCCCCGGCAGGCCGCGTCGGCGTTCGGCGAGGCGCTGCGGCTGTGGCGCGGCGACCCGTTCGGCGACCTGGCCGGAGCGGACGTCGACACCGTCCGGGCCGGGCTGGTCGAGCGCCGGCTGACCGCGCTGGAAGGGCACGCCTCGGCGTTGTCGGCCCTGGGGTCGCACGAGGAGGCGGTGGTCGCGCTCACCGGGCTGGTCGCGCAACACCCGTTCCGCGAACGTTTGCGCGGCGCGCTGATGACCGCGCTGTACCGGGCGGGCCGCCAGGCCGAGGCGCTGGACGTCTACGACGAGGGCCGCGTCCTGCTCGACCGGGAACTGGGCGTGCGGCCGGGCGAGGAGCTGCGCCGGCTGCACCTCGCCGTCCTCAACCAGGACGTGCACCCGGCGGCCGGCCCGTCGCCGTGGGTGAGCCCCGCGCAGGTGCCCGCCGCCGTCGTCGGGTTCACCGGACGGGCCGAGCACTTGCAACGGCTCGACCGCCTCCTCTTACACGCCGACGACGACCGGCAGCCGCCGCCGATCGCCGTCGTCACGGGCACCGGGGGCGTCGGCAAGACCGCCCTGGTGATCCACTGGGCGCACCGCGTGCGCGACCGGTTCCCCGACGGGCAGCTCTACGTGAACCTGCGCGGCTACGACCCGGACCTGCCGGTCAGCCCGGGTGACGCGTTATCCGGCTTCCTGCGCGCGCTCGGGGTCGACTCGCGGGACATCCCGCAGGACTTGGACGAGCGGTCCGCCACCTTCCGGTCGCTGCTGGCGGGCAGGCAGGTGCTCGTGGTGCTCGACAACGCCCGCACGGCCGCCCAGGTCCGGCCGCTGCTGCCCGGGTCGCCGGGTTGCCTGGTGCTGGTGACCAGCCGTGACTCGCTGCGCGGGCTGATCGCGAAGGACGGCGCGACCCGCCTGCCGCTGGACCTCCTGCCCGACGCCGAGGCGCACGACCTGCTGTGCGCGTTGATCGGCGACCGGGCGGCGGCGGAACCCCGTGAGGTGGACGCGCTGGCCGAGCTGTGCGCCAGGCTGCCGCTCGCCCTGCGGCTCGCCGCCGAACTCGCCGGCGGCCGTCCTTCGTCGTCGCTGGCGGACCTCGGCCGCGAGCTGACCCGCGAACAGGACCGCCTGGACCGGCTGGACGACGACGCCGACCCCCACGCGGCGCTGAGGTCGGCGTTCTCGTGGTCCTACCGGCACCTCGGCCCCGAGGTCGCGCGGGTGTTCCGGCTGTCGGGTGCGCACCCGTGCCACGAGCTCGGCATCACCGCGATCGCCGCCCTGACCGGCTCCGACGACGTCACGGCCCGCCGGCACGTCGACGCCCTGGTCCAGGCGCACCTGGTGGAGCGCACGGCCGACGGCCGGTTCCAGATGCACGACCTGCTGCGCACCTACGCCCGCGGCCTCGCCGCCGAGCTGGACGCCGACCGGGACGCGGCGCTGCACGCCCTCGCGGAGCACTACGTCCGCGAAGCGGCGGCGGCGATGGTGCTGTTCGACCCGGTCGACCGGGCCGACCGGCGGCCCGCACCGCCCTCGACCCGCCTGACCACCCGGGACGAGGCGATGGCATGGCTGGAGTCCGAGCGGGCGAACCTCCTCGCGGTCGCCGAGCACGCGGCCGGCCACGGCGACGCCGAGCACGCCGAGCAGCTGTCCGGCACGCTGTGGCGCTACTTCCACGTCCGCGGCTACCACGACGAGTCGCTCGCCCTGCACACGCACGCGCTCGCCGCCGGCCGCAGGAGGTCGGACCGCGTCGCGGAAGGGCTCGCGCTCACCGGTTTCGGCGTGGCGTGCGAGCGGTTGGGGCGCTACGGGGAGGCGTTGCGGCACCACGAGCAGGCCGTCGCGGTCGGGCGGGAGACCGGTGACGTCAGCTTCACCGGCCGGGCACTGAAGAACCTGGGTGTCGTCCTGCGCCGCCTCGGCCGGCACGACGACGCGCAGCGGACCTTCGAGGAGGCGCTGTCCATCGCCAGGGCCATCGGGAACCGGCGCGGCGAAGCCGGCGTGCTGTGCAGCCTGGCGCTGGTGCACGAGGCGTCGGGCCGGTACGCGGAGGCGTTGCGGCACATGGAGCTGGCCATGGCGGCGGTGCCGGACGTCGACAACGACCACGCGCTGGTGAACCACCTGCAGGCCAACCTGGGGCTGGTCCACCTCGGGCTCGGCCGGCCGGAGGTCGCCGCGAAGCACCTCGGCGAAGCCCTCGCGGGCGCGCGGGCGACCGGCAACCGCGACCTGGAGTGCGAGGTGCTCGACACCCTGGGCGAGCTGGCGACCGCCACCGGCGACCTGAAGCGTGCCGTCGAGCACCACCACGAGGCGTTGGCGCTGACCCGTCGGACGGGGGACCGGCACGAGGAGGCCCGTGCCCACGACGGTCTCGCCCGCGCCTACGAGGCCTGGGGCAGGCCCGGCGACGCCCGCCGGCACCGGCTGGTGGCGACGCGCCGTGCACCCGGCGTGAACCAAGGGGTGAATGCACGGCGCTCGTCCTGAAAGGGCGCGCACGTGCCCCCTTCCCCGGCACGCGGAAAAGGGGGCAGGTGTGCCGTGCGTTATTCAGCCCGGCTCAGTACCAGGCTTTGTGGTAGACGTGGTTGTTGGTGCCCTCGACGAACACGTCGATCCGGTTCGGGCCCCAGGACACGGCCGCCGGGTTGTGCAGGAAAACGCCGCCGAGGTTTTCCCAGCCGGACCACGACGACCCGTTCCACCACTTGTGCCAGAGCCGGTTGTCGGTGCCCTTGGCGAACACGTCGAGCCGACCGGCCGACCACGACGACACCGCCGGGCCTGCGGTGATGACGCCGCCGAGGTCTTCCCAGCCCGACCACGACGTGCCGTTCCACCACTTGTGCCACAGGTGGTTGTTCAGGCCCTCGACGAAGACGTCGATGCGGTTCGGGCCCCACGACACGGCCGCCGGGTTGTCGATGAACACGCCGCCGAGGCTTTCCCACGTCGACCACTGGCCGTTCCACCACTTGTGCCACAACGCTCCGTCGGAGCCCCTGGCGAACACGTCGAGCCGACCGGCCGACCACGACGACACGGCCGGGCCTGCGGTGATGATGCCACCGAGGTCTTCCCAGCCGGACCAGGACGTGCCGTTCCACCACTTGTGCCACAGGTGGTTGTTGGTGCCGCGGCCGAACAGGTCGATGCGGTTCGGGCCCCACGAGACGGCGGCCGGGTTGTCGATGATGTTGCCGCCGAGGCTCTCCCAGCCCGACCACCCCGCGCTGGTCCACCACCGGTGCCACACGGCCGAGTCGGTGCCGCGGACGAACACGTCGAGCCGGTTCTCCGACCACGACGACACGGCCGGTCCGGAGGTGGCCACGCCGCCGATGTCGGTCCAGCCCGACCACTGTCTGTCCGTCGCCTCCGCCGCGGGCGCGACGGGTTCGGCGGCGGCCGCGGTGGCGCCCGTGGACACCACCGCGAAGAACACGGCGATCAACAACCTGCTGAATGAGGAATTCATCGGGAGATCCCCTCCAAGTCCGATGTTTAAACGTCGAACAAGAGGGAATCTAGCATCGGACCGGGCTTTCCCAATGGCTGAAAAAGCGTTGGTCCACTCCGGCCCGGGGTCTCCGCAGAAATTGTGCTTCACCCGGCCGGGTGGTCACTGAAAGTCAATTATTCTCAGGTGGGTAATACTGCTGGGCGACCCCTGTTAGTGGCAGGGGCACGGGTCAGGCCGTCAGCTCCAGCGAGGAGCCCTCGCGGGCCTTGCGCACGCGCAGCCGGGTGGGGATGCGCTGCCGCAACTCCTCCACGTGCGAGACCAGGCCGACGACCCGGCCACCGGCGCGCAGCTCGTCCAACGTGGTCATCACCAGCTCCAAGGTCTCGGCGTCGAGCGTGCCGAAGCCCTCGTCGATGAACAGCGTGTCCAGCACGGCGCCCGCGGCGACCACGTCCGCCAGGCCCAGCGCCAGGGCGAGCGACGCCAGGAACGACTCGCCGCCGGACAGCGTCTTCGCCGGCCGCTGCTGCCCCGAGTAGTCGTCCATCACGTCCAGGCCCAGCCCGCCCCTGGTGCCGCGCGGCCCGGCCTCGATCGAGTGCACGAACCGGTAGCGGCCCTGGCTCATCCGCTCCAGCCGGGCACCCGCGGCCACCGCGACCTCCTCCAGCCGGGCGGCCAGCACGTAGGTGCGCAGGGTCATGTTCTTGGCGTTCTGCCCCTGGCCGTTGATCACGTCGGTCAACGCGTCCAGCTCGGCGAACTCGGCCTCCACCGGCTCCAACCGCAGCCACGCGGCCCGCAGCTGCTCGGCCAGGTCGGCGGCGCGTGCGGCGCGCGTGCGGGCGTTCGTCAACGCCGTCGCGCCCTCGGTCGCGCGGTCGCTCGCCACCCGGAACCGCTCCTCCGCGCCCGCCACGTCGACCTCGGCGTCCGGGTCGGTGTCGGGCAGCTCGGCCAGCGTGCTCTCGGCCGCGGTCCGGGTCTTCTCCACCTCGCGGATCCGGGTCTCCAGCTCGGCGACGGCGGTGGCCGGGCGGGCGGCGGCCAGGGCGTCGGCCACGTCGGCGAACCCGGCCAGCGACGCCAGCCTCGACACCTCCAGCCGCTGGTCGGCCAGGCGTTCCTCGTGCTCGACCACGGCCGCGCGGCGCGTCGCCAGCTCGGTCACCGCGTCGGCCAGGTCGCTGAGGTGCGCCCGGCGCGTCACCACGTCCGGGAAGTCGCCGCGCGCCTCCTCCAGCCGCGCGCCACGCTCCTCGACCGCCTCCGCCAACTGCGCCCGCTGCGCGCCCGCCTCGGCCAGCTCCCGTTCCAGCGCGCCGCGCTGGTCGAGCGCGCGCTGCACCTTGGCCTCCAGCTCGGCCAGCTCCGCCTGCCTGCTCTCCAGCCGTTCGGCCAGCGCGGCCACGGACCGGTACTCGCGGTCCAGGTCGGCCGGCGGCCGGTCGCCCAGCTGCTCGCGCAGCAACGCCAGCCGCTCGCCCAGCCGGTGCGCCTCCTGCTCGGCCCGTTGACGCAGGTCGAGCGCCCGCTGGTCCTCCTCGGCGGCACGTTCCTCGTCCACCGCCGTCACGGCGTTCAGCATCGGCTGCGCGGGTGACGGGTGCTCGGCCGAACCGCACACCGGGCACTCGTGGCCCGCGCGCAGCTGCCCGGCCAGCTCGACCGCCATGCCGTCCAGCCGTTCCCGGCGGATCCGCAGCAACGTCTCCCGCGCCTTCTGCTGCGCGTCCACCGCGACCCGGCGCACCTCGTCGGCCTCCCGGAACGCCCGCTCGACGCGCGGCAACTCGACCGCGGCGGCGGCCAGGCCCGAGACCTGCGGCAACCGTGCCGCGGCCTCCACCGACTCCTCGACCGCGGCCTTCGCGGCGGCCAGCCTGGTCGGCACCTCGTCCAGCTGCGTGACCAGCGTGGCCAGCTGCTGTGACGTGGCGGCCACCTCACGGTCCAGCTGCGCGATCCGCCGCTGGTCGGCGCGCTGCCGCTCGGCGTCGGCGGCCAGGCTGGTCAGGCTGCCCGCCTCCTCGCGGAAGCGCTCGCCGTCACCGCGCAGGTCGCCGCCCCGGTAGCCGAGGACGACCACCGCGTCGGCGGCGGCCCGCTCGTGGGCGACGGCGGCGTCCAGCTCACCGGCCAGCTTCACCGCGCGTTCCTGCGCGGGCACCACGACCGCCGCCTGCCTGGCCGCGTCACGTTCGGCGACCCACGCCCGCAGGCTCGGCTCCACCTCCGCGTACCGGTCGAGGTTGCGGCGCGCCTCACGCACCCGGCGCACCCGTTCGTGCCGCGCCCGTGCCTCCTGCCAGTCCCGCTCGGCCACCGCGCGCCGGTCGGACGCCTCGGCCGCGAGCTGGTCGGCCTCCCGCTCGGCCTCGTCCAGCCGCTTGAGCAGCGAGCTGAGCCACTCCTGGTCGCCACCGCCCTCCGGCGGCTCCTCCAACGCGGCCTCGGCGACCCGCTGCACCAGGTTGCGGTGCACCTCGCCGAGCCGCACCACCTCGCGCCTGCGTTCCGCGCGGCGGTCCCGGAACCACTTCTCCACGTCCAGGAACCGCTCGGTGCCGAACAGCTTCTCCAGCAACTTCTCCCGCTCGGCGGTCTCCGCGCGCAGGAACCGGGCGAACTCGCCCTGCGGCAGCAGCACCACCTGGAAGAACTGCTCGGCGGTCATCCCGAGCAGGCCCTCGACCTCGCGGGCCACGTCGTCGATGCGGCTGTGCCCCTCGCCGGTCCACCCGCTGACCCACGTCAACGACACCTGCGCCTGCTGCCGGGTCGCGCCGTCGCCGCGCTTCTTCGGCCGCTCATACTCGGGGCTGCGCTTGATCCGGAACCGCCTGCCGCGCACGGTCAGCTCAAGCTCCACGTACGTCGGGGTGTCGCGGTCGGCGTAGTCGCACCGCAGCCGCTTCACGTCACCGCGCGCGCCGGGCACCTTGCCGAACAGCGCGAACGCCACCGCGTCCAGCAACGTCGTCTTGCCCGCGCCGGTGTCGCCGTGCAGCAGGAACAAGCCGTCCGCGCCGAGCAGGTCGAAGTCGACCTCCTCGCGCCCCGCGTACGGGCCGAACCCGCTGACCGCCAACCGGTGCAGCTTCACGACTCCCCTTCCCGGGCGGCGGCGGCGAACGCCTCGCGGAGCAGGTCCAGCTCACGCGGGTTCGGCTGGTCGCCGCGCACGTCCTCGATGAAGCAGCAGGCGATCTCCTCGTCGCCGCGGCCGCGCACCCGTTCGGCGAACCGCAGCTCACCGGTCCGCCCGCCCTCCGGCCGCCACTCCACGTGCACCGCGTGCGGGAACCGCTTCTGCAGGCGGCGCAACGCGTCCAGCGGCCGGACCCGGTCGGTCAGCGTGACGGACAGGAAGTGGTCCTCGACCGGCTCGTGGTCCGGGTCGAGCAACAGGTCTTCCAAAGCGCCGCTCACCGTCGACAGCGCACGCGGCACCGGCAGCGCACGCCGTTCCACCCCGGCCAGCCCGTCCGCGCCCAACTCGACCAGCCACACCGACTTGTGGTGCCGCGCCTCGGAGAACGAGTACGCCACCGGGCTGCCCGAGTACCGCAGGTGCTCCGCCAACGTCTGCTGACCGTGCAGGTGGCCCAGCGCCACGTAGTCGACGCCGGCGAACACCGCGCCGGACACGTCCTGGACACCGCCCACCGCGATGGTGCGCTCCGACTCGCACGGCTCCCCGCCGGTCACGAACGCGTGCGCCATCACGACCGACCGCGTGCCCGGCCGCGCGGCCAGGTCGTCCTTGATCCGCCGCATCGCCTCGGTCAGCACGCCACCGTGCCCCTTGGCCTCCACGCCCAACGCGTGCCGCGCCGTCTCCGGCTCCAGGAACGGGATCCCGTACACCGCCACCGGCCCGTGCGCGTCGGCCAACAGCACCGGCTCGTGCAACTCGGCCACGCGGGTCCGCAGGTGCAGGCCACCCGCCTCGGCGAACGCGCCCAGGAAGCCCAGCCGGGCCGCCGAGTCGTGGTTGCCCGGCGTGATCACGATCTTCGCGCCCGCCGCGCGGATCCGCTTGAGCACGCGCGAGCACACCGCGACCGCCTCCGCGTTCGGCACGGCCCGGTCGAACAGGTCGCCCGCCACCACGACCACGTCCACCCGCTCGTCCGACACGGTGTCGGCGAGGCCGCCGAGCACCGCTTCCTGCTCTTGCAGCAGGTCACGGCCGTGGAAGGTGCGCCCCACGTGCCAGTCGGACGTGTGCAGGATCAACACGTCGGCCACGCTAGGGCCGGCGCGCGCTCTGATCGTTCAAGCGACTCGGCGTGTCGCTCGAACGTGTGGTCGGACACGTGTGCGCCATGATCGGGGCATGACAGCGGTCCTCAGCACGGCGGCGGTGGTCGTGGCGCTCCTGCTCGCGGGCGCGCTGGTGTTCCTGTGGCGGCTCTACCAGGACAGCGTGCGGCGCACCGACGCCGCGCTGGCCGCGGTGGCCGCCGAACGGGAACGCGGCGACGCGCAGTGGGCGGCGTTGCAGCGCTACGAGGTGGCGTTCTCCTCGGTCAGCGGTCGTGGCGAGCTCGGCGAGAAGGTGCTGGTGGAGACGGCGCGGGTGCTCGGCCTGCGCGAGGGGATCCACTTCGACCTGCAGGTGGACGTCGCCGGCGGCGGGTCGGTGCGGCCCGACCTGGTGCTCAACGTCGGCGGCGGGCGGCGGGTGCCGGTGGACGCGAAGATGAGCATGGCGACGTGGGCCGAGGCGGTGGAGACCGACAACGCGGCGGAGCGGGTGGACGCGCTGCGCGTGCACGTGCGCAACATCCGGGCGCGTGCCGCGGAGCTGGCCGGCAAGGGTTACCAGCGGTGGGCCGACGCGATCTACGGGACGATCATGTTCGTGCCGAACGACGGCGCGGTGGTCGCGGCCCTGGACACCGACCCCGAGCTGCTGCGGTGGCTGCTGGACCGGCGGGTGTTCCTGTGCGGGCCGACCGGGTTCGCGGTGATCGCGTCGGCGGCGATGTTCGCGGTGACCGACCGTGCGCTGGCCGACGACGTCGAGCAGGTCAGGGCGGCCGCGTCACGCGCGCACCGGGCCGCGGACTCGGCCATCGACGCGGTGAACCTGTCGAGCACGCACCTGCAGCGGTTCCTGTCCGCGCGGCGGCGCGAGCTGGACGCGTTGGAGGGATTCCGGGCGGCGGTGGAGCCGTTGAGCAACGCGTCGTCCGACGTCACACCCCTGCCGGTGGTGCGGCGAACGGACGAGGCGGGCCTTGGTGCACCCTTGGACGCCCGCGAGGCGTAATACAGTGTGCCGAGACTGAGCCGAACGAGGAGTGCTGGTGACCGCTGCAACGCGTGACGACTCGCGCAGCGAGCCGGAGGACGACGAGTACTCCGCCGTCCGCTGGAACGACCGCGCCATGTTCGGCAGCTTCCGCGGCCTGCCCTGGTGGGCGGCCGTGCTGGGCACCTTCGTGGTGGCCATCGTGGGGACGTTCATCGACGTCAACTCGGCCGCGAAGACCGTCGGCTGGGTGTTCGCCATCACGTTCTTCGTGGGCTGCGTCGGCGCGGTGGTGTTCGTCGAGCGGCGCTCGATGTTCGGCCCGATCGTCCAGCCGCCGCTGGTGCTGGCGATCGTCGTGCCGATCCTGGTGGTGATGACGCAGGGCATGCCGAGCACCGGCGGGCTGGCCTCGATCGGTCTCACGCTGGGCAAGCCGCTGATCGACGGTTTCCCGGCGATGGCGATCACGACGGCGTGCACGGTGATCATCGGCATCGTGCGCGTGTCGATCCAGAAAGACCCGAACCGGCTGACCAAGGACGAGAAGCGCGAGGCCAAGCGCAAGCCGGACCAGCCCCGCCGCGCCGACAAGCCCCAAGCCGACGACCGCCCCCGCAAGCGCCCGCGCTCGGACCGCTCCGACCCCCCGTCCGACCGCCGCCGCCCAGGCCCGACCGCCGACGAGGACCGCCCCAAGCGCCCCCGCCCCCCGGCCGGCACCCCGGACCGCCCCCGCCGTCCCGCCCCACCTCGCGAAGGCGGCCGCCCCCCACGCCGCCCCCGTCCACGCGACGACGACTGATCTCGCGTCCACCCAGGTGGCTTGAGGCCTGCGGCAACCCGGCCCGACCCACGCCGCACAACGCTCAGCCTCGTGCGGTCGGTAGTGGTCGGCTCAGGACTCGTGGGCCAGCAGCCACCGCTTCACGTCCGGACCCCAGCGGAAGTTGCCGAGGGCGCCGCCCGTGCGGATCACCCGGTGGCACGGCACGAACAAGGTCGCCGCGTTGCGGGCGCACGCGGTGGCGGCGGCGCGGATGGCGGATGGTCGGCCGGCCAGGGCGGCGTGGTCGGCGTAGCTGACCGGCTCGCCCGCCGGGACGGTGCGCAGCGCCTCCCACGCCCGCTCCATGAACTCGCCACCGCGCTGGCGGACCGGGATGTCGGTGATCGCCTGCACGTCACCGGCGTGGTAAGCCCGGACGGCCCTGGTCACGACGCCCAGGTCACGGCGGTGCGCGAGCGTCGTCGGCCGCAGCGACGGCGACACCTGCGGGAGCAGGTCGTCCACGTCGGCGGTCCACCCGCTGGCCAGGACGGCGCCGTCGGCGGCGACGACGGCGGTGAAAGGGCTGATCGGGGTGTCGATGGTCGACACGTGGCCGGTGCTCACGCGGTCCTCCTCAAGTGCATCGCGGCGTACGAGCGCCACGGGCGCCACGCGACGTTGTTGCTGGTCAAAGGGATGTCCGGGGCGCCGAGCACGCGCATCACCACGTACGAGGCGACCTGCGGGCCGATGCCCGGGAACGCCGACAGCTCGGCGTGCAGCTCGTCCGCGTCACGGCCCACGTCGACCCGCAGCGTGCCGTCGGCCAAGGCCCGCGCCACCGGCGAGTCGATCGCCGACGGCGCCGGGTACAGGTGCGTCACCGGCCCGTCCGGCTGCTCCAACCGCTCACCCGGCGCGTCGTGGCCGAGCGCCCTGAGCAGGGTTTCCGCGCCGTCGACGCTGCCCGGCAGCCGCACACCCGGCCGGGCCAGGACCGACGGGCGCAACGTCGGGTCGGAGGCCAGGAAGTCGTCCACGGCGACCGGGTCGGCGTCCAGGTCCAGCAGCCGCCGCACCCGGCTCACCGCGCTGCCCAGGTCACGCAGGTCGGTCAGCCGCAGCGAGCACGACACGTACCCCGCCGCCGGTTCCAGCAGCACGGTCGCCTGGCCGTGCGCCAGCCGCAGCGACCGGGCGTAGCCGTGGTCCGTCACGTGCTCCACGCCCGGGATCGCGTGCGCCCGGAAGTACGCCAGCAGGCCCGCCGCGTCGAACGGCGGCCGGTACGGCAGCCGCAGCGTGATGCGTCCCGCCGTGGTGGCCGCGGCACGGGTCGAGCGCATCGCCGAAGGCGTGGCCGCGAACACCGCCCGGATCGTGTCGTTGAACTGCCGCACGCTGGCGAAACCCGCCGCGAACGCGATGTCGGCGAACGACAGGTCCGTCGTTTCGATCAGCAACCTTGCGGAGTGCGCGCGGTGGGCACGGGCGAGCGCCAGCGGTCCGGCGCCCAGTTCGGCGGTCAGCACGCGGGTCAGGTGGCGTTCCGAGTAGCCGAGCCGCGCCGCCAGGCCCGGCACGCCCTCCCGTTCCACCACGCCGTCGGAGATCAGGCGCATGGCGCGGGCGGCCAGGTCGGCGCGGAGGTTCCACTCCGGTGAACCGGGCACGGCGTCGGGCAGGCAGCGCCGGCACGCCCGGTAGCCGGCGGACTGGGCCGCCGCCGCGGTCGGGTAGAACTCGGCGTTGCGGCGCTTCGGCGTCACCGCGGGGCAGGACGGCCGGCAGTAGATGCGGGTCGTGCGCACCGCGAGGATGAAGCACCCGTCGAACCGGGCGTCGCGGGCGGCGACGGCCCGGTAGGCGCGTTCGTCGTCGAGGAGCATGGCACCCACTCTGCCAGCACGAACACGTCTGGTCTCGCGGGAATCGGACACGGCGTTGGAGGCGCGTAGACTCACCCACCGTGAGTTTGACCCTCGGCATCGTCGGCCTGCCCAACGTCGGCAAGTCCACCCTGTTCAACGCCCTCACGCGCAACGACGTGCTGGCGGCGAACTACCCGTTCGCGACCATCGAGCCGAACGTCGGCGTGGTGCCGCTGCCGGACGCCCGCCTCGGGAAGCTGGCGGAGATCTTCGGCTCCGAGCGCGAGGTGCCGGCGGTGGTGTCGTTCGTCGACATCGCGGGCATCGTGAAGGGGGCGTCCGAAGGCGCCGGGCTGGGGAACAAGTTCCTCGCCAACATCCGCGAGGCCAACGCGATCTGCCAGGTCATCCGGGTGTTCGACGACTCGGACGTCGTGCACGTCGACGGCCGCGTCGACCCGGCGTCCGACATCGAGACGATCAACACCGAGCTGATCCTCGCCGACCTCCAGACGTTGGAGAAGGCCGTGTCGAGGCTGGAGAAGGAAGCCCGCACGCAGAAGGACCGCCGTCCGGCGCTGGAGGCGGCGCAGAAGGCGCGCGAGATCCTCGACAGCGGGCGCACGCTGTTCGCCGCGCAGTCCGAAGTGGACGGTTCGCTGCTGCGCGAGCTGAGCCTGCTCACGGCGAAGCCGTTCCTGTACGTGTTCAACGCCGACGAGGCCGTGCTCACCGACGAGGCGAAGCTCAAGGAGCTGCGCGAGATGGTGGCGCCCGCGGACGCGGTGTTCCTCGACGCCAAGGTCGAGGCGGAGCTGCTGGAACTGGACGAGGAGTCCGCCCGCGAGCTGCTGGAGTCGATCGGCCAGCACGAGCCGGGCCTGCACGCGCTGGCGAGGGCCGGCTTCCACACCCTGGGCCTGCAGACCTACCTGACCGCCGGCCCGAAGGAATCCCGAGCCTGGACCATCCCCCGGGGCGCCACCGCACCGCAGGCGGCCGGCGTCATCCACACGGACTTCGAGCGCGGCTTCATCAAGGCCGAGGTGGTCTCGTTCGCCGACCTGGTGGAAGCGGGCTCCATGGCCGCCGCGAAGGCCGCCGGCAAGGTCCGCATGGAGGGCAAGGACTACGTCATGGCCGACGGCGACGTCGTGGAGTTCCGCTTCAACGTCTGATCGGACGAGCCCTGCGCTTCGGAAATGTGACGTGACCCCAGACGCCACCGCGCACCTCCGGCCGCTTCGGAACGATGACCGGCTCGACGGCCTCGTTCTCCACCAGCCAGTAGTGCCGGATGCCTGCCGCAGCGTACTGAGATCGAGTGTCATCGTTGCCAGAGTTCGAGGGATTCCCAACCCTGGGGGACGCCGATGGAAGCGACCGACAGAGCGTGCGAGGTTGGGAACTCCCGCAGGAGCTCGGCCAGTCGTCGGTGCCAGTCCGTCCCCGCTTCGATCGATGGGAGGAGGTAGGCAATCACGGCCAGCGCGTTGTAAGTGCCGAAGGCGCCCTTGGCGGTCTGCTTGTCGCGAAGGTGGTCGAGGACCGGCACCTGCCCGGCCTTGGGTCGCGCAGGTGCATTCTGGAGCTTCCGGTTGAACAGCCGGGCGTGGTGCGCGGCGACGTTCCGCACGTAGTTGAGACTGGCGAGCCAGCTGACCATGATTTTCTTCGTCGGAGCCCCGAAGGCGAAGGCGATCTCTTCGGCGTCCGGCTGGCGCAACCACCTGTAGAGAACGGAGAGCTGGCCAAGCTCGAGCAGTTCGGTGAGCGCCCAGACCGGCATCCGGTCGTCGTACTTCTCCCGGAAGTGGGCGACAAACTGCTCGTCGGACTTGCCCCGCCGCTCGCTGGCGCGCTCCAGCCACCTCGCGTGCGAGCTGGGGAGTGGCTCCCCGCTCTCGGGGGCGGTACCCGGTTCGGTGAATGCCTCTATGAAGCACGGGGGCTCCTCATGGGCGAAGGCTGAGGTGCGTCCGAGCACGTACCCCAGTTGCATCCGCACGGCGACCTCAATGCGTTCGATGCCATCCATGACGAGCATGCGCAGCCGCCGGTCGAAGCTGATGATTGACTCGGCGTGGTCGAGCCTCGTGCCCGGCCTGTATCCACCCAGTACGCGGGTGCGCGCGCGGCCTTCGCTGTCGGCGTACTGCTCGGACTCGCGGAATGGGTAGAGGTAGCCGGTGAGCCGGTAGTAGCCCACAGCTCTGAGGACCGCAGCGGCATGATCGCGGTCGCCCATGTCGACTCCCCGGCTCGCGAGCCGCTCGACCTGCTGCTCCAGGGAGAGCCAGGGCTTGGTGTACTCGACCATGAAGATCCTCGCGAAAAGAAAATCAGCCCGCGCCTTACGGCAACGGGCTGATCGTGATGCCTCGATGTTAGCACGGAGGTCCGACTGTCGCTACGACGCAAGCCCATCAGAGTCGGGTCGATGCGGCGGGCAGTCGGCGTCGCTCCTGCGCGGAGCGCGACAAGCCGTCGGCAAGGATGACTCGTACAGCAGGTGTTCCGGATTGGGAGGTCTGCCGGCATCCTAAGACGTCGAATCCTGCTGCAACATGATGAAAACTGCTCCTGACCTGCGGTGATACATAACGGTGCATCCCGGGCCACGCCATCTGCCAAGGCTCGGAACGTCGTGGAGTCCCGCTGCTACGACTGATCTTGCTACCACTTTGGTAGCATCGTCGGTATGGCGATGACGTTGCGGCTGACCGAGGAGCAGGAGCGCGCGCTCGCACTGCTCGCGGAGGCCGACGGGGTGAGCAAGCACGAAGCCGCGGTGCGTGCGATCACCGACGTCGCGGCCCGGCGGGTCAAGGAAGACCGGATCCGCGCGCTCTCCCGTGACGGGCGGAAGCGGTACGCGGCGTTGCTCGACCGGCTCGCGCAGTGAACCCGGAGTACTTGACGCTGGAGGACCTGCTGGCGCTGGCCGACGACCTCGGCGTGCCCAAGGTGCGTGACCTGGGACTGCTGGACTCGGCCGCGCACCGGCCCCAGTCGTCGTTGATCGGGCAGGACGCCTACGGCAGCCTGCACGAGAAGGCCGCCGTGCTGATGGAGTCGATCCTGCGCAACCACCCGTTGATCGACGGCAACAAGCAGCTGGGGTGGATGTCCGCGTTCGTCTTCTACGGCATCAACGGGTTCGACCTGGACGCGCCCGAGGACGACGCGTACGACTTGGTGATCGCGCTGGCCACCGGAGCGGTCGGCTACGCGGAGGCGGCGGAACGCCTGGGTGGCTGGACCCGTCCGATCACTGACGCGGGATGAGCTTGGCGAGGTCGATGTCGATCTCGAACGGCACGGTGACGTGCAGCGAGTCGCGGAACACGCCGGTCGGCGCGTAGGACTTGGTCGGCTCGTCCAGCTCGTAGACGTGCACGACCGGGCCGGTGGCCTCGTCCTCCACCAGCCAGTAGTGCCGGATGCCTGCCGCCGCATACTTGCGCAGCTTGACCGTGCGGTCGCGGAACGCGGATTCGGGTGAAACCACCTCGATCGTGAGCACCACGTCACCCGGCTCCAACCAGGTCCCATCGTCCTCGAACGGTGAGGTCGACGCCACGATGTCGGGTTCCAGGCGGTTGCGGGCGTCGAGTCGGACGGTGATCTCGCGTTCGATCTCGATGCCGTCCGGGGCCTGGTAATCGAGTGCGGCGGTGAGCCTGGAGATGATGCGGCCGTGCCAGCGCCGCTGTGGGGCCATCATGAAAACGAGCGCTCCGTCGATCAGTTCGGTGTGTCGGGGCGCCTCGGGCAGTCGGTCCAGATCCTCCGCGAACCAGCCTTCCTCGCGCGGTGGGCGCATCCAGTCAGGCAAGTCGGCCATGTCCTCACCGTAATGCGGTTCGATGACTTGAGCAGCAATCATGGGCGATCGACTCCTTGGCGTGGTGTCGATCAAGAACGCTAGCGGCGGGAGCACCACCCGGGTAGTCGCACGATGGCGTGGGCGGCGGGTGGTGGTGGACCGGTGGTCCCTGAACAGGACTCGGGGCGGTGCGTTGGACGCGCCGCCCCGAGGTACTGTGCTGCAGGCGTCAGCGCACCTGGTTGCGGCTGTGGCGGGCCAGGGCGAAGACGCCCCCCGCGGTGGCCAACATGCCCAGTGCCGAGACGGTGAACACGACGATGTCGGTGGTCATGCGTAGCTTCCCCTTGCGTTGATCTCCCACTCGTCTTGACGTCCGGGTACCCGGTTTCGTGGTCCGACAGTCGTGTAATTCACACGATCGTGGAGGTAAGGGCAGTGGGACTGCGCACACTTGAAGGTCGGGTGCTGGCCATCGCGCCCTGGATCCTGGGTGCGTCCCTGCTCGGGCACCTGGCGATGGTCGCGTTCCAGACGAAGATGACCATGGTGGACCTGATGGTCTACCGGAACGCCTCACCCGAGCTGTTCACCGGGCAGCTCTACGAGTGGCGGCTCAAGGAGTTCTCCGACCAGTTCGCCCTGCCGTTCACCTACCCGCCGTTCTCCGCACTGGTCTTCGTGCCGCTGTCGTGGGTCCCGTGGGGCGTGGCCCGCTGGGTCTGGCAGCTGGCCTGCCTGGCCTGCCTCTGGTTCGTCACGCGCAAGTCCCTCCAGCTCGTCGGCAGCAACGACCCGCGCCGCGCGATGCTGTGGACCGGCCTGTTCGTCTGGGTCGAGCCGGTGCGCACCACGCTGAACTACGGCCAGATCAACCTGGTGCTGGCGGCGCTGCTGCTCGGCACGATGGTCAGCGCCCGCAGTTGGAAGCAGGGCGCGGGCGTCGGGATCGCGGCCGGGTTGAAGCTCACGCCCGCCATCTCCGGCCTGTACTTCCTGCTCCAACGCCGGTACCGGGCGGCGGTGTGGTCGATCGCGGCGTTCTTCGGCACGGTCGCGGTGGCGTACGCGGTGTCGCCCCGCCTGTCGAACGAGTACTGGTTCCACCTGCTCGGTGACGCCTCCCGCGTCGGCCCGGTCGCCTCGGCCATCAACCAGTCGCTGCGCGGCGCGCTGTCCCGCACGGTCGGGTACGACATCGGGACGGGGCCGCTGTTCATCGGCGCCGTCGTGGTGGCCGCCGTGCTGGCCGGGTTCGCGCTGCACGCGTCGCTGAAGGCCGACGACACGCTGGCGATGATCGTGTCGGTGCAGTTCCTCGGCCTGCTCGTCTCGCCGATCTCGTGGAGCCACCACTGGGTGTGGGCGGTGCCCGCGCTGATGTGGCTGGTCTACGCGGCGAAGCACCGGTTGGCGACGATCACGGCCACCGCGTGGATCGTGGCCATCGGCAGTTACCTGATCTCGTTCCTGCTCAAGGCGCAGCCGTCGATCTGGGTCATCCCCCGCCCGTGGCACCAGTCGGTGCTGGGCTGGGTCTACCCGGCGGTGGGCGTGCTCACGCTCGTCACGATCGCCGTGGTGCTGCGGCAGCGGACACGCGAGCCGTCACCGGCCCACGAAGACGTCGAGCACCCCGTCGATCTCCTCCGCGAGTGACACGTCCAGCGCCGTGATCCCGCCGCTGGAGTGCGTGCTGCAGCGGAACGTGAGCGTGCGCCAGCGGATGTCGATGTCGGGGTGGTGGTTGTCGTTCTCCGCGATCTCCGCCACCCGGTTCACCACCTGCAGCGCCTGGGCGAAGCTCTCCAGCTCCACCGTGCGCACCAGGGCGGCGTCCTGGGCCTTCCACGAGGGCAGCGAGGTCAGCGCGGCGGTCACCTGGTCGTCGGTCAGCAGCTCGGCCATGGCCCCGATCGTCCCACCGCGCGGGGTAAGCTGCGCGTTCGCCACGGGAGTCCGGTGCCGCGCCGGGCTGAGAGGAAGGCGCGCGAGCCTTCGACCGTCCACACCTGATCCGGGTCATGCCGGTGTAGGGAGAGATGATGTTCCGACGAGTGCTGCCCGCCGTGACCGCGTTCGCGCTGCTCACGGCCTGTTCGGTGACCACGTCCGACGCGCCGCCGGCGGGGGAGCGGGTCGTCACGCTGGTGACGCACGACTCGTTCGCGCTGTCGCCGGAGCTGCTGGAGCGGTTCAAGGCCGACACCGGCATCACGATCAAGCCGCTGGCCAGTGGCGACGCCGGTGAGATGACGAACAAGCTGGTCCTCACCAAGGACGCCCCGATCGGGGACGTCGCGTTCGGCGTGGACTCCACGTTCGCCTCCCGTGCGCTGAAGGAAGGGGTGTTCGCCGAGTACGCGAGCCCCGAGGCGACCAAGGGCGCGCACCGCTACCAGCTCGACCCGCCGAACCGGCTGCACGCCGTGGACGTCGGCGACGTGTGCCTGAACATCGACATCGCGGCGTTCTCCGACATCGGCGAGCCGAAGCAGTACGCCGACCTGGCCGACCCGAAGTACAAGGACATGCTGGTGGTCGAGGACCCGGCGACGTCCTCACCGGGCCTGGCGTTCCTGCTCGGCACGATCGCGCAGTTCGGCGAGCAGAACTGGACGAACTACTGGGGTCAGCTCAAGGCCAACGGCGTGAAGGTCGTCAGCGGCTGGGAGGAGGCCTACACGCAGGACTTCTCCGGTTCCAGCGGCAAGGGGCCGCGCCCGATCGTGGTGTCCTACGCGTCGTCGCCGTCGGCGGAGATCGGTGACGACGGCACGCCGCGCACCAAGGCGCTGCTGGACACGTGCTACCGGCAGGTCGAGTACGCGGGCGTGCTGAACGGCGCCAAGAACGCCGAGGACGCGAAGAAGGTCGTGGACTTCCTGCTCGGCGAGCAGGTGCAGGCCGACGTGCCGGGCCAGATGTACGTCTACCCGTCGCGCGAGGGCGTCGCGCTGCCCGAGGCGTGGACGAAGGCCGCGCCGCTGCCCACCACCGCGCGGACGCTGCCCGCCGCCGAGGTCGACGCGAACCGCGAGCGCTGGGTGCAGCAGTGGCGCACGTTGGTGCAGGGCTGACGCCTCGGCTGGGCTGGTCGCTCGCCGCCCTGCTGCCCCTGGCGTTCCTGGGGGTGTTCTTCGCGTGGCCGGTGCTGGCGATCGTCGGCCTCGGCCTGGGCGAGGGTGGCGTGCTGCCGGTTCTCGCCCGGGCCGACACGTGGGACCTCGTCGCGTTCACCTTGGGGCAGGCCGCCGCGGCGACAGCGTTGGCGCTGGTCACGGGCCTGCCGGTGGCGTTCCTGCTGGCCCGTTGCCGGGTGCGGGGCACCGGTCTGGTGCGCGCGGCGGTGATGGTGCCGTTCGTGCTGCCGACCGTGGTGGTGGGGTTGGCGTTCCGGGCGTTGTGGCCTGACGGCGGGGTGCTGCCGATCGTGCTGGCCAACGCGTTCTTCAACGTCGCCGTGGTCGCCCGGACGGTCGGCGGCCTGTGGGCCCGGGTCGACCGGCGGGCGGAGGACGCCGCACGGGCACTGGGCGCGTCCCGCGTCCGCGCGTTCACCTCCGTGGTGCTGCCGTCGTTGGCGCCGGCGATCGGGTCGGCGGCGTCGGTGGTGTTCCTGTTCTGCGCCACCAGCTTCGGCGTGGTGCTGGTCCTCGGCGGTGCGCGCCACCGCACGTTGGAGACCGAGATCTACCTGCGCACGGTGGAGCTGTTCGACCTGTCGGGCGCCGCCGCGCTGTCGTTGCTGCAGTTCGTCGCCGTGATCGCGGTGCTGGTCGTCGGTGGTCTGGCGCGTCGCCGCCGGGAGAAGGCCCTGCCGCTGCGGATCGAGCCACCGCGTCGGCCCACCGGCGGCGAGTGGGGCGTGGTCGTGGCGGCGTGGCTGGTGGTGGCGGCGCTGCTCGCGCCCGTCATCGGCCTGATCGCCAGGTCCCTGGCCACCGACGACGGCTGGAGCTTCGCCGGGTACGCGGCGCTGGCGGGCACGGGGGAGCGCGGCACGCTGGCCGTCTCCGGGTTGGACGCGGCGCTGAACTCGGTGCGGGTGGCCACCGACGCCACCGCGGTCGCGCTGCTGGTCGGCGTGACGTCCGCGGTGGTCCTGGTGGGCCTGCGGCGGCACGGGTCCTGGTTCGCGGAGACCCTGGACACGGCGTTGATGCTGCCGCTGGGGGTGTCCGCGGTGACGCTGGGCTTCGGCTACCTGGTCACGATGGATGCCCTGCCCGGCGATTTCCGCACGTCACCGCTGCTGGTGCCGCTGGCGCAGGCGCTGGTGGTGACACCGCTGATCGTGCGGATCGTGCTGCCGGTGCTGCGCGCGGTGGACGAACGGCTGCGGCAGGCGGCGGCGACGTTGGGCGCGAGTCCGTGGCGGGTGTGGCGCGAGGTCGACTTGCCGTTGGCGGCGCGGTCGTTGGTGGCGGCGGCCGGGTTCGGGTTCGTGGTGGCGCTGGGGGAGTTCGGTGCGACGAGCTTCCTGGCCAGGCCGGACGCGCCGACGTTGCCGGTGGTGATCGCGCGGCTGATGTCGCGGCCGGGGGAGTTGAACAGCCAGATGGCTTATGCGGCGTGCGCGTTGCTGATGGTGGTGACCACGGTGGCCGTGCTGCTGATCGAGCGGTTGCGCGTGCCGAGCGGCGGGGAGTTCTGATGTCGTTGCGGGTGGCCGGTTTGAGCGTGGCGTACGGGCCGGTGGTCGCCGTGTCCGAGGTGGACCTGTCGGTCGGCGACGGCGAGGTGGTGGCGCTGCTGGGGCCGTCCGGGTGCGGCAAGTCGACGTTGCTGCGCACCGTGGCCGGCCTGGAACCGCCCAGCGCCGGGACGGTGTCGTGGGACGGCGCGGACCTGGCCGGGACACCCGTGCACCGCCGCGGTTTCGGCTTGGTGTTCCAGGACGGTCAGCTGTTCCCGCACCGGGACGTGGCGGGCAACGTGGCGTTCGGCCTGCGGATGGGCCGGGTGGAGCGCGAGGCACGCGACAAGCGGGTGGCCTCCCTCCTCGACCTGGTCGGCCTCGCCGGTTACGGCCGGCGACGCGTCACCGAGCTGTCCGGCGGTGAGCAACAGCGCGTGGCCCTGGCCCGTGCCCTCGCACCCCGGCCGAGGCTGCTCCTGCTGGACGAACCGCTGTCCGCGCTGGACCGGGCGTTGCGGGAGCAGTTGGCGGTGGACCTGGCCCGGTTGTTGCGCGAGACGGGCGCGACGGCGCTGGTGGTGACGCACGACCACGACGAGGCGTTCACGCTGGCCGACCGGGTGGCGGTGATGCGCGCGGGCCGGATCGTGCAGGTCGGCGTGCCGACCGAGGTGTGGCAGCGGCCCGTCGACGTGGAGACCGCGCGGTTCCTGGGCTGCGGCAAGGTCCTGGCCCCCGACGCCGCCGAACGCCTGGTGGGCGTGCGCGCACGGGTCGGCCTGCGTGCGACGGCACTGCGCACCGACCCGACCGGCCCGATCGAGGCCGACGTCCTGGAACGCGTCCACCGCCGCGACCACGTGCGGCTGCTCGTGCGGCTGGACGGCGAGGACTTCGAGGCCGTGGCCCCGGTCGCCGAACCCCCGTCACCCGGCGACCGGGTCACCCTGGCCGTGGACCACGACGGCGTCGCGGTCATCGGCTGAACTACAGCACGAGCTCGTACTCCACGTCCCCGTGCTCGGCGCCCTCGATGTACCGCATCACCCGCGGCTCGCCCAGCAGTCGCGCCACGTCGTCCACATCGGACCCGCCGAGTTCATCCAGCACCAGTCGTCCGGTCTCCACCGGCTAATTGTCCTTGGTGGCCAACCGCATCGCCGCCAACGACATCCCGATCACGACGTAGCACGCGGCCAGCGCGGTGCTGCGCCACAGCTCCTCGGTCGGCAACGGGTCGCGCATCACGTCGGTCAGACCCTCCCAAGCGGACGTGATGAGGTACGGGTGCAGCCAGTCCAACGCGCTGAACACGCCCAGCACCGCGAACACGATCACGCCGGCCATCGTCGCCGCCATCACCACCAGCGGGTGCTCGGTGCACGCCGAGATCGCCAGCGCGACCGCCGCCACACCCCACACCTGCACGGTGACCAGCAGGATCGTCAACGCGATCCGCCCCAGCGCCGCCCCGAACGACAGCGTGGACCCGGACAGCGTCAGCATCCCCTCACCGCCGAACAGCACCACACCCGTGATCGCGCCCACGAACGCGATCAGCGTCACCGCGAACAACGTCATCGTGGCCACGCCGAACGCCTTGATCCCCAGCAACCGGATCCGACCCACCGGCGAGATCATCAACCCGCGCAGCGTGCCGTGCTGCGCCTCACCGGCCAGCCCGTCGGCCGCCCAGATCGCACCCACCAGCGGCAGCAGCAGCGGCAGCGCCAGGAACAGCGTGAACACCGGCAGCACCAGGCCGTTGCCGGAGATGATCGCGGCCAGCCCGGGACCGGCGGGCCCCTCACCGTCCACCGCGAACCACAGCCCGATCCCGGCCAGGATCGGCACCAGGCACAGCGACGCCAGCCCGATCACCGTCCGCGGCCGGCGCAGGATCCAGCGCAGCTCCGAGCGCAGTTGCCTGCCCAGCGGAGCGCGCGTGGCGACCAGCGCGCTCATCGCGCACCCTCCTCGATCGTGTCCACCGCGGACAGGTTGTGCTCGGACTCCTCGGCCTCGGTGAGCCGGGCGAACAGGTCCTCCAAGCCGGTGCGGTGGCGACGCGCCTCGTGCACCGCGACCCCCGCCCGCACCAACGTCTCCAGCACCGCGGGCGCCGTCGTGCCGATGAGCTCGACCCGAACGCCCTCCTCGATCGGACGCGCCGAGATCCGACCCGCGCGCAACGCGTTCAGCGCGTCGTCCACGTCCGGCGTGACGACCAGCAGCGAACTGCTGTCCGCGTGCAGCAACTCGGCCAGTTCCCCCTGCGCCACCACGGTTCCCCGGTGCAGCACGGCCACGTGCGTGCAGATCGCCTCGATCTCGCTGAGCAGGTGCGACGACACGACGACCGTGCTGCCCGCCTCGTGCAGGTCCGCGATCACCTTGCGCACCTCGCGCGTGCCCGCCGGGTCGAGGCCGTTGGTCGGCTCGTCCAGCACGATCAGCTTCCGCTTCACCAGCAGCGCCGCGGCCAACCCCAGCCGCTGCTTCATGCCCAGCGAGTACCCCCGGTAGCGCCGGTGCGCGGCGGCGGCGAGGCCGACCCGCTCCAGCGCGTCCTCCACCGCCTGCCTGATGTCACCCGTGGCGAGCAGCGGCTCGAACGCCGCCGCCCGCCGCAGGTTCTCCCGACCCGACAGGAACGGGTGGAACCCCGGACCCTCGACCAGCGCGCCCACGTGCGGCAACGCCTCCGCCGCGCCGTCGGGCAACGCCTTCCCCAGCAGCTCGACCTCCCCCTCGGTCGGCCGCACGAGCCCGAGCAGCATGCGGATCGTGGTGGTCTTGCCCGACCCGTTCGGCCCGAGCATCCCGAGCACCGCCCCCCGCGGCACGTCGAGGTCCACCCGGTCCACCGCGACCGTGCGCCCGTACACCTTGCGCAGTCCTCGCGTCCGGGCCGCGAGGACCGGGGTGGAGCCGGTGGTCGTCACCGGCTCCACCCGCGCGCTGGTCGAGGAGGTCACTTGACCTGGCCGATCGCGTCCACCAGCACCTGCTCCGGCACCGCGCCCGCGGCGACCCGGCCGTCGTCGGCGATCAGCACGCCACCGACCCGCGTGGTGATGAGCGTGCCCGAGCCCCAGGCGCCGCTGACCTGCTTGCCCAGCTGCTTGATCAGGCCCTGCACATCGACGTCCTCACCCTGGCCGTGCTCCTGCCAACGGCCCTCGCGCTGACCCTGCTGCTGCATGTCGGCCAGACCCGTCAGCGCGTCCTGGGGCACCCGCGCGGCCAGCACGACGTCCCAGCCCTCGCCGATGACCTGCGGGTTCGCCTCGGTGAACGCCTGCTCGGCGGCGGCCTTGTCCTCCGCCGACGGCTCGTCGACCTCCGGCTCGGTCACCTTCGCCCCGGCGGGCGGGGTGAACGCGAACAGCGACGCGTCCTGCGGGCCGACGTTCAGCTCGGAGAACCCGACCTGCGCGGCCGGCGCGTCCGTGCCGTTGGTCAGCACGGCCACCCGCAGCGGCACCCGCAGCTCCGAGTCGACCGCGACGCGCACCTCGCGCAGCACCGTCTTCTCGGTCGGCTTCGGCGTCAGCACCAGCTCGTACACCGGCCGGTTCGCCACCCGCGCGGTGCCGTCGACGGTGACGTCGCTGTACTCCTGGATCGCCGCCACCACCTGCCGCGACAACGTCACCGGATCGGTCGGCGCGGCCTTCGGCTCACCGCTGAGGTCCGGCTTGCCGTGCTCGAACGAGCCGTGCGGCAGCTTGGTCACGGTCTGCTCGGCCGAGTCCCACAGCCACGCGGTCTGCCCGTCGTCGACGAACGTGCGCTCGGAGTCGCCACTGGGCAGCTGCACCCGCAGCTTGCCCGCGCCATCGGTCCAGATCCGCAGGTTGCTGGCACCGTCGGACAGCTGCGGCACGCCCGCGATCGCCGGGATGCCCAGGTCGTTGTCCACGTCCACGGTGCCGCCGAACGCGGCCGGCTTCGCGTTGAGCACCGACTCCACCAGCGCCTCGGCGCTCACGTCCGGCAGCACCGGTGCGGGTCCCGCGCCGGCGGGCATCGCGAGCAGACCCAGCCCGGTCGCACCGGCGACCACGCCTACCGCCGCCGCCACGACGGTCACCCTTCTCCGGTTCATGTGTCCCCTCCTCCTGCCGGGCAGCCCCTTGCGACCCGACACCACAGACCCTCCTCCGCCCGCGCTGAGATGGGGCTGAGAGCCGCCCGGAGCCTGAGAGCGGACTGAGACTCCCGCGCCGATTGTCCTCCTCACGGGGCATGCTGTGGGACGTGAGACCACGGGTGCTGGTTGTGGACGACGAGATCGGCGTGCGACGGGCGTTGGAACGCGGCCTGTCCGCGGAGGGCATGGAGGTGGTGACGGCCGCCGACGGCCCCAACGCCCTGCGGGTGGCGTTGACCGGCGCGTTCGACGTGGTGCTGCTGGACATCATGCTGCCCGGCCTGTCCGGCTACCGGGTGCTGCAGCGGATGCGCGCCGAAGGCGTGCGGACGCCCGTGCTGATGGTGTCGGCCAAGGACGGCGAGGTCGACCAGGCCGACGGCCTCGACCTCGGCGCCGACGGCTACCTGGTGAAGCCGTTCTCGTTCGTGGTGCTCGTGGCGCAGGTCCGGGCGTTGCTGCGGCGCAATTCCGCCGACCTGGCGCGGCGCAGGCTCAAGCTCGGCGAACTCGTGGTCGACCGCGCCCTGCGCGAGGTCAGCTGGGCCGGTGAGCCGGTGTCGCTGTCACCGCGCGAGTACGCCGTGCTGGACGTGCTGGCCAGCCGTGCCGGTTCCGTGGTGACGAAGGACGAACTGCTGCGCACGGTGTGGGGCGACGAGCAGGCCGCCACCCGCAACGCGGTCGAGGTGTACGTCGGCTACCTGCGGCGCAAGCTCGACGCGATGGGCGCGGGAGAGGTCGTGCGCACCGTGCGCGGCCACGGTTACCTGGCGTCCACGCCCGACCTCGACGCGGCGCTGGGCGCGGCGGGCACGACAGCGGGGACCAGGCGCAGGTGAACCTGCGCCGGTGGTGGCCGCGCCGGTGGTGGCTGCGGCGGACGCTGCGGTTCCGGATCACCGTCGTGGCGACCGGCGTGGCCCTGCTGTGCCTGCTCGCGCTCACCCTCCTCGCGCCGCGGCTGATCGGGTTGGTGCAGGTCAGCGCGGTCGACTCGGAACTGGCCAAGGCGGGCAACGCGCGCGTGCTCGACACCGCGGGCAACCCGCTCGACGGCGGGCCGCGGCCCGACCTGACCGCGGCGGAGATCCGGGCGCTCAAGGCGGGCGAACCCGTGCTGCGGATCGACGGGCCCAGCGCGCACCGCTGGATCGGCCGAGTCGTGTTCGCCGAGGACGGCACGCCCACGCTGCACGTCGCCGGTGACACGCTGGTCGGCTACCGCGAGGCCAACCGGCTGGGCACGCGGTGGCTCGCCGTGGCCGCGGTGCTGGTCGCGGGCCTGGTCGGGATCGCGACGTGGCTGGCCGTGCGGTCGTCGTTGCGGCCCGTGGAGCGGATGCGGGTGGCCGCGGCGGAACTGCCGCGCGGGCAACGCCTGCCCGTGCCGGCCGCGCGGGACGAGCTGCAGGCGTTGGCGGAGGCGTTGAACGCCCTGCTCGCCCGCCGCGACGAGGCCACCGAACGGCTGCGCCGGTTCACCGGTGACGCGGCGCACGAACTGCGGTCGCCCGTGACGTCCGTGCGGGCCCAGGCCGAGGTCGCGGTGGCGCACCCCGACCCGGACTTCTCCATCGAGGTGCTGGAATCGGTGGTGGAGGAGTCCGAACGGTTGTCCGCGCTGGTCGACGCGCTGCTGATCCTGGCGCGGGCGGACACCGGCGAGCTGCCCCGCGCCGAACCCGTGGACCTGGTGCTGCAGGCGCAGGCGGCGGTGGACCGGCTGGGGGAGACGGACCTGCTGGTTCAGATCGCCGCGCCGCTCAGCGCGTGCCTGATCTCGGCGGCGCGGACCGAGGTCGAGCTGGTGCTGGACAACCTGCTGCGCAACGCCGCCCGTTACGCCCGCACGTTCATCCGGATCTCCGTGCTGCCGGCCGCGCGCGAGGTGCGGTTGCTGGTGGACGACGACGGGCACGGCATCCCCGAGGAACACCGCGACAAGGTGTTCGACCGCTTCTACCGGGTCGAGTCCGACCGGGGACGGGCCACCGGCGGGTTCGGCCTGGGTCTCGCCCTCGTGGCCCACCTGGTCCGTCGGCGGCGGGGGACGATCCGGGCGGGGGAGTCGCCCGAGGGCGGCGCCCGGCTGGAGGTGCGCTGGCCGCTCTACCGGTGACCGTGCTGACAAGATGTGCGACCGTGCCCGCGCTGAGGAACACCACCCTGGTCGACGCCCCGCTGCGGACCGTCGCCGCCGCGCTGCTGGACGCCCGACTGCTGGCCCGGTCCGTGCGCGGGCTCGGGGTGCGGATCACGGGCGGTGCGCCGGTGCTGTTCGAGGGTGCTTCGCTGGCCGGGTCGGTGGGGCCGGTGAACGGGACGCTGGTCGTGACGCGGGCCGACACCACCGGTGTGTCGGCGGAGCTGGTCGGCGGACCGCTGCCGCGGTTCTCGCTGGTGACGGACCTGCTGCACACCGGCGGCGGCACGATGGTGGTCGACTCCGTCGAGTGGTCAAGCCCCGGCGGCCCGTTCGGACGCCTGGCCGACGTGCTCGTGGGCCGTGGCCTGGCCCTGAAGGTGCTCGAAGCGCGTGCCTCCGCCGTTTCGTCACGCAGCATCCAACTGCTCAGCGCACGCGTAGTAGTAGGTGCCGCGATCATCCACAACGGCCTTCTCCTGGCCCAGCAACGCAGCTACCCACCCGAAGCCGCCGGCAAGTGGGAACTCCCGGGCGGACGCGTCGAACCGGACGAAACCGACCACGCCGCCGTGGTCCGCGAGTGCGCCGAGGAACTGGGCGTCACCGTCACCCCCGGCACGCAGATCGGCCCGGACATCCCCCTGCGCCCCGACCTCCTCCTCCGCGCCTACACCGCCACCCTGGTCTCCGGCACCCCGACCCCCACCGACCACCAAGCCGTCCGCTGGCTGACCTCCACCGACCTGGCCACCGTCGACTGGCTCCCCGCCGACCGCGTCCTCCTCCCCACCCTCCACCCCCTCCTCCCCTAAACCCCCGCGAGTCGAACACTCAGGTCCCGCGTGTCCCACGTTCCCGTCCACCGTGTCCTACGTTCAGAACACCCGAGTTGAACACTCAGAACAGTCGATCTTGTTCTGAATGTTCAACTCGGGGTACGCGAACGTAGGACACGCGCGTTCTGAACGTGGGACACGCGGGACCTGGAGGTTCGACTCGCGGGGGTTCAGCCCAGGCCGGACATGCGGAGGGCGGCGTCGAGGCGGTGGGTGCAGCGTTCGCGGGAGCGTTCGGCGCCGTGGGCACGGGCCCGGTCCAGCTCGGCCGGGTCGTCCAGCAGGCCCTGCGTCACCTCCCGCACGGGCCGCAGCTCCTCGATCACCGCGTCCGCCGCGGCCTCCTTCAACTCCGAGTAGTCCTTCAGGGTGGACGCCAGCTCCTCCGGGTCCTTCGCCGTGCACGCCGCCAGGATCTCCAGCAGGTTCGCCACCCCCGGCTGCTCCTCCGGCGCGTAACGCACCACGCCCAAGTCGTCGGTCACCGCCCGCCGGATCTTGCGCCGCACCAGGTCAGGCGGGTCGAGCACGAACACCGTGCCCGCCGCGTCCTTCGCCGACTTGGCCATCTTCCGCGACGGGTCCGCCAGGTCGCGTACCCGCGCCGCGGTCGGCGGCACGACCGACCGCGGCATCACGAACACCTCGCCGTACGTGCCGTTGAACCGACGCGCCAGCACCCGCGCCAGCTCCACGTGCTGCCGCTGGTCGTCACCCACCGGCACCTCGTTCGCGCCCTGCAACAGGATGTCGGCCGCCATCAGCACCGGGTACGTGAGCAGGCTCAACCGGACCGACGACCGGCCCGCCGACTTCTCCTTGAACTGGATCATCCGCGCCGCCTCGCCGTACGTGCAGGTGCACTCCAGCACCCACGTCAACGCGCCCAGCTCGCGGACCAGGTCGGACTGCACGGCCACCGACCGCGGGTCCACGCCGGCGGCGACGAGCACCGCCAACTGCTCCCGGGTCAGCGACCGCAATCGTGACGGGTTGTGCGACGTCGTCATCGCGTGCAGGTCGCTGATGAAGTAGACGTCCTCTTCGGTGCCCTCGGCGGCCCACCGCCTGATCGCGCCGAGGTAGTTGCCCAGCTGGACGGGGCCGGACGGGGTGATCGCGGACAGCCTGATCATGGTGATCCCTTCGGGTGTGCCCGCTCGACGGGCCCCCGAAAGCACGAAGGCCGCCTCAGCGGGCGGCCTGCGTTCGTCTGACGCGCAGTTCTCAGGGCCGCCGGAAGGCGGACCACCAGAACGTGTAAAGAGTGCGCATAGCCGCGATTCTACCGTGTTACCCCGGTGTGTCGCGGGTCTACATTTCTTCCATGTACGTCGTGCTGCTGGAGTACACCGCACCGCTGGACGAGGTCGACTACGCCCTCCCGGACCACGTGGAGTGGCTGAAGAAGCAGTACGAGGCCGGGTACTTCCTGGCCTCGGGCCGTCAGGTGCCCCGCGTGGGCGGCGTGATCATCGCCCGACCGATGGTGCGCGGGAAGCTGGACGCGCTGCTGGCCACCGACCCGTTCGCCATCCGCAAGCTGGCGAAGTACCAGGTGGTGGAGTTCCAGGCCACCCGGACGGCGCCCGAGCTGGCCAGGGTGAACGAAGCGGCGATGGGCTAGCCCGCGGGCACGGACCACGTCCCACCCGGCGTCGGCCGGGCGGTCGCCCTCACGCGGCCACCTTCGCCCTCACGCGGTCACCTTCTTCTTGCCGTCCTTCTTCCCGGGCTTACCGACCTTCGCGGCCTTGCGCTCCTGCTTGGCCGCCTTCTTCGCGGCCTTCTTCGCCGCCTTCTCCCGAGCCTTGAGCAGCACGACCACCGGACAGCTCTTGCACCTCGGCGTCGATCGGCAGCACTTCTTCTTCACCTTGACCTTGCCCACGCGACGTGCTCCACTCATCCGGGTGTCCTCAGAGTAGGTGAGGCTGACCTCACCTGCCGTCCCTGTGTGGTAAAGGCACCCCGACCGGTAAGCTGTACTCAGGCTGCGCGCGATCCACCGTCCGGCGCCTGGCTTCCCTCGCACAAACAGCTCTAGGAGTTCCGCGTGCCCACGGCCACCGCGTCGATCAAGGAAACGCTGGTCCGCAACGACCTGCGCAACGTCGCGATCGTCGCGCACGTTGACCACGGCAAGACGACCCTCGTCGACGCCATGCTCCGCCAGTCCGGCGCCTTCTCCGAACGAGCCGAGCTCGTCGACCGGGTCATGGACTCGGGCGAGCTGGAGCGCGAGAAGGGCATCACGATCCTCGCCAAGAACACCGCCGTGCGCCGCCAGACGCCCGACGGTCCCGTCACCATCAACGTGGTCGACACCCCCGGCCACGCCGACTTCGGCGGTGAGGTCGAGCGCGGCCTGTCCATGGTCGACGGCGTGGTGCTGCTGGTGGACGCCTCCGAGGGCCCGCTGCCGCAGACCCGGTTCGTGCTGCGCAAGACGCTGGCCGCCGGCCTGCCGGTGATCCTCGTGGTGAACAAGGTCGACCGCCCCGACGCCCGGATCTCCGAGGTCGTCGAGGAAGCGCACGACCTGCTGCTCGACCTGGCCAGCGAGGTCGGCGCCGACGACTCGGTGCTCGACCTGCCCGTCGTCTACGCCTCCGCGCGCGCCGGCCGGGCGTCGCTCAACCAGCCCGAGGACGGCGGCCTGCCCGACGAGGAGAACCTCGACGTGCTGTTCGAGGTCCTGTTCAAGCACATCCCGGCCCCGATGGGTGACGCGGACGCGCCGCTGCGCGCGCTGGTGACGAACCTCGACGCGTCGTCGTTCCTGGGCCGCATCGCGCTGTGCCGCATCGAGGCCGGCCGCATCCGCAAGGGCGAGACCGTGGCGTGGTGCCGCGAGGACGGCTCCATCCAGAAGGTCCGCATCACCGAGCTGCTGATCACCGAGGCGCTCGACCGCGTGCCCGCCGAGCAGGCGCGGGCGGGTGACCTGGTCGCCATCGCCGGCATCCCGGACATCACCATCGGCGACACGCTCGCCGACGTCGACAACCCCGAGCCGCTGCCGCGGATCACCGTCGACGAGCCCGCGATCTCGATGACGATCGGCGTGAACACCTCGCCGCTGGCCGGTCGCGGCGGCGGCACCAAGCTGACCGCGCGCCTGGTCAAGACCCGGTTGGACTCGGAGCTGGTCGGCAACGTGTCGGTGCGCGTGCTGCCCACCGACCGGCCGGACACCTGGGAGGTGCAGGGCCGCGGTGAGCTGGCGCTGGCCATCCTGGTCGAGCAGATGAAGCGGGAAGGCTTCGAGCTGACCGTCGGCAAGCCGCAGGTGGTCACCAAGACCATCGACGGCAAGCTGCACGAGCCGTTCGAGCGGTTGACGATCGACGCGCCGGAGGAGCACCTGGGTGCGATCACCCAGCTGCTGGCCAACCGCAAGGGTCGGATGGAGAACATGTCCGGCCACGGTTCGGGGCGGATCAAGCTGGAGTACGTCGTGCCGTCGCGCGGCCTGATCGGCTTCCGGACCGAGTTCCTGACCGAGACGCGCGGCACCGGCATCGCGAACGCGGTGTCCGAGGGCTACGGCCCGTGGGCCGGCGAGATCCGGACCAGGCACAACGGCTCGCTCGTCGCCGACCGTTCCGGCCAGATCACCGCGTACGCGATGATCCAGCTGGCCGATCGGGGCACGTTCTTCGTGGAGCCCGGCGCCGAGGCGTACGAGGGCATGGTCGTCGGCGAGAACCCGCGGGCCGAGGACCTCGACGTCAACGTGTGCCGTGAGAAGAAGCTGACGAACATGCGCACCTCGACCGCCGACGTGATGGAAACCCTGGCCCGGCCGCGGAAGCTGTCGTTGGAGGAGGCGCTGGAGTTCTGCGCCGCCGACGAGTGCGTCGAGGTCGCGCCGGAGGTCGTGCGGGTGCGCAAGGTGACCCTGGACGCCAACCAGCGCGGCCGCGAGCGCAGCCGCAACAAGTTGCGGGGCTAACCGCTTCTCCTTATATATAGGGTCTGCCACGGGCACCCCAGGCTCCGGCCAGGGGTGCCCGTGGCTTTGGCCGCCGTTCCCCCCGTGACCACCGAACACGATCGGGTGAACATAGGCCAAAAATGTACGGAAACACCGTTACCGTCCCTCGGTTGGAACATGAGGAAACCGCGGCCGAACCAGGCCTCATGGGATGCGGGACACGCCACACCCCGCGATGGGTAGGCCGCCAAAGTGGCTACGGGGCGTGCGGGCCGCCGTGGGGGAGATGCTGGGCGCCGTGCGCAGCCGCGTGACCGGCGGGCGCGGTGGCTGGGGTGATCGGGTGGCTGAGGATCGGGTGGGCGGCTGGCGGTCGGCGGTTGCGGGTTGGCGGCGAGGGGAAGTGGCGAAGGGATGGGGTTCGCCTGGGGGTGCGGTGGCGAGGGTGGGCTGCGCGGGGGCGGGCTGTGAGGGGGTGAGCTGCGAGGGGTGCGTTGGGCGGGGAGTGGGTGGCGAGGAGCTGGGGTGGGTGGGGTGTCGTTGGGGTGGGAGTCGTGGGGTTGGGCGTCAACTGTCCGCGTCGTCTGGCACGCTCGTACCCATGGGGACGCGGAAGGTTCTTGCGGTGTTGGCTGCGCTTGTGCTGGCCGGTTGCACGGCTACGCCACCGCCGCCCCTGGTGCCTTCGACGCCGGGGATGACGGTCGTCCCGAAGGAGAAGCAGAACGAGGTCGTCGTCGGGATGGACGACATCAAGGGCGGCTACAACCCGCACACGCTGGCCAGCCAGAGCACGGTCACGACGGCGCTCGCCGCGCTGCTGCTGCCCTCGACCTTCCGGACCGATGCGGACGGCAGTCCGCGGCTCGACCTGGACCTCCTGGTGAGCGCCGAGGTGACCAGCGCGGACCCGTACACGGTTACCTACACGTTGCGGCGTGATGCCAGCTGGTCGGACTCGGCGCCGGTCGCGGCGGAGGACTTCGTGTACCTCTGGCAGCGGATGCGGGAGGAGCCCGGGGTGGTCGACCCGGCCGGGTACCGGCTGATCGACGACATCACCAGCCGCGAGGGCGGCAAGGTGGTCGAGGTGGTGTTCAGCAAGCCCTACCCCGGTTGGCGCAGCCTGTTCCGCAACCTCCTGCCCGCCCACCTGCTCAAAGACGCCCCCGGCGGGTGGGGTGCGGCGCTCGCGGACAGCTTCCCGGCCACCGCCGGGCCGTTCGCGGTCCGCACGCTCGACCAACCGCGCGGCGAGATCATCCTCGAGCGCAGCGACCGCTTCTGGGAGGCACCGCCCGCGCTCGACCGGCTGGTCCTGCGCCGCGCGAACCAGCACGACACGATCGAGGCGCTGAACACCGGTGACGACCAGGTCGCCCTCCTCCGCGCGGACGCCATCGCGACCAAGGACATCGCCGAACTGGCCAAGACCACGCCGCTCACCAGCGTCGTCGTCCCCCGCCCGGAAGTCGTCCAGCTCCTGTTCCGCCCCGCCTCGCCGCGCATGCAGGACGTCCGCGTCCGCACCGCCGTGCTGAACCTGCTCGACCGCGACGACCTGATCGACGCCGGCTCCCGCAGCGGCCCCAGCGAGAACCTCCGCGCGGACGCCCAGGTGATCCCCCCGAGCAAGCCCGGCTACACCCCGACCATGCCCCCCAAGTCGGGTGACCCCGCGCAACTGCTCACCCAGGCGGGTTACACCCGTCCGGAGGGCGGACAGTGGGAGCGGGAGGGCAAGCCGATGGAGTTGACCATCGCCGCACCGGCCGGGATCGAGCCGTACGTCACCGTCGCGAACCGCGTCCAGCGTCAACTGTCATTGTCCGGAATCGCTGTACGCGTCCTGACAACGCAGCCCAATCAGTTGTTCGCCCAAGATCTGTCGGATACCGCCGCTTCCAATGAGCCGGTGGACATTGCCGTCGTGCCGCAGGTCGACACCGGTGATTCCGCGGCCGTTCTGGCTTCCACATTCGGCTGCCGCCCGTCGCCGGACGACGGCGGTACACCCATTCCGGCGAATCTGTCCGGTTTCTGCGACCAGTCGGTCCAACCGGTGATCGAACAGGCCCTCAGTGGCCAGGTGCTGCTCGCCGACGCCCTGAAGACCATCGAGCCGGTGCTCTGGCAGCAGGCCGTCTCGCTGCCGTTGTTCCAGGTAGCGGACCTGTTGGTCGTCCTACCGGAGGCCGTGAACGTCACCGCCGGTGCTCCGTTCGCCGGTCCGCTCAGCACCGCGCGCACCTGGCGCCGGGAAGATCCTTGACAGTTGACTCGGACGAAACACTGGCTTCAAGATGCGTTCGAGGCGCAGTATTGACAGTATTCCCGTCGTCCGGTTAACGAACGCTCCCGCCCGGTAACGACGAAGTAGCGTGCTGCGACCAACGTGTCACCCTTTGGTCACGATCGGCCGATGGGCAGTGACCGTGCCGCGCACGGCTTCTTATCGTGCTGCAACGGTGTGTCGGTTCGGGGCGCGTTTGGCACATCACGGTTATGGGTGGAAGTCGGCCCAAACGGTCGCTCCAACCCAGTGCTAGGAGGGCACGTGTCGATGAGGAGATCAAAGGCTGTCTCGGCGCTTGCGCTGTTGACCGGAGCCGCGCTCGTGCTGAGCGCGTGTGGTGGCGGCGGCTCGAGCAGCGGCGACCAAGGCGGGCCGCAGGACCTCGACCCCGGTTCGATCGGTGGTCAGGACCAGCTGCTGAAGCGTCCGAAGGTAGAGGACATCGGCGAGATCGCGGTCGCCGTGGAAGAGGGCTTCCACAACTACAACAACAACATCGGCGCGACGAACAACTTCTCCAGCACCATCGCGCTGTCCAACGTGCAGCCCTCGCCCTACGTCACCGAGCTGGTCGACGGCAAGGTCGTGATCAAGGTCGACGGTGACCTGATGGAGTCCATCAAGGTCACGTCGAGCGACCCGCAGACGATCGAGTGGAAGGTGCAGAAGGCCGCCGTCTGGTCCGATGGCGAGGCCATCGACTGCGACGACTTCCACCTGAAGTGGCTGGCGGCCACGAGCAAGGCCACCACCAAGAGCGAGAGCGGCGAAGAGGCCTCGATCTTCGACTCGTCGCCCACGGGCTACGAGAACATCGAGAAGCTCGAGTGCTCCGACGGTGACAAGACCATCACCACGACGTTCTTCAAGGACAAGCCGTTCGCGGACTACCGCGGCCTGTTCTCGCAGCCCGGTAGCGACAGCCTGCTGCCGGCGCACATCCTGGAGCAGAAGACCGGCGTCTCGGACATCACCAAGGTGTCGCCGTCGCAGAACGACGAGACGGTCAAGAAGGTTGCCGAGTTCTACACCACGGGCTGGCTGGGCTTCGACCCGGCGGTCGCCCTGTCCGGTGGCCCGTACATCATCATTTCCTCGGACCTCAAGGACCAGACGGTCCTCGAGCGCAACCCGAAGTGGTGGGGCAACCCCGGTGGCCCGTCCAAGGTCATCCTGAAGACGAACACCGACGCCCAGTCCGCGGCTCAGCAGCTGCAGAACAAGGAAGTCCAGGTCATCGCGCCGCAGGCCGACCCCGCGGTCGCCCAGCAGCTGCGCGGCGACAGCGCGTTCGAGGTCTACGCGGCCGGTGGCCAGACCTACGAGCACGTCGACTTCAACATGGCGCGCCCGCTGTTCAAGGAGAACAAGGACCTGCGCCTGGCGATCGCCCAGTGCTTCGACCGTGAGTCCCTGGTCGAGAAGCTGATCGCGGACGTCGACCCGAACGCCAAGCCGCTGGGCAGCCTGACGTTCCAGCCGAACGAGGTCGGCTACGAGGACCACTACGGCGACGTCGGCAAGGGTGACGTCGCGGCGGCCAAGAAGACCCTCGAGGACGGCGGCTGGAAGCAGGGCGCCGACGGCATCTACACCAAGGGCGAGTTCCGCGCGTCGTTCAAGCTGGGCCACAAGATCGTCCAGCGTCGTTCGGACACGGTCCGGATCCTGCAGGACAAGTGCAAGCAGGCCGGTATCGAGATCGTCGCCGACCAGGCGGCGGACTTCAACGACAAGCGCCTCCCGGCGAGCGAGTTCGACGCCGCGCTGTTCGCGTGGGTCGGCCAGCCGCTGAAGGCCGGTGCGTACGGCAACTACGCGCAGAAGGCCAAGGGTGGTTCGGGCAACTACAACAACTACGACTCCGCCGCTCTGACGGAGAAGTGGGCAGCCGCGAACGCCGAGCTGGACTACCAGAAGCGCATCACCATGATGAACGAAGCGGACAAGATCATGCGGGACGACCTGCACAGCATCCCGCTGTTCCAGCTGACCGACTTCGCGGCGTCGAGCGCGGACATCGGCCCGATTTCGTACATCGGTGTCGGCGGCGGTGTGACCTGGAACCTCTACGCCTGGCAGAAGAAGTAACAAAGCCAGGACCGTGAGTCCAGCCAGATAGAGCACGACCCAACCGCCGGGGGGCCGGTGCCACAAGCACCGGCCCCCGGACGGTGTCCGCGTCCGGTAGGCTCCCACGCTTGCACGCGGGGGTGCCTAGGGAGACTAGAGACTCGTCATGTTCCGTTACATAATCCGGCGGTTGTTGATCTCGATTCCGCTGTTGATCGTCGCTTCATTCCTCTGCTTCGGTCTCGTCAACGCCATGGGCGACCCCCTTGGCGAGTGGAAGCTGCAAAAGCCCCGGACACCGGCGGAGATCGCCGCCGCTTACGAGCGGACGGGCTACAACAAGCCGTTCATGGAGCGCTACGTCGACTGGGCGGGCAACTTCGTGACCGGCGACTGGGGTGAGTCCGTCAACCCCGGCAACGCGGGCAAGCCCGTCAAGGACGACCTGATCAAGGCGTTCGGCGTGACGCTGCGGCTGATCCTCGGCGCGGAACTCATCGCGCTGCTGCTCGGTATCGCCGTCGGCGTCATCGGCGCGGTCAGACAGTACTCGATATTCGACTACACAGCGACCGGTATATCGTTCGCGATGTTCTCGATGCCGTTGTTCTGCGTGGCACTGGTGCTCAAGGCCGGTGGTATCGAGCTGAACAACTGGCTGGAATCGATCGGCGCCGACCGGTGGATCATCACGGCGGGTCCGCCGGGTGACGGTTTCGGTGGCAGCTTCGGCGAGCAGGTGTTCCAGTACTCCGGCGCGTACATCCTGCCGACCATTTCGCTCGTGGTCATCCAGTTCGCGCTCTACAGCCGTTTCCAGCGCGCCTCGATGCTGGAGACGCTCAACGCCGACTACGTGCGCACGGCGCAGGCGAAGGGCATTTCGGAGGCGCGGTCGATCTTCCGGCACGCGTTCCGCAACGCGCTCATCCCGATCATCACGGTCTCCTCGCTGAACATCGGCGCCGGCTTCGGCGGCGCGGTGATCACCGAAACGGTCTTCAGCTGGTCCGGCATGGGGAAGTTCATCGTTGACGCGATCACGGACATCGAGCCCTACCAGGTGCTCGGCTTCATGATGCTGACGGCCGTGTTCATCATCGTGTTCAACCTGATCGCGGACATCCTGTACGCGTTCCTGGACCCGAGGATTCGCCTTGACTGAGATCGGTTCCCCCGTGGCGCAGGCGCCCGCGCCCCAGTCGGGCGGCGAGGCGAGCACGTTCGACACGACCACGGCGCGCAAGCAGTGGCAGGTCATCCTGCGCCGGTTCACCCGGCACAAGGCCGCCCTGGTCGGCCTGGTCCTGTTCGTGGTCCTGGTGCTGTTCGCGTTCTTCGGCAGCCTGTTCTGGAAGTACTCCTACACGGACCTCGGCTTCAAGCGGTACCTGCCGCCCAGCGCCGACCACCCGTTCGGCACGGACCGGCTGGGCGGCGACATGGTCGCCCTGATCATCCGCGGCACGCAGTTCTCGCTCCAGATCGCGATCGTGGTGGCGGTGCTGTCCACCGTCATCGGCGTGGTGCTTGGCGCGGTCGCCGGGTACATGAAGGGCTGGGTCGACACGCTGATCAGCCGCTTCATCGACCTGCTGCTGGTGATCCCCAGCCTGATCATCGCGGCCGTGCTGGTGCGCAACAGCTTCGTGGTGTCGGTGGCGGGCGGCAGCGGCGGCAGCAACTGGCTGATCGTGGCGCTCTACCTGGGCCTGATCGGCTGGCTGTCGATCGCCCGGGTGATCCGCGGCATGGTGCTGTCGCTGCGCGAGAAGGAGTTCGTTGAGGCGGCCCGCGCGCTGGGCGCGTCCACGTTCCGCATCGTGTTCCGGCACATCCTGCCCAACACCGTCGACGTGATCATCGTGAACGCGACGCTGGCGATCGCGCAGGCCGTGCTGCTGGAGGCGGCGCTGTCGTTCATCGGCCTGGGCGTGCAGAGCCCGGACACGTCGCTCGGCCTGATGATCAGCCTGAACAAGAACGAGTTGACGCTGCACCCGTGGCTGTTCCTCACCCCGTTCGTGTTCATCGTGCTGATCTCGCTCGCGGTGAACTTCATCGGCGACGGTCTCCGGGACGCCTTCGACCCGCGGCAGAAGAGGGTGAAGGCATGAGTGAGGTGGACGTGATGGGAGCGCCTGGGTCGTCGGCGTGGGAGAACACGACCGGCAGCGGCGAGAAGCTGCTGCGGGTCGAGAACCTGTCGGTCGACTTCCCGACCGACGACGGCACCGTGCACGCCGTGCGGGACGTGTCGTTCACCCTCGGCCCCGGTGAGGTGCTCGGCATCGTCGGTGAGTCGGGTTCGGGCAAGTCGGTGTCGTCGATGGCGATCATGGGCCTGCTGCCCAAGACCGCGAAGGTCGGCGGGTCGATCAAGTTCAAGGACCGCGAGCTCGTCGGCCTGAACTACAAGCAGATGCAGCCGGTGCGCGGCAACGGCATCTCGATGATCTTCCAGGACCCGATGACGTCGCTGAACCCGGTGTACACGGTGGGCTGGCAGCTCGCCGAGGCGCACCAGGCGCACCACGACGTGTCGAAGAAGGCGGCGTGGGCCAAGGCCGTCGAGGCGCTGGAGCTCGTCGGCATCCCGCAGCCGGATCGCCGCGCGGCGCAGTACCCGCACGAGTTCTCCGGCGGCATGCGGCAGCGCGCGATGATCGCGATGGCGATCATCAACGACCCGGACGTGATCATCGCGGACGAGCCGACCACGGCGCTGGACGTGACCGTGCAGGCGCAGATCCTGGACACGCTGCTGCGCATCCGGGACGAGACGAGCGCGGGCATCATGGTCATCACGCACGACCTGGGCGTGGTGGCGGGCATGGTGGACCGCGTGCAGGTCATGTACGGCGGCACGGTCGTCGAGCAGGGCACCGTGGACGAGGTGTTCGAGGCCCAGCGCATGCCGTACACGGTCGGCCTGCTCGGCTCGATCCCGAACCCGAACATGCTGGGCAAGCGGCTCACACCGATCAAGGGCGCGCCGCCCTCGCTGATGAACCTGCCGCGGGGCTGCTCGTTCTCGCCCCGCTGCCCGTTGGCGATCGACGAGTGCCGCGAGACCGAGCCGCTGCTGCTGGAGACCGACCGGGCGGGCCACTTCGCGCGGTGCCACCGCTCCGCGCACCTGGCCACCATCGAGAACCCGCAGCGGCTGTTCGCCCACGAGGAGATCGGCGTGGTCGAGAACCCGGCTTCGCTGACCATGGCGAACCCGGACATCCCGGTGAGCGAGGACCTCGACGTGGTCGAAGCCCGGTTGCACGAAGAGGAGAAGCCGACGTCATGACCTCGACTGACGTGAACCCCCAGGCCGGGGGCCTCGACTCGGGCGGACGTCCGGGCGAGACCCCGCTGCTGGAGGTCAAGGACCTGGTCAAGTCGTTCCCGGTGCGCGGCGGCGGCATCATCCCGCGCACGGTCGGGCAGGTCCAGGCGGTGTCCGGGGTCAGCTTCGACCTGTACCCGGGTGAGACGCTGGGCCTGGTCGGCGAGTCCGGTTGCGGCAAGTCGACCACCGGTCGCGCCATCCTGCAGCTGCACAAGCCGACGTCCGGCTCGGTGAAGTTCCAGGGCCGCGAGCTCACCACCCTGCGCGGCAAGGGCCTGCGCGGCGTGCGCCGGGACATGCAGATCGTGTTCCAGGACCCGTACGCCTCGCTGAACCCGCGCTGGCAGATCAACGAGCTGATCTCCGAGCCGTTCAAGATCCACGGCATGCCCGAGGGCACCGGCAAGGACGTGCAGGCCCGGGTCAACGAGCTCATGGAGCTGGTCGGCCTGAACCCGGAGCACCGCAACCGGTACGCGCACGAGTTCTCCGGCGGTCAGCGCCAGCGCATCGGCATCGCCCGCGCGCTCGCGCTCAACCCGAAGCTCGTGGTGCTGGACGAGCCGGTGTCCGCGCTGGACGTGTCCGTGCAGGCGGGTGTGGTGAACCTGCTGGAGGAGCTGCAGGAACGCCTCGGCTTGGCGTACCTGTTCGTGGCGCACGACCTGTCGGTCGTCCGGCACATCTCCGACCGGGTCGCGGTGATGTACCTCGGCAAGATCATCGAGATCGGTGACCGCGAGGACATCTACGCCCGGCCCATGCACCCGTACACCCAGGCGCTGCTGTCGGCGGTGCCGGTGCCGAACCCGAAGGTCGAACGGCAGCGGCAGCGGATCGTGCTCACCGGTGACGTGCCGTCGCCGGTGAACCCGCCGTCGGGCTGCCGCTTCCGCACCCGGTGCTGGAAGGCGCAGGACATCTGCGCGGTCGAGGAGCCCAAGCTGGAGCGCCGCGGCGACGCCAACGGCACGCTCTCCGCGTGCCACTTCGCCGAGGTCATGCCTGCCCTGGTGGGTTGAGTTCGGCCGATCGGCCGCCGCCCGACCCGCGAGGTCGCGTCGATCGTTCGCGCCTCGTTTCCGGTGATCACGCTTTTCGATCGCCGGAAGCGAGGCGCGAGCGGTCGACTTCCGGGCGACCGAGCCGCCGCCTGCGGAGCAGCGGCAATCGAGCACCGATTAGTCTCTTCCGGTGACGCTCACCGCTCCACCACGGTTGCTGCTGGTACACGCACACCCCGACGACGAGAGCCTGTGGACAGGCGGCACGATCGCCCGCTACGCGGCGCTGGGCGTGCACGTCACCGTGGTCACCTGCACCCTCGGCGAGGAGGGCGAGATCATCCCGCCGGCCCTCCAGGAGCTGACCGCGGACAACGCCGACCAGCTCGGCGGGTACCGGGTCGCGGAACTGAGATCGGCGTGCGCCGCGCTCGGCGTGACCGACCACCGGTTCCTCGGCGGCATCGGCCGCTGGCGCGACTCCGGCATGGTCGGCGTCGAGGCGAACAACCACCCGCGCGCGTTCGTCAACGGCTCGTTCGACGAGCAGGTCGACGCCCTCTCCGAGATCATCTCGTCGGTGAAACCGCAGGTCGTCGTCACGTACGACGCGTTCGGCGGCTACGGGCACCCCGACCACATCCGCGCGCACCAGATCACCACGGCCGCGGCCACCGACGTGGACCGCGTCTTCCACGCCGTCACGTCCCGTGCCGCGACCGAGGCGGGCGCGGCGGCGTTGGCCGAGATCGGGGACCTGCCGTGGCGGCTGCCCGTCGAGGGCGAGCTGCCGGTCACCGACGACGCCGCGATCACCACCACGGTCGACATCTCCGAGCACCTCGTCGCGAAGCTGCGGGCGTTGCGCGCGCACTCCACGCAGATCAGCGTGTGGCAGGACGGCGCGGGCCGGGCGAGCTACGCGCTGTCCAACGGCATCGCGCAGCCCGTCGTGCAGGCCGAGTACTACGTGCTGGCCAAGGGGCCCGCGGAGGGCGCGGAGACGGACCTGTTCGGGGGGCTGGATTGAGCGATCGCCTGGTGCTCGCCGGGATCGCGGTCGCGGCGTTCGTGCTCGCGGTGCTGGAACTGTTCTTCCTGCCGCTGCGGCTGGACGGCACGCTGCTGCCGCGCGCGGACGACCTGCCGTTCCCGATCACGGTGCTGGTCGCGATCGTGACCACGCCGATGCTGGTGCTGGCCGCCTCACGGCACGCGCACCGCACGCTGGCGGCGGTGTCGCCGCTGCTGGTGTGGATCGGCACGCTGCTGCTGTTCGGCCTGTTCGGGCCGGGCGGTGACGTGGTACTCCTCAACGACTGGCGCACCCTGGTGCTGTTCGCCGGGGGCGCGTTGCCGGGCGCCATCGCGGTGGGCGCGCACATGGGGAGGGTCGCCGGTGGCCGAGACGATCACTGACCGGGACGTGGTGCGGGCGCTGCGCCCGTTCGTGCGGGCGACCGGCCCGCTGCTGGACACCCTGCGTTACGCGAACCTGCTCGGGCTGCGCGACCGCGAGGTCGAGCGGGACGCGGACCGCAAGCTGGTCGACAAGCTCTGGGACCAGCTGGCCGCCGTGAAGGTGCCGGGCACGGCCGCGTGGGCGCGCATGGACGTGCACCAGCGCGACGAGTTCTGGCTCAACCGGGTCGGCCGGGTGGTGAACCTGGTGGCGGCGCTGCCCGGCATCGGCGGCGTGCTGGCCGACCGGTTGCCGATCCAGTCCGCGCTGGGTGCCGCCGGGCAAGGGCTGCTGCTGTCGGCGCTCGCGGGGGAGCACGGGTTCACCTCGACCGAGGACCGGGTGCGGCTGCTCGCGCACGTGCTGTTCCAGCGCGAGGTCGACGGGCTGCCCGTGGACCAGCGGAAAGAGGACGAGCAGACCGCCGAGCTGACCGAGGAGCTGCGGCAGCGGTCCACGTTCCGGGCGATCGGCGCCACGATCTGGAAGCTCGCCAAGGTCCTCTGGAAGCTGGAGGACGAGCTGGACAAGCGCCCCCAAGGCAGGCTCTACCACCAGGCGCTGGGCATGCTGCCCGTCGTCGGCGTGGTGGGCGACTACTTCGGTGAGCGCTCGGCGTTGAAACGCGTCCGCACGGCCGCCTACGAGTGGTTCGACACCCAGTAGCGGTAGCGGTGGTGCTCGGTGCAGCCCAGCGACTCGTAGAGCGTGATCGCGGGCTTGTTGTGCTCGGCCACCTGCAGCGCGCACGTCGTCGCGCCGCGGTCGAGGCCCCACGCCGCCAGACCGGCCATGAGCGCGCGTGCCAGGCCGAGCCGGCGTGCCTCGGGGCGGACGGCGAGCCGTGCCACGTGGAGCAGGTCGCCGACGACGGCGCCGCGCACGGCGGCGAGCACCTCGCCGTCCCGCACGACCGCGCCGAAACCGACCTGGTCGCCGGACGCCAGCACGTGCCGCTGCGCCGGGGTGGGGTCCGGTTGGGCGGCCAGCTCCCACCATCCGGGACGCGGCACGTCGAAAACGACCACATCGGCGTGCTTCGGACTGGCGAACCCATCCAGTCGACCGGTCATCACCAGCGACTCGGCGCCACCCGGGTGATCCACGTCGACCCGCCAGCCCGCCGCCTCGACCTCGGCTTCGGAGGGTGCGCCGACGACCACGTGTGCGGCCGGTGCGATGCCGTTGGCGGTCGCGAAGTCGATCACCTCGGCGAGTGCTTCGCGGACCGGTATCCCCGGGTCTCCCGTGGTCAGGGCGCTGTTGGCCCGTCCGGTGAACCCGCCCGCGGCGCGCAGCCGCCACTGCCCGAGCGGCTGGTCGACCAAGGCCGGCCACGCGTCGGCACACCGCTGCTCCAACTCGGTGACTCCCCGCACCCCCGCATCGTGCCCCGCGCAGGTGGACGGCGGTCTGTGAGCTGAAGCACGGTGCCGTTAAGGCAAGCCTGCGCGTTGGACAATCGACTCCGCCGCGTACTCTCCGGCTTGCGCGGTGTGGACCAGAACAAGAGCAGGAGAGCGCAGTGACCTATGTGATCGCCCAGCCGTGCGTGGACGTGCTCGACAAGGCGTGCATCGAAGAGTGCCCCGTCGACTGCATCTACGAAGGCGACCGGATGCTCTACATCCACCCGGATGAGTGCGTCGACTGTGGTGCTTGCGAGCCGGTGTGCCCCGTCGAGGCCATCTACTACGAGGACGACGTCCCGGACGAGTGGAAGGAGTACACGAAGGCGAACGTGGACTTCTTCGCCGAGCTGGGCTCCCCCGGCGGTGCCTCGAAGGTCGGCAAGGTCAGCGCCGACCCGGCGTTCATCAAGGCTCTCCCCCCGCAGGCGTCGCACGAGTGACGTTCAGCAGGAAGCTCCCGGACTTCCCCTGGGACTCGCTGGCCGACCACGCCGCCAAGGCGCGCGCGCACCCCGGTGGCGTGGTCGACCTGTCGATCGGCACACCGGTGGACCCGGTCCCGGAGCTGATCCGGCACGCCCTCGGCGCGGTCGCCGACGAGCCCGGCTACCCGACCACGCACGGCACGCCCGCGTTGCGCGAGGCGGTCGTCGGCGCGTTGGCGCGGCGGCACGGCGTGGTCGGGCTCGACCCGGTGGCGGTGCTGCCGACCATCGGGTCGAAGGAGCTGGTGGCGTGGCTGCCGACGTTGCTGGGCCTCGGGCCGGGTGACGTGGTGGCCATCCCGGCGCTGGCGTACCCGACGTACGAGGTGGGCGCGCGGCTGGCGGGTGCCACGGTGGTGCGGCTGGCCGATGGCGAGCCGCCGCCGGCCGGGACGTCGCTGGTGTGGCTGAACTCGCCGTCCAACCCGACCGGTCGGGTGCTGTCCGAGGCGCGGTTGGCGCAGGCGGTGGCCGACGCGCGGGCGGTGGGTGCGGTCGTCGCGTCCGACGAGTGCTACCTGGCGTTGGCGTGGACGGCGTCGCCGGTGTCCGTGCTGCTGCCGTCGGTGAACTCCGGTTCGCTGGACGGTGTGCTGGCCGTGCACTCGTTGTCGAAGTCGTCCAGCCTGGCCGGGTACCGGGCGGGGTTCGTGACGGGTGATCCGGCGTTGGTGGCGTCGTTGCTGGAGGTGCGCAAGCACGCGGGGATGATCGTGCCGCGGCCCGTGCAGGCGGCGATCACGGCGGCCTTGAACGACGACGTGCACGTGGCCGAGCAGCGTGAGCGTTATCGGGCGCGGCGTGACGTGCTGCTGCCCGCGTTGACGGCGGCGGGCTTCACCGTGGACCACTCCGAGGCGGGTCTGTACCTGTGGTCGACCCGGGGCGGCGAACCCGCCTGGGACACCGTCGCCTGGCTGGCCGACCGCGGCATCCTGGCCGCCCCCGGCACGTTCTACGGCCCGACGGGCGACCGCCACGTCCGCATCGCCCTGACCGCCACCGACTCCGCCATCACCACCGCCGCCACCCGCCTCACCCCCTAACCCCCCGCGCGTGTCCTACACCGGGAACGCGCGTGTCCTACGTTCGGAACACCCGAGTTGAACGCTCAGAACACCGGTCCGGCTGTTCTGAGCGTTCAACTCGGGGTACGCGAACGTAGGACACGCGCGTTCGGAAGGTAGGACACGCGCGGCGGTTAGTCGTTGGAGTGGAGGGCGGCGTTGAGGGCGACGCCCTCGCCCTTGCGGGGCAGGACCTTGACCACGCCGGTGGTCGAGTCGCGGATGAACAGCAGGTTCGACATGCCGGACAGCCGGCCGGCCTTGACGACCGCGCCGTCGGAGCCGGTGACCTTGGTGCCGGCGGTGATGTAGAGGCCCGCTTCGACCACGCAGTCGTCGCCGAGCGAGATGCCCAGGCCGCCGTTCGCGCCGATCAGGCAGCGCTCGCCGACCGAGATGACCTGCTTGCCGCCACCGGACAGGGTGCCCATGATCGACGCGCCGCCGCCGACGTCCGAGCCGTCACCGACCACGACACCGGCCGAGATGCGGCCCTCCACCATGGACGCGCCGAGCGTGCCCGCGTTGAAGTTCACGAAACCCTCGTGCATCACGGTCGTCCCAGACGCCAGGTGCGCACCCAGCCGCACCCGGTCCGCGTCCGCGATCCGCACGCCGGACGGCACCACGTAGTCGACCATCCGGGGGAACTTGTCGACCCCGTACACGGTGACCGGCCCGCGGGCGCGCAGCCGCAGCCGGGTCTGCTCGAACCCCTCCACCGCGCACGGACCGAAGTTCGTCCACACCACGTTGTTGAGCAGCCCGAACACGCCGTCCAGGTTCGCGCCGTGCGGCCGCACGAGCCGCGACGACAGCAGGTGCAGCCGCAGCCACACGTCGTAGGTGGAGGTGGGCGCGTCGTCCAGCGACCCGATGCCGACCCGGACGCCGACGACCTCGACGTCACGTTCGGCGTCCACGCCGAGCTGCTTGGCGGCGGCCTCACCGAGCTCGGCCGAGACCTCCGCGGACGACAGCAGCGCCACACCGGGCTCCGCGGTCCCGAGCGACGGCGACGGGAACCACGTGTCCAGCACAGCGCCGGTAGGGGTGACGGTGGCGAGTCCGACGCCGTACGCGCCGGTGGGGTTTGCGGTGCTCACGGGTGTCAACGGTAACGTGCGCCGGGTGGCCGACACCTTGCACCTCGCCGCCGATCCCGTCGAGCTGACCGCCGCGCTGGTCGACACGCCCAGCGTCTCCGGCGACGAAGCCCTCATCGCCGACCTCGTCGAACGGTCCCTCAAGGAGCAGACCGCCCTGGAGGTCACCCGATCCGGCAACGCCGTGCTGGCCCGCACGAACCTCGGCCGCCCGTCCCGCGTGGTGCTCGCCGGCCACCTCGACACCGTGCCGATCAACGACAACCTGCCGTCCCGCCTGGCGGACGGCATCCTGCACGGCTGCGGCACCGTCGACATGAAGGGCGGTGACGCGGTGATGCTGCACCTCGCCGCCACCGTCACCGACCCGCGCCACGACCTCACGTTCGTCTTCTACGACTGCGAGGAGGTCGAAGCCGTTCGCAACGGCCTCGGCCGGATCGAGCGCGACCTGCCCGAGTGGCTGCACGGCGACCTGGCGATCGTGTGCGAGCCGTCCAACGGCACGATCGAGGCCGGCTGCCAGGGCACGATGCGCATCGACGTCCGCACCAAGGGCGTCCGCGCCCACACCGCCCGCGGCTGGATGGGCGTGAACGCGATCCACGCCATCGGTGACGCCCTGCGCCGCCTGGAGGCCTACGAGCCGCGCCATGTCGAGATCGACGGCTGCCTGTACCGCGAGGGCCTGCAGGCGGTGAAGATCAGCGGCGGGGTCGCGGGCAACGTCGTGCCGGACGAGGCCGTGCTGGCGGTCAACCACCGCTTCGCCCCCGACCGCACCCCCGAGCAGGCCGAACAGCACCTGCGGGAGGTGTTCGAGGGCTACGACGTCACGGTCACCGACAGCTCACCGGGCGCCCTGCCCGGCCTGACCGCGCCGACCACCCGTGAGCTGGTCGAAGCCGCCGGCGGCACCCCCGTGGCCAAGCTCGGCTGGACCGACGTGGCCCGTTTCGCCGCGCTCGGCATGCCGGCGGTGAACTTCGGGCCCGGCGACCCGACGCTCGCGCACACGCGGCAGGAGAACGTCCCGGTGAACCAGATCCGTCAGTGCGTGGAAGTCCTGCGCCGCTTCCTGAGCCACGAGACCGCACCCCACTAGACTCCGGCCAATGACGGACAGCGTGGACGAGCACCCCAAGGAGAAGCAGCGCGGACCGGTCGTCCTGCGCCGCGGGCGCCGCGACGAGCTGACCACCACCGACCAGCGGCTGCTGGACTCGCGCGGCCCGAGCGACTGGGTGCACACCGACCCGTGGCGGGTGCTGCGGATCCAGGCGGAGTTCGTCGAGGGTTTCGGCGCGCTGGCCGAGGTGCCGAGCGCGGTGACCGTGTTCGGGTCCGCCCGCACCGGCCGCGACCACCCCGAGTACGAGATCGGCCGCAAGCTCGGCGGCGCGCTGGCCGAGGCCGGGTTCGCGGTCATCACCGGCGGCGGTCCGGGCGCGATGGAGGCGGTCAACCGGGGCTGCTCGGAAGCGGGCGGGTTCTCCGTCGGCCTCGGCATCGAGCTGCCGTTCGAGCAGGGCCTGAACCCGTGGGTCGACCTGGGCGTGAACTTCCGCTACTTCTTCGTCCGCAAGACCATGTTCATCAAGTACTCGCAGGCGTTCATCTGCCTGCCGGGCGGGTTCGGCACGCTGGACGAGCTGTTCGAGGCGCTGACCCTGGTGCAGACGAAGAAGGTCACCAAGTTCCCGGTGGTGCTGTTCGGCAAGGCCTACTGGCAGGGCCTGTACGACTGGGTGCGCGACTCGGTGCTGGCCAGTGGCAAGGTCAGCGAGAAGGACCTGGACCTGCTGCACCTGACCGACGACATCGACGACGCGGTGCGCGTGGTGAACGACGCGCACAAGGCCTGGGCGGACGCGCATTGACCACGGTGACGGTGTACTGCGGGTCGTTGAAGACGGTCCCGGACAGCTACCTGGAGCTCGCGGCCGAGGTGGGCAGGCGCATCGCGGCCCGCGGCTGGTCGCTCACGTGGGGCGGTGGTCGCACGTCGATGATGGGCGAGGTGGCGCGGGCGGCCCGTGAGGGTGGCGCCCGCACCACCGGCGTGATCCCGCGCGCCTTGGTGGACCGCGAGGTCGCCGACTCCGACGCCGACGAGCTGCTCGTCGTGGAGACCATGCGGGACCGCAAGGCGTTGATGGAGGCGCACGGTGACGCGTTCCTGGCGCTGCCCGGCGGTATCGGCACGTGCGAGGAGCTGTTCGAGGTCTGGACCTCCCGCGTGCTGGCCATGCACGCCAAGCCCGTGGTCCTGCTGGACGTCGACGGCCACTACCGCGGCCTGATCGCGTGGTTGGAGGAGCTGCGCGAACGCGGTTTCGTGTCCCGGTTCGCGCTCGACTCGCTCGTCGTCACCGATGACGTCGACACGGCCTTGGACGCTTGCGCTACCTGACCTGGGCGCTCTCGAGGCCCCGTGCGGCGGCCAGCCGGGCGGCTTCCTCGGCGAACATGTCCACGTCCAGCGGCACGAACGGCGAGACCTTCACGTCCAGGCGCGGGCCCGTCACCCTGGCCTGCCACGTGCCCAGGATCTCGCCGTCCACGAGCAGCGCGCCCCGGCGCCCCAGGATCCGCCACACCTGCTTCTGGTGCGCCTTGTCCGGCACGAGCAGGTCGCGGTCGCGGGCGTTGAGGTAGGGGTCCAGCGGCGGCAGCAGGCGCACCACCTCGGGCTCCGGCGGGTCCTCGAACGCCTCGATCCGGTCGGCGGGCAGCCAGGCCCGCTTGGACACCGCCACCAGGTCGTCCGGCCACGCGTCCTTCACGTCCCGCACCGGCGCGTCGAAGTAGTGCGCCACCTCCGACGGCCCGGCCGGACCGTGCAGCCGCAGGTAGTCCGCGATCAGCCGCCCGAAGCCCTCGGTCCGGTCGGGCACCTCGCGCCTGCCCTCCAGCGGCACGAACGTCACCGTCCGCTCCGCCGGGTCGAACCGCAGCCCGGCCGGCAGCACCGCCAGGCGGAAGACGGGGTCGAGCACGTGCGTGGCGTCGCAGCCGCGGCACCAGCCGGTGACCTCGGGCCGCACCTTCGCCGTGAGCCGGGATGACGCCTCGCCCTTCGTCATCGGCTCGGTCACCACCTCGCGCAACGCCGTCGCGACCTCGCGCAGCACCTCACGCCCGTGCTCCACCGGCGGCCGGTTCATCCGGGCCACCGCGTCGGCGTCGCTCAACGGCCACAACCGGGCCGCGAGCGCAGGCACCTCGTCGGCGCGGTGCCAGTGCGGCGCACCCCGCTCGGTCCACGTCAGCGTGAGCGCGCCGAGGTCGGGCACCCGGTCCAGCCGGGCCGCGAGCGCCGGCACCGCCGACCGCTCGGAGTCCTGCAGCCCGAGGTCGAACACCCGCAGGTCGGACGCCTCGGTGACGGCGCGGTCGAACTGGTGCGCGGCGACGCGGTACGCGATCACCCGGTCCCGGTCAGCCAAGGTCGGCGTCCAGGGTGATCAGCTCGTGCTCCAGCTTGGCCGTGCCCGAGATGCCCGCCAGCTCGCCCGTGCCCGAGCCGGGCACGATGTGGCCCCAGAACCGCGCCTCGTCACCGTCCATGATCGCGCCGTGCTGGAGCACGAACGTCCCGGCCTTGCCGTCGAACGTGCCCACGAACCGCTCGGTGCCCACGTAGCCGGCCGATCCGTCCGACGGCTGGCACATGGTCAACTCGGCCGTGCTGGTCCCCTCCAGGACGCCGCTGTAGGCCTTGTCCACGACCGCCCGGCCCAGCTGCGGCTCCGCGGAGTCGTAGACGGTCTGGTCCCACCGGGTGATCTTGAACGTCGACTTGGATTCCATGCGGGTGATCCTCGCAGGAATTCCTGTCAGGTGCTGTCAGGTGCGCGGCAGCGCCGATCGGCCGCCCTGGTGTCCGGTAGCGGCCAAGCGCCGTTCGCGGCCGCGCGATGCCACCACGCTGGCGGCACTGGACGGATACGGGCGGGGAGGGCCGATGGGTGCCGGGGGCCACGTGCACATGGACGTCGCCGGCCTGCGGGACGCGGTGGGCGGGCTGGAGGAGCGCGGTCGTGGGCTCCTCGATTCCTGGCGGACCCGGCAGCAGGCGATCGGCGCGTTCGAGGCGGGCATCGGGTCGGACGTCCTCGGACAAGCGTTCCGGGGCATCTACACGGCGCCGAGCACCGCACTGCGCGCCGCGGCGGATGGCGTCCCCCGGGCGCTGGTCGAGGACGCGGAGATCGGCCGGCGGTGCGCCGAGGACTACCGCGCGGCCGATCGGAGCGCGGCGGACGCCTTCCGGTCGGCCGGTTCCTAGGAGCGACATGCCCATCGCGGAACCGACGAGCGCACTCGGGCTGTGGCCCCGTGTCCGGGCTGTCACGGGCTGGCCGGAAACCGACGAGGACGCCGTCGACAAGCTGGCCGCCGAGTGGGGTTCGGCCGGCGGGGAGTTCGCCGACGTGCGGCTGTTCGACCTCGCCGCGGTCGGCGCGACGTGGCAGGACCCGGCCGGCGGCGCGTTCTCCGAGCGGGTGCGCCGGCACCTGGAGCTGACCGGGCGGATCGGTCAGGGCATGTTCTCCGTGGCGGAGCTCGCGGCGGGCTTCGCGGCCGAGGTCATCGGGGCCAAGCTCGGCATCGTGCGGGTCATCGAGGGCGGCCTGGCCGCGTTCGGGATGCTCGCCCTGCTGCCCCCTGGGGTCGGCGAGTTGGCTCAACAGGCCTTCGTGGACGGCGTCGCGGAGATGGTCCTCGGGATCCTCCAGGGTGCCGCCGGTCGGATCTCGGGGCTGCTCGACTCCGCCGCGCTGCCCGACCAGGAGCCGGGGATGGCCGATCGCCTCTCGGCCGCGGCGTCGGTCTCGGGCGATCTCCTGGCCTCCCTCGGCGCCGCGGTGATGAACCGCCCGGAGCTGGTGCTGGCGGCTGCCGGTGGCGCGGCGCTGACGGCGGTCTCCAGCGTGGGCGTGCTCGCCGGCGGCGCGGCCACCGCCACCGGGGCAGGCGCGGTCCTCGGCGTTCCGCTCGCCGGGTTGTCGTACGCGGGCATGGCCACCGGGGCGGCGATCGCCGGCCTCTCCATCGCGGCCATCGCGCACGAAGCCGCCATGAACCCGGTCGACTCCTCCGGGTCCACCCCCTCCCGCAGCATCGAACGGCCCACGTCGCTCGAAGGGGCGACACCGGAACAGGTGCGGGAGACGATCCCGGACACCTGGGAGGAGAGGCCCGCGAAGAAGGGGGACGGGACCAGGTTCCTGAACCCGGACCGCCCCGGCGAGTCGATCATCATCGAGAACGGCTGGCCCGGTCACGCCGACCCCGTCCACCGCGGCCCTTATGTGAAGATCAGCAAGGACGGGCAGGTCACGCGCATACCGCTCGAGGGGAACCCGGCACTGGAATGACGGACATGGCAGAAGCTCGGCGCGTGGCCTTGTGGCAGGCCATCGAGGACTACTCGGGGCTGTGGGAGGTGGTGTGGGAGCTGAACACCCTCCACCCGGACGGGTCGGCCCGGTTCCACGGCGACTTGGCGAGGGCCGCGGTGGACGACCTGGTCCGCCGGGACTGGGTGGAGCTGTTCCACAGCCAGGAGCCCGACGTCGGTCTGGAGAAGGTCCGGCCGGAGGACGTCCCGCGGGTGCTGGCCGACCCGGCCAACTGGGAGGAGCCGGCGCGCGACGGCCGGTGCGTGCGGATGAGCGCCACCCCCGCCGGTGAGGACGCGTATCGCGCCCTCACCAGGCCGTCCGGACCTGATCCCGACCCGACGAGCTGATCCGCGCGCCTCAGCCGATCGGCACCACCAGCCGGGAGTCCGCGCCGAACGCCACCGACGAGCCCAGCGCGCTGGAGCCCCGGTACCGGGCGTCCACGGTGTCCACGACGAGCACCAGCCGGTTGCCCGCGGCCACCTGCCACACCACCGGTTCCAGGTCGAGGTCGAGCGTCCGGGCGCCGGCGCCGGTCAGCGTCACGGGCTTGTGCGTGACCAGCGCGCCCAGGCCGAGCGCGTTCACCTCGTACAGGTAGGCGTACAGCGTGGTCTTGGGTGCGCTCGGCGTCACGGTCAGGCGCACCCGCGGCGTGCCGCTCACCGTCATGGGGCTCCACTGCACCGGTCCGCGCCACACCGCCGCCGCGCCCCGGTCGATCAGCGGCGTGGACACGCCCACGGGCAGTTGCAGGAAGCCCTGCAACGCGCCCGACACCAGCACCGTGCCGCTCTCGGCGATGGTCGGCCACCCGGCCCCGATCCGGTCCGCGCTCAACGGCACGGTGTCCGAGCGCGCCGTCACCGCCGCCCAGGACGGGAACGACCGCCACCCGCCGCCGTTGTTCGGCTTCAGCTGCACGGGCTGCTCGCGGTCGATCCCGTTCGCCTCGCCCTTGAGGTGGTGGTCGAACCAGCGCCCCACCGACGCCCAGATCTCGTTCGGCAGCCCGGCCGCGCCGAACAGCTCGGCCGTGGCGTGGTCGCCCGGTGACAGCATCAACCGCTTCGGCCCGCTCAACGCCGTGAAGAAGTCGGTGAGCTGACTGGGCGGGAACAGCCCGTCGTTCCACGCGTTGCCGATCATCACCGCCGCGTCGATGGACGAGGAGAACGTGGCGGGCGACCGTTCCGGCGAGATCGGCAGCACGTCGGCGAACCGGCCGTCCCGATACGCCGCCTCCGCCTCCCGCAGCACCGGACCAGGCCGCCCGGTCAGCTTCCCCGCCGCCAGCAGCAGCTCCACCGCCTGCGCGCTGACCGTCTCGTTCGGGTACAGCGACCGGGCCAGGTCGGTCCACGTGCTCAGCGCCGCCACCGCCTTGATCCGCGGATCGCGTGCCGCGGCCAGCAGCGACTGCCCGGCCCCGTACGAGATGCCGCCGACGCCGATCCGGGCCGGGTCGCTGGCCGCGTTCGCCAGGCCCCAGTCGATCACCCGGCTCACGTCGGCCACCGTGTCGGGCCCGGCCACGTCGATCTCGCCCGCCGAGTCGTAGAAGCCGCGGGAGGTGTAGCTGATCACCGAGTACCCGGACTCGTAGGCGAACCTCGCCGCCGCGCCGACGTACTCGATGTTGTTCATGCCCCAGCTCGACGGCAGCACGACCAGCGGGAACGGCCCGCTGCCCCGGCCGGTGGGCGTGACGACGAAGGCCTTCAACGGCGTGCCGCCCTCGCCGGGGATGGTCCGGTAGGCCACCGCGAAGCCGGGCGCGGCCTGGACGGGCGGTGCGAGCACGAGCGCCACGAGGGCGGCGAGCAGCAGGGGGAGTGATCGGCGCACGAGGTCCTCCTTGACCGTGACCGGGATCACGCAGGGTGTTACCGGGCAGTAAACCCGAAAGCTACTCACTGGTAGTACTGCTGTGTGGTGCAGGTCACTGCGCGTCACCGCATGGCACGATGCGGTCATGCGGTTCGGTTCACGAGCAGTCGCCGGGGATCGCGCGCTGGTGATGGCGATCGTCAACCGGACGCGCGACTCGTTCTACGACCGCGGCGCGACGTTCTCCGACGACGCCGCCATGGCCGCGGTGGACCGCGCGGTCGCCGAGGGCGCGGACATCGTCGACATCGGCGGCGTCCGGGCGGGCTCCAAGGGCGAGGTGGTGGACGCCGCCGAGGAGGCGCGGCGGGTCGTGCCGTTCGTCGCGGCCGTCCGGGAGCGGCACCCCGACCTGGTGATCAGCGTCGACACGTGGCGGCACGAGGTCGGCCGCGCGGTGTGCGAGGCGGGCGCGGACCTGATCAACGACACGTGGGCGGGCGCGGACCCGGTGCTGGCGGAGGTGGCGGCGGAGTTCGGCGTCGGCATCGTCTGCTCGCACACCGGCGGCCTGGCACCGCGCACCGACCCGCACCGCGTCCGGTACGCCGACGTGGTGGCGTCCGTGACGGCGGAGCTGGTCGAGCGGGCCGAGCGGATGGTCGCGCTCGGCGTGCCCGCGGAGGGCGTGCTGATCGACCCGACCCACGACTTCGGCAAGAACACCTGGCACGGCCTCGAACTGCTGCGGCGGCTGGACGAGTTGGTGGCCACGGGGTGGCCGGTGCTGATGGCGTTGTCGAACAAGGACTTCGTCGGCGAGACCCTGGGCGCCGAGCTGGAGGACCGGGTCGACGGCACGCTGGCCGCGACGTCCGTGGCCGCGTGGGCGGGCGCGAAGGTGTTCCGGGCGCACCAGGTGCGGCAGACCCGGCGGGTGGTCGAGATGGTGGCGAGCATCGCGGGCACGCGTCCGCCCGCCCGGGTGCTGAGGGCGCTGGCCTGATGGCGGACTGGTTCGCGGCCAACACGTGGCAAAGTCCACACTGGACCGTTCCGGAACTGTTGACGCGCAAGGGAAGCCGCACGGTGAGCGTGGTCCTGCCCGCGCTGGACGAAGAGGCCACGGTCGGTGACGTCGTCGGCGTGGTGCGCCCGTTGCTCGGCACTCTCGTGGACGAGCTGGTCGTCATGGACTCCGGCTCGACCGACGACACCGCGGCACGTGCCGCCGCCGCGGGTGCGCGGGTCGTGCACCGGACCGACGTGCTGCCCGAGCTGGAGCCGCGTCCCGGCAAGGGCGAGGTGCTGTGGCGGTCGTTGGCGGCCACGACCGGTGACCTGGTCGTGTTCCTCGACTCCGACCTGGTGGACCCCGATCCGGACTTCGTGCCCGCCCTGCTCGGGCCGCTGCTGACCCGGGACGACGTGCACCTGGTGAAGGGCTTCTACCGGCGGCCGTTGCGGCTGGAGAGCACCGGCGGCGGCCGGGTCACCGAGCTGGCCGCCCGGCCGCTGCTCAACGCCCTGCGGCCCGAGTTGGCCGGTGTCGTGCAGCCGTTGGGCGGCGAGTACGCGGGCACCCGCGCGTTCCTGGAGTCGGTGCCGTTCGCGCCCGGTTACGGCGTCGAGATCGGCTTGCTGCTCGACGCGCACGCCCGGTACGGGCTGGACGGGATCGCGCAGGTCAACCTGGGTGTGCGCAAGCACCGCAACCGGGACCTGCGCCAGCTCGGGCCGATGGCGGCTCAGATCACGGTCACCGCGTTGCGCCGGTGCGGCGTGCCGGTGGAGTCGTCCACGTTGACGCAGTTCGTGCCGTTCGACGGCGAGTGGCTGCCGTCGCCGGTGGACGTGCCCGCCGAGGACCGGCCCGCCATGCGCTCGGTGCTCCAGCGGTCGCGGTAGTACCCGGGCACCTCCACCAGCTCGGCGTGCGTGCCGTCCTGGGTGAGGTGGCCGTCCTCGAACACCAGGACCCGGTCGAAGTCGACCAGCGGGACGAGCCGGTGCGTGACGAGCACGACCGTGCCGCGGGCGTGGTCCAGGACCCGGCGCAGCACGGCGTCACCGTGCTCGACGGCCAGGCCTTCGACCGGTTCGTCGAGCAGCAGGACGTCCGGGTCGGCCAGGAGTGCGCGGGCCAGCAGGAGGCGTTGCCGCTGACCGCCGGACAGGGCCGCCCCGTCCTCACCGACCACGGTGTCCCACGGCACGTCCAGGTCCACCAGCTCCGCTACTCGGTCCAGCTCCTCCCGTGACGCGTCCGGCCGGGCCAGGCGCACGTTGGCCTCCGCGGTGGCGTGGAAGACGTGCGCGTCGTCCAGCACGCCCTTGGCTCCGGGGTGCGCGGCGGCCAACGCCCGCAGGAACGTGCTCTTCCCCGCACCGCTCGCGCCCACCACCCCGACCCGGCCGACGGGCAGCTCGACTTGTTCCACAGGGCCCTCCACGGCCCGCAACACCTCCCGCACCCGGCTGACCGATCCCCGCACCTCAGCCCACCGCTGCCCGGCCGACGCCAACGGCACCGCCACTTCCAGCACCGCGACGGAACCGAGCACGACGTGCGCCGGCGCGCCGGTGCGCAGCAACACCACCGCCACCCCGAACTGCACCACCACGGCCACCGCCGCCACCGCCGCCGCGCTGGCACCGCCCCGCCGTTCCCGTTCGGCCAGCGCGTCGACCACCCGGCCGGTCGCGTCCAGCTCGCGGTCCAGCGCGCCGAACGCGGTCAGCTCCGCGGCACCGTCCAGCAGCACGACCGTCCGTTCCGTCAACTCCGACCGCAACGGTGCGAGTGCCTTCAAGTGCCGTGAAGCCAACGTGTAGGCGGCCCACGGGAGGAGGAATACCGTCACCACCAACCCGACCAGCAACGGCCACGCGAAGCCGGTCGCGACCAACGCCACCGCACCCACCACGACCGCCACCGCACCGGGCAACGCGCAACGCAACAACGCCTCCTGCACTTGGTCCACATCGGACACCAGGCGGGTGAGGGCGTCACCGCGGGGGAGGGGGCGGCGCAGCAGCGCGTCGTACACGCGGCCGCGAAGGTCCGCCAGGTGCCGCAGCACGGCGGAGTGCCCGGCCAACCGTTCCGCGTACCGCAGACCGCCACGCGCCAGGGCCAGCGTCCGCACCGCCACGATCGCCACCGTCAACGCCGACAGCGGCGGCTGCTCCGCAGCGCGCATGATGAGCCACACCGCCGTCGTCATGAGCCCGATCCCGGCGAGCTCGGCAGCCACCCCGGCCACCACCGCGAGCACCAGTCGCCTCATCGCCCCACTCCAGCCCCGCTGAACTGCACCACCCGGTCCACCTCACCGAGCATCACCGGCCGGTGTGCCACGACCACCGCCGTCCGCCCGGCCACGAGCCGCCGCGTCGCCCGCAACGCCGCTTCCTCGGTCCCGCCGTCCAAGCGGGACGTCGGCTCGTCCAACAGCAGCAACCGCGCGTCGTCCCGGACCAACGCCCGCGCCAACGCCACCCGCTGCCGCTCACCGGAGGACAACGGGTGTGACACGTCCACCAGGTGCCCCAACCCCATCTCCGCCGCCGCGGCCCGCACGTCACCGGAGGACCCCAGCGCGATGTTCTCGCCGACCGTGCCGGGGAACAGCGTCGGCCGCTGCGGAACCCACGCGACCTGCCGCAACCACGACTCCCGGTCGATCTCGCGCAGGTCCACCCCACCCACCAGCACCCTCCCCGACACAGGCGTCACGAACCCCAACAACACCGCCAACAACGTGCTCTTCCCCACCCCACTGGCCCCAACCAACCCCACCCGCTCACCGGCCCGAACCCGCAACGACACCTCCCCCAACGCCTCCCGCCCGGGATACCTGACCACCACCCGCTCCACCACGACCTCGGCGGACCGCAGATCCGGCACCCGCACCTTCACCACCGACCGCTCCCCGAGCTGTCCACAGCCCGCACCCACCTGACCGAGTTGTCCACAACCCGCCGCAGCCGACGCCTTTCTGTCGTCCCTTCCTGGCAGTATCGAATCCGGGGATCCCCCCGGCGGGGACGCCTGCGCAGCCGATCCCTCGGGTGGGGATGCGTGTGCGGGCGATCCGTCGGGCGGTGATGCGTGCGCGGCCAATCCCTCGGGTCGGGATGCGTGCGTCGCCGGTTCCACGCGCGGGGCCTGCCCCGCCCCGAACCGCCGCGCCGCCACCGCCTCCACCACGGCCAACCCCTCAGCCGACGCGTGGAACTGGGCGCCGGCGGCCCGCAGCGGCATGTAAGCCTCCGGAGCCAGCAGCAGCACCAGCAGCGCGACCTGCAGCGTCACCCCGCCGTGCAGCAGCCGCAACCCCACCGGCACCGCCACCAGCGCCACCGACAACGTCGCCACCAACTCCAACACCAACGCCGACAGGAACGCCACCCGCAACGTCCGCATCGTCACCGCCGCGTGCGCCCCCGCCATCGCCCGCACCGTCCCCGCCTGCGCCGCCGCCCGCCCGAACACCTTCAACGTCCCCAACCCGCGCACCACGTCCAGGAAGTGCCCACCGACCACCGCCATCCCCGCCCACTGCGCCCGCGTCCGGTCGCGGGTGTGCAGCCCGACCAACGCCGCGAACACCGGCACCAGCGGCAACGTCACCAGCACCACCACCGCCGACACCAAGTCGGCGAACGACAGCCGCACCACCACCGCCACCGGCACCACCGCCGCGACCACCACCTGCGGCAGGTACCCGGCGAAGTACGGCTCCACCGCGTCCACGCCCTTCACCACCAGCGTCGCCACCGACCCGGCCCGTCCGCCCGACCCGGCCGAGTCACGCAACACCCGCTTCCGCAACGAAGCCTTCACCGCGGCCGCGGAGCGCTGCGTCACGACCCGCCCGCCCCACACGACGAACCCGCGCGCCACGACCACCGCCACCAACCACCCCGGCGACCACCCACCGGCCAGCACCAACGCCAGCACTTCGGCCTGCGCCACGACCACGACCGCCGTGACGACCGCCAACACGGCCAAGACGACGACATACCGCCGGTCAACGTGCCGCACGGGACATCCGCCAAGTCGCCCACTGGAACACCAGCACCAACGGCACCACCACGACCGCCGCCCACGTCAACACCCGCAACGTCGGCCCATCGGCCATCACCGACACCGTCACCACCGACCGCGCCCCGAACACACCCAGCACCGGCAACGCGCAAACTGCAGCAGTGCAATAAAAAGCGACCAGATGCCGTCGCGCCCGCAACGCTGCCCAAACCCCGCCCAACAACCCCACCGCGACGACCCCCGTCACCCCGAACGCGGGCACCGGCACGGACCCGGCCGTCACCACCGCCGCCACCACGAACACCACCGACGGCAGCACGAGCAAACCCGCGATCCGCACCGCCCGTTCCCGCAACTCGCCGGACAACCGCCACACCAGGAACACCGCGCCGTGCAACGAGAACAGCACCGGCATCCCCGCGCCCCACAACCACACCGGCCCGCCGAGCACCCGCCCCAGCAGCACACCCCACCCCACCGCGACCACCAGCGCACCGCCCACCAACGGCAAGTCCCACCCGGGCGACCGCAACTGCACCGCGACCGTGAAGCACACCAACCCGGCCAACAGCACCACGAACACCGTGTACTGCGACGACAGCAGTTCACCCTCCAACCGGGGGAACGCCCCGAACAGCACACCCACCGCCGCGACCAGCCACACCTCGTTGCCGAGGAAGAACGGCGTCACCGCCCGCAACACCGCCCGCCGCGCCCGCTCGTCCCTCCCGACCAGTCGCAACAACACCCCGACCCCGTAGTCGAACCCGGCCAACGCGAAATAACCGCAGGTCAGGAACGCCAGCAGAAAAACCCAGACACCTTCCACGACACACACCCCTCACAGCACCGGAACAAGTGGCGACACCGGCGCCTCGTCGGATTCGGACGAAGCCGGCCCACGCCGCGCCAGCCGGGCGATCAGCACCCAGTCGGCGACCGTCAGCACCGCGAACACGCCCGTGAACGCGATGAACGACACGAGCACCTGATCGCGGCTGACGTGCGACATCGCGTCCTGCGTGGTCAGCACGCCCTGGACCAGCCACGGCTGCCGACCGATCTCGCGGAACAGCCACCCGCCGATCGCCGCGACGAACGGCAGCGGGATGCCGACCACCATCAGGTAGAGCGGGAACCGCAGCCGCACCACCCAGTCGCGGAACAGCAGCGGCACGGTCACCCAGCTCACCAGCAGCAGCACGAACCCGATCTGGATCATGAACCCGAGGCCCGCCCCGTCGAGCGCGCCGACCGTGTCGAGCTTGTCCGGCTGGTACCGCTGCACGATCGGGAACTGCCCGAACCCGAACCCGATCAACATCGGCGTGGCCAGCGCGGTCAGCACCACGCCCAGCCGCAGCGACCGGCGGAAGAAGTCGACCTCCGCCGTGCGCCGGATGAAGTGGTAGGCGCTCACGCCGGTCAGGAACACCCCGCCGACGGTCAACGACGCGAAGCACACGTGCAGGAACGCCGTGCCGAACGTCGGGTTGGTCACCAGTGCCGAGAAATCGACCATCCGCAGCACGCCGTCGCGCAGCTCGTGCCCGGCCGGGTTCTGCAGGAACGCGTTCGCCATCATGATCCAGAACGCGGACGCGAACGCGGTCAGCGTCACCAGCCAGATCAGCGCCAGGTGGACCCACTTGTTCAACCGGTCCCAGCCGAAGATCCACAACCCGAGGAACGTCGACTCGAGGAAGAACGCGACCAGCGTCTCCAGCGCCAGCGGCGCGCCGAACACGTCGCCCGCGAACGTCGACAGGCCAGACCAGTTCAGTCCGAACTGGAACTCCATGACGATGCCGGTCGCGATGCCGAGCGCGTAGTTCACCACGTAGAGCCGACCCCAGAAGCGCGTCATCCGGGCGTGCACGGGGTCAGTGGACAGCGTGGCCCTGGTCTGCATCACCGCCACCGACGTCACCAGTCCGAGCGTCAGCAGCACGAACAGGAAGTGGAACGACGTCGTGGTGGCGAACTGGAGCCGGGCCAGTCCGAGAGCATCCATGAGTAGGCACGTTATATGTAGGTAGACAACCTAACATCAGGGATGTCCCGGATTCCGGCCCTTGTCCTGATCAGTAGAGTGGCTACTCATGAAGTCCGACGCGTTGCGGGGCCATCTCGACGCGCTCCTGCTGGCCACGCTCGACGGCGGCCGGCTGCACGGCTACGCCATCATCGAGGCGTTGCAGCGGCGCAGCGGCGGTGCCCTCGACCTGCCCACCGGCACCGTCTACCCGGCCCTGCGCCGGCTGGAGACCGCGGGCCTCGTCGCCAGCGAGTGGAGCACCGTCGGCGGCAGGCAGCGCCGCACCTACCAGCTCACCAAGGCCGGTAAGCGCGCGTTGGCCGCCGAACGCACCGCGTGGCGCGAGTTCACCACCGCGATCGAGGGCGTGCTCGGAGGTGGGCCGTGGCCGGCGCAGGCGTGATCGACGACTACGTGACCGACCTGGACCGGCGGCTGCGTGGACCCGACCCGGTCAAGGACGACCTGCTCGCCGAAGCCAGGGACAGCCTCCACGACGCCGCCGCCGCGCACCGCGACCGGGGACTCGGCGAGGAGGCCGCGCAACGCCGCGCCGTCGCCGAGTTCGGCCCGGTGGCCGCCATCGCACGCGAGTACCAGGGGCTCCTCGGCCTCGCCTACGGTGCCCGCACGCTGCGGTCGGTGATGCTGGTCGTGCCGCTGGCGTACGTGATGTGGGAGCTCAACCGCAAGTTCTGGATCGGCGCCTGGAACGACTTCGACGCCCCACCGCCCGACTGGTACCTTACCATCGCCCGCCTCAACGACAACTCGGCGTGGTTCGTGGCCGGCGCGGCGGTCCTCGCGCTGCTCATCGGACGGCGCCTGGCCCGCACGACGATCAGCACGGTGACCCTGGCCCGGCTCGCCGGTGTCGTCGCCGTCGTGGCCGTCGGCGTGTCCCTGCTCGGCAACATCGCGATCCTCGCCGCCACCGCCTACCTGGACGCGGCGAGGCTGCTCATGTCGCCACCGGTGGCCGGCGCGACCGCGGTCTCGCTCGTCATCGCGCTGCGACTCGCCGTCCTCGCCCGGCGCTGTGTGGCGTTCTCGTCGGTTTGACCGGCGGGCATGTGTCACGATCGTCAGGTGACCTCAGCGCTCATCTACATCGTCGTCATGGCGCTCGTCGCGGCCGTGGTCTTCCTGCTGGCCGCGCTGGTGTTCGGGCGGGGCGAGGAACTGGCGCCGCTGCCGCCGGGCGCGTCGCCGACCCGCCTCCCGTCCGACGACGTGACCCCGGACGACGTGCGTGACCTGAAGTTCCAGCAGGTCCTGCGCGGCTACAAGATGACCGAGGTCGACTGGGCCCTCGACCGCCTGGCCGACGAGGTCGACCGGCTGCGCGCCCGAGTGGCCGAACTGGAGGCCGAACAGGGCGTCGACCAGCCGACCGCCAACCCCCAGCCCTCACCCGACCGGGAACCCGAACACGACCCAGCGTGACCTGCGCCGACGCCACCGTCGCGCTGCCACACCCCGGGACTCGCCCGGCGCTCAACCCAAGCACTCCGGAACCGGCGCACCACCCGCACCAGGACCTGCCCTGACCGCGACCAGCACGCCGACGCCCCTGGTTGACGGGCCGCCCACCCATCCGCGCCCGCCAGTACGGAGCCCGGCCCAGCACCGCGCCCGGCCCAGCACCGCGCCTGGGCTGAGCGCCGCTCCCGGACGGCCTCACCGAGCCCGGCCGACACCGGTGGACCCGCACCCGGACCTGGGCCTGTCCGGACCGCTCACTCCCTGCCCAGGGGCCCGTGGAACCCGCGCCTCCGCCCATTCGGCGCCGCCGCCCACCCATCGCCGCCGGCACCCACCGCCGCCGGCACCACCGCCGCCGGCACCACCGCCGTCCACCGCGTCACCGGTCCGTCTGCCCACCGCCGCCATCGCTCCACCGCCCACCGTGCCACGCCCCCACACCATGGCCCCACACCACGCCCCCACACCATGGCCTGACCGTCCAACAGCGCACGCACTTATCCACAGCCGAGGCCGGCCAGGCCGAACTTGTCGGTCCCTTCTGGCAGGATCAAAAACAGGGATCCCCTGGGCGGGGACCCCTGCGAAGCAGCGCCATACCGCGCCGACGTCGACCACAGCGCCAGGTCACGGCGGCCGCCCGTGGCCGGTTGCCGACGAAGCGAAACGTGATCGTCGGGGATCGGCGCGAGCGGTCGGCCTGGGGTGAGCGGGGAGATGTCGGGGCGGCGCGATCCGACACAGCCCGGGAGCACCCCGCATGACCGACCTCGTCCGCTGCCCGTGGGGCGACAGCACGCCCGACTACATCACCTACCACGACACCGAGTGGGGCGTGGAGCTGCGTGGTGAGGCGGAGATGTTCGAGCGGATGGCCCTCGAATCGTTCCAGTCCGGCCTGTCCTGGATCACCATCCTGCGCAAACGCGAGAACTTCCGGGCCGCGTTCGCCGGCTTCAAGCCCGAGCTGGTGGCCGCGTTCGGACCGGCCGACTTCGACCGGCTGATGGCCGACGCGGGCATCGTCCGCAACCGGGCCAAGATCAACGCCACCATCAACAACGCCCGCGCCGTCGCCGAGCTCGACGTGCCGCTGGACGACCTGCTCTGGTCGTTCGCCCCCGAGCACCACGAACGCCCCGCCACGATCGCCGACGTGCCCGCCGTCACACCCGAGTCGAAAGCGATGGCCAAGGAGCTCAAGCGCCGCGGCTTCGTGTTCCTCGGACCCACCACCTGCTACGCGCTGATGCAGGCCACCGGCATGGTCGACGACCACATCGCGACCTGCTTCCGCGCCACCTCCTAGCAGCTACAACCCGTGAGCAGGCACTACTTGCCGGTGAACGTCGGCTTCCGCTTCGCCACGAAAGCGGCCACGGCCTCGCGGTGGTCGGCGGTCGCACCCGCCTCCGCCTGCGTGCGCGCCTCCACCTCCAACGCCGCCGCCAGCTCACCGGAGAACGCCATCGCCTCCTTGATCTTGGCGTAGGCCGTGGTCGGCCCGGCCGCCAGCTGGCGGGCCAGCGCCTGCGCCGTCGACAGCACCTCGCCGTCCGGCACGACCTGCCCCACCAGGCCGATCCGCAACGCCTCCTCCGCACCCACCGGCTGCGCGAGCAGCATCATCTCCATCGCCCGACCGTGCCCGATCAACCGCGGCAACGTCCACGACGCGCCCGAGTCCGCGGTCAACCCCACGTTCGCGAACGCCATCAGGAACTTCGCCCCGGCACCCGCCACCCGCAGGTCGCTCGCGAACGCCAGCGACGCCCCCGCGCCCGCCGCCATCCCGTTCACCGCCGCGATCACCGGCTTCGGCATGCCCACGATCGCCTTGATCAACGGGTTGTAGTGCCGCTCCACCGTGTGCAACGGCGCCGGGTCGCCCGCCTCCAGCAGCGCGACGTGCTCCTTGAGGTCCTGACCGGCGCAGAACGCCCTCCCCGCCCCGGTGACGACCACCGCCCGCACCGCGTCGTCCGCCGCGGTCTCGACCACGGCCTCCAGGAACCGCTCCTTCAACGCCACCGTGAACGAGTTGAACGACTCGGGCCGGTTGAGCGTGAAGGTGCGAACACCGTCAGCGTCGTCGATGAGGAGTTCGGACACGGGGTGACCTCCGGTTAGTGGTGTGCGAGGCAGTCGTCGACGAACTTGGCCACCGCGGGCGCGAGGCGGTTGGTGTGCCGGTCGAAGAACTCGGCCGCCTCCGCGCCCGGCCAGTCGGCGGGCAGCAGCTCACGCGGCAGGCCGGGGTCGCGGAACAGGAACTTGCGCCACGCGTGCAGGAACCGCTGCGAAGCCGCGAACGCCGACGGCGGCGACGTACCGTCCACAGCGGACATCACCGGCTCCCACTCCGCCACGAACCGCGCGTAGTCCCGCCCCAGCGTGCCCAGGTCCCACGCCCGGCCCGCCAGCTCCGCCGGGTCGCCCTCGTGCTCGCCGAGGAACGTGCTCGCCCGCACGCCCTCGCCCGCCAGCACGTCCGCCAGCTCCGGCGACGAGCGCGGCGCGATCCACGTCACGGGCCCCAGCGCGCCGTAGCCGAGCAGTTGCAGCGAGGAGGCGAGCCGGTCGCGCGCCTCACGCGCGGGCAGCTCCTCCAGCACCACCACGTGCCACCGACCGTCCCAGGTGGACGGCCGGGTGCGGTAGATGCGGGCCGCCGCCTCGTCCAGCCGGCGTTCCGCGCGAGGTGTCATCGCGTAGCCGGGACCGTCCGGTAGGCGGACAGGTTCCAGCCAGCCCTGCCGCACGGTGCGCGACACGGCCGTGCGCACGGCGGGCGCGGCGAAGTCCAGCGGCTCCAGCAACCGGACGAGCGCGGCGATCGTCGCCGCGCCACCCCGCTCGCGGAGGTGGCCGCCGTAGACGTCGAAGAGCGCGGAACGGGCTCGCACGAGAGCCGAGTCTGTCAGGGCGACCCCGCGACACGCCACAGAGCCGAGATCGGTCACGACCAGGTGACGGTCGGCGGCCGGACCGGAAGTCGTTGGGGCACGGCGATCCTGGCGCTGATCTGCGACTTGGTGAAGATCGCCAAATGGTCACCGGGCGGCCGGAAAGATCGGTTCGGTTTCGCTGCCGAGTCCGCATAGGGGAGAATGGGCGGAGTATCCGGCCCTGGTCGGACGGGGAAGATGTTGACGGAGGGAGCACGCGATGGCGGCCATGAAGCCCCGGACCGGCGACGGTCCCCTCGAGGTGACCAAGGAGGGGCGCGGCATCGTGATGCGCGTTCCGCTCGAGGGTGGTGGGCGCCTCGTCGTCGAGATGTCGGCGGATGAGGCCAACGCCCTGGGCGACGCCCTCAAGGCAGCCGCCGGCTGACCAGCCGGACCGAGAAAGCGTCGACGCCCCGGTTTCCACTGTGGAACCGGGGCATCGCTACGTCGTGCCGCGCCCCGTGACGCGAGCGCGGGACGTGCCCTGACAACGTGCCCCGACCAGGCCGCTCACCTGCGGCTTGGCTCACCAGCCCCTGCCTGACGGCCCGATCCGGAGGTCCCCCGTGCGAGCACCCCTGCCCACCCCGCTGGTCACCGTCGAGGTGGCCGACACCCTCCGGCGAGGTGTGCCCGCGGTGCTCGTCGCGTTCACCGGCGACCCGGTGCGGCTGGGGCCCGGCGGTGAGGGCGTGGTCGACCTGGACGACGTGAGCGGCAAGGCCGGTGCGACGTCCAGGCAGGGGCGGGCGTGGGTCGTCGGCGTCGGCGACGGTGAGCCGGGTGACTGGCGCAAGGCCGGTGCGTCGCTGGTGCGGGCGTTGCACGCGGACGCCGAGAAGGCGGGCGGGACGACGTTCGACGTGCGGCTGCCGGAGGACGTGACGGCGGCGGCCGTGGCGGCGTTCACGCTGGGCGCGGCGGTCGGCGGGTACCGGTTCAAGGTCAGCGGCGAGGAGCCGCCGAAGCGGGTGAAGTCGTTGCGCCTGGTCGCCGCAGGTGCCGGGTCGGCGGGTGCCGGGTTGGCGGAGGCCGTGCGCAAGGCGAACACGCTCGCCGCGGCGACGTCGCTGGGGCGCGACCTGGCGAACACGCCGTCAAATGTGAAGGATCCGTCGTGGCTGGCCGCGGCGGCGGTCAAGGCGGCCCGGGCCGTGCCCGGTCTGCGGGTCGACGTCCGTGACGAGAAGTGGCTGGCCGAGCAGGGGTTCGGCGGCGTGCTGGCGGTCGGTGGCGGATCGTCGCGGCCGCCGAGGTTCATCGAGCTGACGTGGCCCGGCACCGACTCGGGGCTGCCGCACCTGGTCCTGGTCGGCAAGGGCATCACGTTCGACACCGGCGGCATCTCGATCAAACCGGCCGACGGCATGCACCTGATGCGCACGGACATGTCCGGCGGTGCGGCGGTCATCGCGGCCCTGGTGGGGATCGCGCAGCAGAGCCTGCCCGTCCGGGTGACCGGCCTGGTGCCGACCGCCGAGAACCACGTGTCCGGCTCGGCCTACCGACCGGGTGACGTGATCACCCACTACGGGGGCACGACGACCGAGGTCACGAACACGGACGCGGAAGGCAGGCTGGTCCTCGCCGACGCCCTCTCCTACGCCGTGCGCAACCTGCGGCCGGACGTCCTGGTGGACGTCGCGACGCTGACCGGCGCGATGAAGGTCACGCTGGGCGTGCGCACCGGGGGCCTGTTCGCCACCGACGACGACCTGGCAGGCCGCGTCGCCGACTCGGGCGCGAGGGTCGGCGAGTCGTGGTGGCGCATGCCGCTGCTGGAGGAGTTGGCGGAGGACGTCCGCAGCGACATCGCCGACGTCCGCCAGTGCCCACCGGGCCCCGGCGGCATCACCGCCGCGCTGTTCTTGAAGGAGTTCACCGGCGACGTCCCGTGGGCCCACCTGGACATCGCCGGCCCCGCCCGCGCCGACAAGGTCTACGACGAGGTGGTCGCCGGAGCCACCGGCTTCGCCGCCCGAACCCTGATCGAACTGGCCGAGACCTACACCCAGCCGAACACGATCGGGTGATCATGGCCCGAAAATGTACGGAAACACCGTTACCGTCCCTCGGTTGAATCGAGGAACCGCAACCCCCCAACGACCCCACCACCCAACGACCCCACCACAACGGCCACGGCGGTGACCCGCGACGAGCCCCAGCGACCGGCCCACCGACGGGCACCCACCGACGGGCACCCACCGACGGGCCCCGGGCGACGGGCCCCGGGCGACGGCGCCAGCGGCAGGCCTGAGCGACGGCGCCAGGAGGGCGGGACCCGCGACGGGCTCCGGCGCAGGGCCGCAGCGTGGGCTCCGGCGGCGGGACCCGGCGGCGGGACCGCAGCGGAGGTGGGGAGGCCGGGGGAGTTGCACCCACGTGCAGAGCGGCCGCAGGCGGACCTGGCGACCGGCCTGGCGCGCGGGGTGCAGGGAGACCCGGCGGGGCGGGCGCGCAGGTGTGAACGACCTGGCGGCGACCCTGGGCGTGTGGGTGCGGGAGGCCCAGCGGCCGGTGTGGTGTGACTGTGGGCGAGACCCGGCGGCGGGCGTGGTGTGCGGGTGTGGAGAAGGTTCGGCGGCGGGTTCGGTGTGCGGGTGTGGAGAAGGTCCGGCGGTGGGTTCGGTGTGCGGGTGTGGAGAAGGTCCGGCGGTGGGTTCGGTGTGCGGGTTTGGGCGAGGCCCGGCGGGGCGGGCCAGGCGCGTAGGTGCGGCGGAGGTCCGGCGTCGGGTGTTGCGTGTGGGTGCGGGGAGGTCCGCTGGCCGGTCTGGCGGGCGGGGGTGGGGAAGGTCCGGCGGCGGGCTGGGCATGGGTGTGGGGAAGGGGCGTGGCGGGCGGGGGTCGGTGTGGGTGGGTCAGGAGGAGGGTGGGAGGGAGAGTGCGTGGTCGCGGAAGGCTTGGACGGCTGGGGTGAGTGGGGTGTTGGTCGGCCAGGCGAGGGCGATCTCGCGGGACGCGCGTGGGGTGAGGGGGATTTCCGGCAGGCCCGAGGGTGAGTCGGCGTGTGGCAGGAGGGCGACGCCCAGGCCGGCGGCGACCAGGCCGCGGACGGTTTCGGTTTCTTGGCCCTCGAAGGCCAGGGTGGGGGTGAAGCCGGCTTCGGCGCAGAGGTCGTCGGTGATCTGGCGCAGGCCGTAGCCCGGTTCCAGGCCGACGAACTCCTCGCCCGCCAGCTCGGCGACCTCGACCGACGCGCGGCCGGCCAGGTGGTGGCCCGGGGGGACGACGAGGATCAGTTCCTCCTCGCGGATGACGGCGTGGGTGAACGCGCGATCGGTCGGTGGCGGTGAGACGAGGGCCAGGTCGACGACGCCGTCGGACAGGTCGGTGAGGATGTCCTGGCGGGAGTTCTGGACCAGGCGGAAGCGCACGGACGGGTGATGTTCGCGGAACGTGCTGACCAGGACCGGGACCAGGGACCTGCCCAGCAGGTGCAGGAAGCCGAGCGCGACCTGGCCACGTTCGGGTGACACTTCTTCGGCGGCGGCGCGGTGGCCGGCTTCCAGGGCGGTCAGGGCGCGGTCGGCGGCTTCGCAGAGTAGGCGGCCTGCCCTGGTCAGGCGGATTCGGCGACCCGATCGTATGGCCACCGGTGCGCCGAGCGATGCGCTCAGTGAGGCCAGCCAGCGGCTCACCGTCGGTTGCGGGACGCCTGCGACCTCGGCGGCGTGGGTGATGTGCTCGTCGGCGGCCAAGGCGCGCAGGACCGCCAGTTTCGCGACCAATTCATCCATCACCGCATGGATTCTGGCAAACTGGTGCATTGGACGCATGGATTAGCGTCGAAGACGTGCCAAGCCGCCTCACCACGTCCGTCGCCGCCACCGGCCTGGCCACGTTCGCGCTGCTCTACGCGCCGCAGTCGGTCCTGCCCGACATCGCGGCCGAGTTCGGCCTCACCCCGGCCGAAGCATCCCTCGCCATCAGCGCCGCCACCGGCGCGCTCGCCCTCGCGATCATCCCCATGGCCGCCCTCGCCGACCGCCACGGCCGCGCCCGCATCGCCCTCGCGGGCCTGGCCCTGGCCGCCGCGGGCGCGGTGATCAGCCTCCCCGGCCACGTCGCCGCTATCGCCGTCGGCCTCACCCTGTTCACCGGCGGTTTCTTCGCCGCCCACGCGGTGGCGAGCGGCTGGGTCGGCGCACGCGCCCCCGAACACGCCCGCGGCCAAGCGTCGGGCGTCTACCTGTTCGCGTTCTACGTGGGCAGCAGCACCGGCGGCACCGCGGGCAGCGCCGCCTACCAGGCCTACGGCTGGCCGGGCCTGATCGTGTTGATCATTGCCTGGCTGACACTCGCCGCGGTGGCCGTCGTGGTCGCGCAGAGGGCACAGCAGAGGGCACAGAAGACCCAGAACGCTCAGAAGTCCAGCGGCACCTCGACCCCCGCGCCACCCGCCACCGCGGCCTCACCCAACTGCGGCAACGTCACCGTCCCCGGCGCGACCGACACCGTCGCCGAGCGCACGTCCTCCGGCACCTCGAACACGACCGCCACCGGGAACGCGTCACCGCCGTGACGTGCACCCACCTGCGGCGCCGCCTGCCCGCCCGGCACGGTCAACGTCACCAGCGGCGCGGTCTGGCCGGCACCGACCACGCTCGGCAGGCCGTGGCCCACCAACCGCAACTCCACCAACGCCTTTCCGGCGCCGGCCGTCGCCAGCTCGTACTGCCCGTCCGCCGCCGCCACCGGCCGCTGCCGCCCCAGCCGCGCCCGCACGACCTCCAGCGTCCCGGCCGACGGCCCCACCGTCACGGGCGTCGCCACCGAGATCTTCTCCGGCCCCGGAAGACGACGCAGCACCACCGGCGCCTCCCCGACCACCTGCCCGGACGGCACCTCGACCCGCTGTTGCAGCGACTTCGCCCCCACCGTGTCGAGCACCAGCGACTCCGGCCCGCCCGCGACCGGCACGGTGTAGACGATCAGCGCCGACCCGTTGTCCGGCAGCCGTTCGGCGGGTAATCGGTGCCGCCGCCCGGGCACGTCCAGCGACAGCTCCGGCGGCTGCGGCAGCCAGCCGCGCCACGGTGTCTGCGCGAACGCCGAGTCCACCTCGCCGTGCCGCGTCACCCGGACCCGCAGCACCCGCAGCGCGACCCCGTGCTCGGCCCGCAGGTCACCGTCCGCCGTCGGCCACACCGACGGCGACGAGTAGCCCGTCACCTGCACCTCGAGCTGGTCGTCGCGCACCATCGCGGACGCCGCGTCGAGCATCTGGCCGTCATCGGGCAGCACGGCCAGGAAATCCGGCCCCGCCTGACCGACGCCTTGGTCCGCGTCGGTCACCCGGCCGTCGGTGCGCACCAGCTTCCCCACCGGTGTGCTGCGGGCGCCCTGCGCGGGCACCTGTGGCGGCTGCACCTCCAGCCGGATCCCGGACGCGGTGCTCTCGACCTTCTTCATCGGCACCGGCACCCAGTCGGTGGCCGCGGCTGTGCCCGGCACCTGCACGGGACCGCACCACAGCCGCGTGTCCACCTCGAACTCCTCGCCGGTGCGGGCGAACCAGCAGCTCACCGCGTCACGGCCGGTCCGGGCCACGTACCCGAACGACAGCGTGTAGCTCAACTCGGCCTCGGCCCGCGCCTGCAGGCCGGGCGCGTCCAGCACCGCCTCTCCCTTGATGGTCAACCTGACCTGCTCCGCGCTGAACGCGGGCGTGGCACACCCACCGGCCACCAGCGCGAGCAGGAGCACAAGCCACCGCATACCGCCCCCAGTAGTTGCCCCTACTGGTTAAAGGCGGTCGGCACCCCATACCGTTGCATCACGATCTGGTGACGGGCGTCACAGTCTGCGGTCGAATGATCACTTCACGCTGCTCAACGCCGCCTCGTAGACCGACACGGTCTGCTCGGCCACCGTCGCCCACGAGAACTCCTCGACCGCCCGCACCCGCCCGGCCTCACCGAACGCCGCCGCCCGCGCCGGGTCCCCGAGCACCTCGTTCACCGCGTCGGCCAACGCCACCCGGTACGCGTCGACGTCCTTCTCGTCGTAGTGCACCAGCAGCCCGGTCCGCCCGTGGTCCACGACCTCCGGGATGCCGCCGACGTCCGACGCCACCACCGCCGTGCCGCACGCCATCGCCTCCAGGTTCACGATCCCCAGCGGCTCGTAGACCGAAGGGCACACGAACACCGTGGAGTGGCTCAGGATCTGCCGCACCTCGGCCGGCTGGAGCATCTGCTGGATCCAGAACACCCCCGGCCGCGACGCCGCCAGCTCCGCCACCGCCAGGCGCGTCTCCTCGGCGATCTCCGGCGTGTCCGGCGCACCCGCGCACAGCACGACCTGCGCGTCCGCCGAGATCCGGTGCGCGGCGGCGACCAGGTGCCCGACGCCCTTCTGCCGCGTGATCCGCCCGACGAACGTCACGATCGGCCGCGCCGGGTCGATCCCGTGCCGGATCAGCGCGTCGGTCTCGGAGACCGGGTGGTAGGCGGTGGTGTCGATGCCGTTGCGCACCACGTGCACCCGCGCCGGGTCCAACGCCGGGTAGCAGTCCAGCACGTCGGCCCGCATGCCCTCGCTGACCGCGATCACCGCGTCCGCCGCCTCGTACGCCGTCCGCTCCACCCACGACGACACCCGGTAGCCGCCGCCCAGCTGCTCGGCCTTCCACGGCCGGCGCGGCTCCAGCGAGTGCGCGGTCACCACGTGCGGGATGCCGTGCAGCAGTTTCGCCAGGTGACCTGCCATGTTGGCGTACCAGGTGTGCGAGTGCGCGAGCTGCACCCCGCCCAGCGCGGCCGCCATCTCCAGGTCGACTGACAACGTGGCCAGCGCGGCGTTCGCCTGTTCCAGGCCGTGCGCGGGGTTGTGCGCCCTGGCGTCCGCGCGCGGCCCGCCGAAGGCGTGCACGTCCACGTCCACCAGTTCGCGCAGCCTCGGCACCAGGAAGCCGACGTGCACCCCAGCGCCGCCGTAGACCTCCGGCGGGTACTCCCGTGTGAGCAGTCCAATTCGCACGACGCTCACCGTAACCCGGTAGCCGGGTGCGGCCGGGTGAACGAGCGGAGTCCGGGTCGCTTCGCCGTTGGTGGGCCGGTGGTCACCCGGTTAGGGTCGTTGCTGTGAAAGGGCAACCGCACGTTCTAGGAATTGTCCTCGCCGGTGGCGAAGGCAAACGGTTGTGGCCGTTGACCGCCGACCGGGCAAAGCCGGCGGTGCCCTTCGGCGGTAACTACCGGCTGGTGGACTTCGTCCTGTCCAACCTGGTGAACGCGGGTTTCGTCAAGCTCTGCGTGCTCACCCAGTACAAATCCCATTCCCTGGACCGGCACATCTCCACGACCTGGCGGCTGTCCAATGTGCTCGGGCAGTACGTCACGCCGGTGCCCGCGCAGCAGCGGCTCGGGCCGCGCTGGTACACCGGCAGCGCCGACGCCATCTTCCAGTCCCTGAACCTCGTCAACGACGAGAAACCCGAGCACGTGATCATCTTCGGTGCGGACCACGTCTACCGGATGGACCCGGGGCAGATGGTGGAGCAGCACGTGGCGACCGGCGCGGGCGTCACGGTGGCGGGCATCCGGGTGCCGCGGGCGGAGGCCAAGGCGTTCGGCTGCATCGACTCCGACGCGTCCGGGCTGATCACGCGGTTCCTGGAGAAGCCGTCGGACCCGCCGCACGTGCCGGACGACCCGGAGGTCACGTTCGCGTCGATGGGCAACTACGTGTTCACCACCGAGGCGCTGATCGACGCGTTGCGGTCGGACGCGGCGAACCCCGACTCCGACCACGACATGGGCGGCGACATCATCCCGATGCTCGTCGACCAGGGTCAGGCGCACGTCTACGACTTCGCCGACAACAAGGTGCCGGGCGAGACCGAGCGGGACCGCGGTTACTGGCGTGACGTGGGGACCATCGACGCCTACTACGAGGCGCACATGGACCTGGTGTCGGTGCGCCCGGTGTTCAACCTCTACAACCAGGCGTGGCCGATCCGCACGGCGACCCCGCCGCTGCCGCCCGCGAAGTTCATCGCCGGCGGCAGCGCCGAGGACTCGATGGTGGGGCCGGGGTCGATCATCTCCGGCACCATCCACGGGTCGGTGATCAGCTCGGACGTGGTCGTGGAGTCCGGGTCGGTGGTGCAGGGCAGCGTGCTGCTGCCGGGCGTGCGGATCGGGCGCGGCGCGGTGGTGCGGCGGGCGATCCTGGACAAGAACGTGGTGGTGCCCGACGGGGCGTTGATCGGGGTGGACCCGGCCACGGACCGGCAGCGCTACACCGTCTCGTCCGGCGGGGTGACGGTGCTGGGGAAGGGCGTCACGGCGCTCTAGGTCACCAGCGGGTGGCCGGTGGTCGCGTCGACGTGGTCGGGGATCTCCTCGTGGGGGTCCCCGACGGTCGACGTTCCGGTGGGCTCGATCATCAGGATGCGCGCGCCGGTGCTCGACGACGGCTTGTGGCGTGCGCCCTTCGGGACGACGAACACGTCGTGCGGCCTCAGGTGCACCGTGCGGTCGTCCAGGGCGATGTCGAGTTCGCCTTCGAGGACGAGGAAGAACTCGTCGGTGTCGTCGTGGACGTGCCAGAGGTGCTCGCCGCGGACCTTGGCGACGCGGATGTCGTAGTCGTTGACCGTGGTGACGACGCGTGGGCTCCACAGGGCCTCGAAGCCCGCCAGTGCCTCGGCCAGGTTGATCGGATCCATGACGTCGATGCTGCGCCGCGCGGTCGCGGGGGCGTGAGTGCTAGGAATCGCACATGGCGCCAGGATCCTCGCACCGCGTGGTGATGATCGTCGACTCCGGTTCGAACCCGTTCGAGATGGGGGTGGGGACGGAGCTGTTCGGTCTGCGCCGGCCCGAGCTGGGTGGGCGCCCGTGGTACTCGTTCACGTTGAGCGCGCTCGGGCCGGTGCGGATGAACCACGGCTTTTTCACCCTCACGGGTGTCCCCTCTCTGGGGGAGGTGGAGCACGCGGACACGGTGATCGTGTCCAACCGGCCGGACAGCTGGATCCGACCGCCGGAGCCGTTGCTGGCGGCGGTTCGCCGGGCGCACGACCGGGGCGCCCGGCTGGTGAGCTTCTGCACGGGGGCGTTCACGTTGGCGCACGCGGGGCTGTTGGACGGTCGGCGCGCCACCACGCACTGGCAGTGGGCGGGACTGTTCCGGGAGATGTTCCCGCAGGTGGAGTTGGTGCCGGACGTGCTGTACACGCGGGACGGGCAGGTCTACACGGCGGCCGGGAGCGCGGCGGCGCTGGACCTGGGGCTGCACCTGATCCGGGAGGACCACGGCACCGAGGTGGCCAACGCGGTGTCCCGGCGGCTGGTGTTCGCGGCCCACCGCGACGGCGGCCAACGGCAGTTCGTGGTCCGGCCCGTGCCCGAGGTGCCGGACGACTCTCTGGCCGAGGTCCTGACCTGGGCGCGAGCGCGATTGGACGAGCCTCTGACGGTGGCCGCGATGGCGGGCCGTGCCGCCGTGAGCCAGGCGACCCTGCACCGCCGGTTCCAAGCGGAACTGGGAACCACGCCCCTCGCCTGGCTGACCGCCGAACGGGTGGATCTCGCGCGAAGCCTCATCGAGCGAGGCGAGTCACGCCTGGACATCGTGGCGCGCCGGAGCGGCCTGGGCTCGCCGTCGAACCTGAGAACCCACTTCCACCGCCGCACCGGCCTGACCCCGAGCGCCTACCGCGACCGCTTCGGCCCTGGTCGGGGCAGCCCTTCGCCAGTTATCCACAGCTCGCCGCCGAGCACCGCGAATCGTCGGACCGAGCCGGCAGGATAAAAGCAGGGGTCCCCTGGCGGGGACGCCTGCGAAGCGACGCCGGGATGCGATGCCGGGCACTGGCGCCCGGGAAGTGATCGCTCGAAAGCCAAGGCCCGGGGAGCGACGGCTGGGCAGTGACGCCCGGGAAGTGACGGCTCGGGGAGCGACGGCTGGGCAGTGACGGCAGCCATGGCTCGGAAGCGACGCTGGCAAGCGCTGCGGCGAAGCTCCCGGCCGAGGCAGGTGCCAGTGGTGGCGGGCTCAGCCGGCCTTCGCCGCCACCAGCAGGCCGTCACCCAGCGGCAGGATCACCGGCACCAGGCGGTCGTCCTCGCGCACCGCCCGCGCCACGTCCCGCATCGCGACGGTGTCCGGGTCGCGGTGGGCCGGGTCGACCACGCGGCCGTGCCACAGCACGTTGTCGAACGCGATCACGCCACTCGGCCGCAGCAGCCGCACGCCCTCCGCCAGGTACTTCGGGTACTCCGACTTCGCCGCGTCCACGAACACCAGGTCGTACGCGCCGTCGGTCAGCCTGGGCAGCACCTCCAGCGCCCGCCCCATGATCAACCGGGTCCGCGACACCGCGATCCCCGCCTCCGCGAACGCCACCCGCGCCGCCCGCTGGTGCTCCGGCTCCACGTCGATCGACGTCAGCACCCCGGCCGCGGGCATGCCGCTGAGCAGGTACAACGCGCCGACCCCGGCACCGGTGCCGATCTCGACCACGGCCTTGGCCTGCAACGCCGCGGCGAGGAACCGCAACGCCGCCCCGCCGCCGGACCCGATCGGCACGCACCCCAACTCGGCGCCACGAGCCCTGGCGGCCGTGAGCACGGCGTCCTCGGGCAGGTAGCGCTCCACGTACTCGCGCGTCGGCGCATCCACAGCACGAAGGCTAACGCCGCCGGCGTGGGTTCGGGTGAATCTCGCCGACAACCGGATTCTCAGCCTGCTCTCAGCCGCCTCTCACGATGGTTATAAGCGAAGACGTCACGCTGGTCCCAACGCATGACGAGCAGGACCAACGGGAACACGTCAGGGGAGCCGAGCGTTGACCCGTGCAGCAGGGCAGCCAGCCCAGTGGAGGTGCTTAACCGCCCGATGCCAAAGCAGCCGAACCTCGCACCGACTGCGCCCGCACTGACGGCGCCCATCGACGACGTGGAATGGATCCCGCCCACGTGGGATGAAGTCGTGCGCGAACACGCCGACCGGGTGTACCGGCTGGCCTACCGCCTCACCGGCAACCAGCACGACGCCGAGGACCTCACCCAGGAGACCTTCATCCGGGTGTTCCGGTCGCTGGCGTCGTACAAGCCCGGCACGTTCGAGGGCTGGCTGCACCGCATCACCACGAATCTCTTCCTCGACATGGCCCGCCGCCGCTCCCGCGTGCGCATGGAGGCCCTGCCCGAGGAGACCGACCGCATCCCCGGCGACGACCCGACGCCCGAGGAGATCTACGACGACACGCACCTCGACCCGGAGCTGCAGGCCGCGCTGGACGAGTTGCCGCCCGAGTTCCGCGCCGCCGTCGTGCTGTGTGACGTGGAAGGACTCTCCTACGAGGAGATCGGCGCCACCCTCGGCGTCAAACTCGGTACCGTGAGAAGCAGGATCCACCGGGGCCGCCAGGCCCTGCGGGTCGCACTGGAACGCCGTCGGGGTCTGGCCCAGGAGGACTCTGCATGACCGACCTGCGAGGTTGGCAACTGCCCGAGCAGCACCTGCTGCCCGACGCGGTCGTCGCCTTCGTCGACGGCGAGCTGTCCGCCTCGGCGCACAACAGGGCGGCCGCGCACCTGCAGAGGTGCCCGTTCTGCGCGGCCGAGGCGTATTCGCAGCAGCAGGCGCGGTCCGCCGTGCGTGCCGCCGACGCGCCGTGCGCGCCCGCGAGCCTGCTGGCCAGGCTGGGCGCGATCCCGCAGGAAGTGGAGCTGCCCAGCGCGCCGGACGGCCTCGCGGTCACCGAGGACGGCCAGCTCGTCACGGTCCAGCGGCCCGACCGGGTCGCGTTCGGCAGCGGTCCCGTGCTGGGGTCCGGCCGCCCTTTCGGAACCGGCGGCGGTAGCCGCTTCGGAACCGGGCTCTTCGGGGGCAGGCGAGCCAGGCAGGGCGCCGGCGTCGTCGTCTCCGGTCTCATGCTCGGCGCACTCGCCCTGGTCGCACCGGGCAGCGAGGACACTCCGCCGTCCCCCGCGCAGGGCAACACGCCGCAGCCCTCGCCCGTGGTGGCGCCGTCGTCGGCCGACGACCGCGAACCCGTCGGCGTGCTGCGCCCGGCCGCGAACACCGGTCTGCTGGGCCGCTGACCAGCCCGCTGACGGCAACTTCACCGGTCACCGGGCACGATTGGCCCCGCGACAACCATGGTGTGACGACGTGCGGGGAGCGATGAGCGAGCCAGAACAGGGCAACGGGACCCCCAGGTCGGGCGTGGACGACGGGGCGCACCGCAGGCTCGCACCCCGCCCGCTGCACCGCCCGCCCGTGGACCCCGGTCAGCAGGCCGTGTTCGGCCGGCCGCAGGGCGTGGCGGGCGCGTTCGCCGCGGACCGCCCCGGCCTCAACGGCAACGGCTTCGTCCAGCTCGCACCGCCCCCACCGGAAGCGCTGACCACGGCGTTCGGCCGTCCGCGCGGTGAGGAAGAGACCCGCCTGCAGCGCCCGCCCGTCGACCTGCACGGCGAGCCCGAGGTGGAGCCCGTCTTTTGGGAGGGCAAGCCCGCGGGTGACTCGTGGCGCGACCCGGGCGCCTCGGCCGTCATCGGCCCGCCCGCCGTCACCGAGCAGCCCGACACCGGGCCCAAGCCGGAGCGCGAGCCGGGACCGCAGCTCAGCGTGCCCGAACTGCTGTTCGGGCGGCGCGTCAAGCCGATGGGCCTGGTGCTGCTGATGGTGGCCGCGCTGCTGGTCGGCGCGGGGGGCGGGGTGGTCGGCTGGCTGCTGGGCCGCGTCGGCAACCCGCTCACCGACGGCGGCGTCACGCTCGCCGAGGTCAAGCCGGGCAAGGAACGACCGGTCGGGTCCGTCGCCGAGATCGCCGAGCGGGTCACGCCCAGCGTCGTGTCGATCGAGTTCAAGGGCGCCAACGTGGCCGGCGTCGGTTCGGGCGTGGTCATCGACGGCGAGGGCTACGTGCTGACCAACGACCACGTGGTCGCACCGGCCGTGCAGGACACGTCGGCCAAGCTGACCGTCGTCTTCACCGACGGCGAGCGGGCCGTGGCGCAGGTCGTCGGCCGTGACTCCAAGACCGACCTCGCGGTGATCAAGGTCGAGGTGGACAACCCGACCGTGCTGCAGTTCGGCGACTCCGACGAGCTGGCCGTGGGCGACACCGTGCTGGCCATCGGGTCGCCGCTGTCGCTGTCGAACACCGTGACCGAGGGCATCGTCAGCGCCCTGCACCGGCCCGTGACGGCGGCCGGTGAGAACGGCGGACCGCAGGTCACCTACGACGCGATCCAGACCGACGCGGCCATCAACCCGGGCAACTCCGGTGGCGCGCTGGTCGACTCGTCCGGCGCGCTGATCGGCATCAACTCGTCGATCCGCACCGAGACCGGCGGTTCGGTCGGCCTCGGGTTCGCGATCACCGGCAACTACGCGCGCAAGGTGTCGCAGGCGCTGATCCGCGACGGCCAGGTCAAGCACGCGGACATGAACGTCAACGTGCGGTCGGCGTCGGCGGAGACGGCGGAGGGCGCGCAGGTGCAGAACGTCCCCGAGGGCGGCGCGGCCGACGCGGCGGGCATCGAGGAGGGCGACGTGATCACCCGCGTCGGCGACCGGATGGTCCGCAACGCCGCCGAGCTGACCGTCGCGGTAAGGGAGCGTGAAATCGGCGAGACGGTTCCGGTCGTGCTGGCCAGGCAGGGTCGTGAGCTGACCGTGCAGGTGACTCTGAGGTCCGACTGACGGCTACGCTGGCAACAGGGCTTGGGGCGCGGAAGGTGGGGCACGCGGGTGTTCGACAGCATCGGGTGGCTTGAGATCCTCGTCATCGTCGTGGCGGGGCTGTTCATCCTCGGCCCGGAACGACTGCCGGAGGCCGCCTCGTGGGTCGGCAAGACGGTCCGCAAGGTCCGCGACTACGCGACTGGCGCGCGGGACCAGTTGAAGCAGGAGATGGGGCCGGAGTTCGAGCAGTTGCGCAAGCCTCTCGAGGACCTGCGGGAACTGCGCAACTTCGACCCGAAGCGCGCGATCACCAAGCACTTGTGGGACGACGACCCGATCGAGAAGCCGAACGGCCACCCGGCCGTCCCCCCGGCCCGGGACACCACCACCTCCGAGCGTCCCCTGGAACGCGGCGAACGTCCCCCGTTCGACCCGGACGCCACCTGACGTGCCCGGATTTGTCGGTACCCGTCCGTAGAATGAAAAGCAGGGGTCCCCCTTGGCGGGGACCCCTGCGTCGCGTTCGGGACAGGTGGCCGGGCGATGGCGTGGCCGCGCTGGGGCCGGCTCGTCAGCGGCCGGCGGGGGAGACGTTCAGCAGGCGGCCGGCGAGGCCGCGGGACCGCGTCGACAGCTTGCCCGCGACGGTCGTCAGCACCTGGCCTGCGGCCGACTCGGGGTGCGCCAGCACGATCGGCGTGCCCGCGTCACCCTGTTCGCGCAGGCGAGGGTCGAGCGGCACCTGGCCCAGCAGCGGCACGTCCGCACCCACGGCCTGGGTCAGCGAGTCGGCCACGGCCTGCCCGCCACCGGCCCCGAACACGTCCATCCGGGTGCCGTCCGGCAGCTCCAGCCACGACATGTTCTCGATCACGCCCGCGATCCGCTGCCGCGTCTGCAACGCGATCGACCCGGCCCGCTCCGCCACCTCGGCCGCCGCCTGCTGAGGCGTCGTCACGACCAGGATCTCGGCGTTCGGCACGAGCTGAGCCACCGAGATGGCGATGTCACCCGTGCCCGGCGGCAGGTCGAGCAGCAGCACGTCCAGGTCGCCCCAGAACACGTCGGCCAGGAACTGCTGCAGCGCCCGGTGCAGCATGGGGCCGCGCCACACCACCGGGGTGTTGCCCGGCGTGAACATGCCGATCGAGATCAGCTTCACGCCGTGCGACTGCGGCGGCATGATCATCTTTTCGACCTGGGTCGGCTTCCCGTCGGTGCCCAGCATGCGCGGGATCGAGTGGCCGTAGATGTCGGCGTCCACCACGCCGACGGACAGCCCGCGCGCGGCCATCGCGACGGCCAGGTTCACCGTCACCGACGACTTGCCGACACCGCCCTTGCCCGACGCCACGCAGTACACGCGGGTCAGCGACCCGGGCTGGGCGAACGGGATCACCGGCTCCTCGACGCCACCGCGCAGCGCCTTGCGCAGCTCGGTGCGCTGCGCGTCGCTCATCACGTCCAGCTCGACGCGCACACCGGTGACGCCGTCGAGCGCGGACACGGCGGACGTCACGTCGGCGGTGATCTTGTCGCGCAACGGGCAGCCGGACACGGTGAGGTACACCGCCACGTCCACGACCCCGTCGTCACCGACCACGACGCCCTTGACCATGCCCAGGTCGGTGATCGGACGCCGGATCTCCGGGTCTTGCACACCGGCCAACGCCTTCTGCACGTCGTCAACGGTAGGAAGAGTCACGGGAACGCCTTCGCCAAAGAGGTGGTGGGACCGCCATGCTACGGCGGGTCGTACACCTCCAAGCTACCGGTCGGTCACCCCGGATCCAGGGGCAGCGCGCAGCCGGTTGCGTGCTTTCCGTAACATTGGTATCCGTGCCGGAAACCGGATCTGCCCGGTTGCCCACCCGTACCGAGCTGGGGGTGTGGCGATCCTTCCTCCGGGCGCACGCGAGGCTCACGAGGATCCTGGAAGCCGAACTGATCGCCGAGCAACGCTTGTCGCTCGCGGCCTACGACGTCCTGGTCCAGCTCGCCGAGGCGCCCCAGTACCGACTGCGGATGACCGAGTTGGCCGATGCCGTGCTGCTGTCCCGCTCCGGCGTCACGAGACTCGTCGACCGCCTCGAACGCGCGGGCCTGGTGCTGCGGGAACGCGCCGACGGTGACGGCCGCGGCGTGGTGGCGGTGCTCACGTCACAGGGCCTGGAGCGACTGCGCGCGGCGTCCGGGACGCACCTGACGGGCGTGGTGCGGCACTTCGCGGAGCCGCTGGACCACGCGGAGCTGGAGGCGTTCGGCCGGATGTGCGAGCGGCTGGGCGCCGAAGAACCCTGACGGGCACCGGGCTGTTCAGGGTGAGGACACGTCGTCCTTGACGGGCCGCTTGCGCTCCCGGAACACGCGTTCCAGCTCGCTGCGCAGGTAGTCACGGGTCACCACCTCGCCCACCGCGAGCCGCAGCGCGGCCAGCTCCCTGGCCAGGTACTCGGTGTCGGCCTTGGTCTGCGTGGCCCGCGCCCGGTCCTCCTCCAACGACACCCGGTCGCGGTCGTCCTGCCGGTTCTGCGCGAGCAGGATCAGCGGCGCGGCGTACGCGGCCTGCGTGGAGAACGCCAGGTTGAGCAGGATGAACGGGTACGGGTCCCAGCTCAGCGACACCGCCACCAGGTTGACCGTGATCCACGCGATCACCAGCAGCGTCTGCCAGAACAGGAACTTGCCGGTGCCGAGGAACCGGGCGAGCCGCTCGGAGAACCGGCCGAACGCCTCCGGGTCCAGCGACAGCCGGAACCGGCCCTCCGTGCGCGGCTGGTCGAGCCGTCGACGCGGCAGCTCAGGCATGGGTCAGCCCCGTTTCGCGCCAGTTGTCGGGCAGCAGGTGGTCCAGCACGTCGTCCACGGTGACCGCGCCGAGCAGGTGGTCGCTGTCGTCCACGACCGGCCCGCACACCAGGTTGTAGGTGGCGAAGTAGCGGGTCACGTCGCCCAGCGACGCCGACGGTGACAACGTCGCCAGGTCCGTGTCCAGCACACCCGCGACCAGGTCGGACGGCGGTTCGCGCAGCAGCCGCTGGATGTGCACGCACCCCAGGTAGCGGCCGGTGGGCGTGGCCGTCGGCGGGCGGCACACGAACACCATGCTGGCCAGCGCGGGCGTGAGGTCCGGGTTGCGCACGTGCGCCAGCGCCTCGGCCACCGTCGCGTCCGGCGCGAGCACCACCGGTTCCGGCGTCATCAGCCCGCCCGCGGTGTCGAAGCTGTACTTCAGCAGCCGCTTCACCGGCTCGGACTCCTCCGGCTCCATCAGCCCCAGCAGCCGGTCCTGCTCGACCTCGGGCAGCTCGGAGAGCAGGTCGGCCGCGTCGTCGGGGTTCATGGCCTCCAGGATGTCCGCGGCGCGTTCGTCGTCCAGGTGCGCCAGCAGGTCCTTCTGGTCCTCCTCGGCCATCTCCTCGATCACGTCGGCGAGCCGTTCGTCGTCCAAGGCCTCGGCCACCTCGTAGCGGCGCTTGAACGGCAGGCTGTGCAGGGCCAGCGCCACGTCCGCGGCGCGCATCGTCTCGAAGATCGCCACCAGGTGCTGCGCGCCCTGCGGCTGGCCCGCCAGCTCGGTCACGGTCAGCCCGCTCAGCTCCTCCCACCGCAGCACCTGCACCGGGCCGCGGCGGGCCAGCCGACCGGTGCGCTCCCGGACCGCGACCCGCGTCATCCGCCAATCACGCGTGCGGCTGGGCTCCATCGCCGCGTCGACCAGCACCGCCGCCGCGCCGGAGTCGAGCGTCACGCGGGCGTCGAGCAGCTCGCCGACCACCAGCACCTCGTTGGCGCGCTGGTGGAACTGGCGCAGGTTGACCGAGCCGGTGGCGAGCGTGACGGCGTTCGGCTCGATCGACGTGACCCGCAGCATCGGCACGAAGATGCGCCGCCGGGTGGCGAGCTCCAGCACCAGGCCGAGCACGCGGGGCGGCTGGCGGTCCACCCGCAGGCCGATGACCAGGTCGCGGACCTTGCCGATCGACTCGCCGTCCGGCCCGAACACGGGCAGACCGGCGAGCTGCGCGGCGAAGACGCGGTTCACGGCGACCACGTGATCAGGTTAGTCCGCCCGGTGCGCCGCCGCTGCGTTCCACTGTGGACGTTGTCAGGGGCGGAGGGCGCGGGCGATGGCCTCGACCGCGACGGCCATCTCGTCCAGCTCCTCGTCCAGGCACCACAGCCAGGTGTCGACGGCCCGGCAGAACGTCCAGGCGCGGGCCCGGTCGGCGTCCAGCTCGCCGATGTCGCACAGCGCCGCGAACCGGTCGCGCAGGCCACGGTCGCCGTCCAGCTCGCCGAACCTGTTCCAGAGCAACGGGATCACGCCGAACTCGCGGTCGCCCGCCAGCGGCTTCGGGTCGATCATCAGCCACGGCTCGCGGTCGCCGCGCAGCACGTTCTCGTAGTGCAGGTCCTGGTTGACCAGGGTGTTCCCGGCCGTCTCGGCGAGGTCGCGGCCCAGTTCGCGGGCCTGGTGCACCAGCACCGACGGCAGCGGGTCGCCCAGTTGCGCGTTCTCCGCGACCAGGTCGGGGAACTCGTGTCGGCGGAACCCGGGCCCGGCCGGGACGCGCAGTCGGCGCAGCAGCCCGCCGGTGACGGCCAGCGCCTCCTCGATCGGCGCGTCGTCCAGCGACCTGGTGTGGTCGAGGCGTTCCAGCAGCAGGGCGCCGTGCCGGTCGTCGTGCTCCAGCAGGTCCACGACGCCCTGACCCGCCCAGGCTTTCAGCGCCACCGGCTCCTGCCGGGTCTCCTCGTCCAGCCAGGTCAGCTTGAGCACGGCCGGGTGGCCGTCGGCGCGGCGCACCGGGAGGACGACGGCGACGTTGCCGGTGAGCAGGGCGCCGTCCGGGGTGAGCCGCCAGCGGGCGCAGAACCGGGTGGCCAGGGTGGGCAGGTTCGCCCGCCACTCCCGCGATTGTTCGCCGAGGATCCGGCCGAAGTCGCCCGGGACGGTGATCACGCGAACTCCAGGCGGTAGACCGACTCCCACCGCGGCCTGCCGTTGAGCCGGGCCGCCCGCAACGCCGCCGCGGTGTCGTCGTCCGGTTCGGTCAGGTGGGCGGTCGCGGTCGCGTCGACCAGGTGGGAGTGGGTGGTCGGGGAGCGGACGGTGATGGTGCACGTGACGCCGTCGGCCAGGCCCGGCACTCGCTGTTCGGTGCCGCCGACCGCCACCAGGAGCGTCCCGTCGCGCCACAGCGACCACACCAGTCGCGGCTCGTGGCCGTCCGGTCGGATCCACACCGCGGCGGCCTTGCGCAACGCGTTGTCCAGCACCTGCTCGATCTCCACCGGTTCAGCCTGCCACGAGCCTGTGAAACGTGACTCACGAAATAGCGGGCGGTACGCGTGCGTGCCACCCTTCGCACGACAGGAGTTACCGGCCGGTACGAGGAGGTACCCACAGTGGTCGACCAGCAGCGTCCCCGTCGCTCGTGCCTGGCCGTGCCCGGGTCGAGCCAGAAGATGATCGACAAGGCCCGCACGCTGCCCGCGGACCAGGTGTTCCTCGACCTGGAGGACGCGTGCGCGCCGCTGGCCAAGCCGGACGCGCGCAAGACCATCGTGGCGTCGTTGAACGAGGGCGGCTGGGGCTCTCGCACGCGGGTCGTCCGGGTCAACGACTGGACCACCGAGTGGACCTACCGCGACGTCACCGAGGTCGTCGAGGGTGCGGGCGCGAACCTGGACTGCATCATGCTGCCGAAGGTGCAGACCGCGGAGCAGGTGCACGCGCTGGACCTGCTGCTCACCCAGATCGAGAAGACCATGGGGTACGAGGTCGGGCGCATCGGCATCGAGGCGCAGATCGAGAACGCCCTGGGCCTGACCAACGTCAACGCGATCGCGACGGCCTCGCCGCGGGTGGAGACGATCATCTTCGGCCCGGCCGACTTCATGGCGTCGATCAACATGAAGTCCCTGGTCGTCGGCGAGCAGCCGCCCGGCTACGACGTCGGCGACGCCTACCACTACATCCTGATGCAAATCCTGATGGCTGCCCGTGCGCACGACAAGCAGGCCATCGACGGCCCTTACCTGCAGATCCGCGACGTCGAGGGCTTCAAGCGCGTGGCCGGACGCTCGGCCGCCCTGGGCTTCGACGGCAAGTGGGTCCTGCACCCGGGCCAGATCGACGCGGCGAACGAGGTCTACAGCCCCAAGCAGGAGGACTACGACCACGCCGAGAACATCCTCGACGCGTACGACTACTTCACGTCCGAGAAGGGCGGCAAGCGCGGCGCCGTGATGCTCGGCGACGAGATGATCGACGAGGCGTCGCGCAAGATGGCGCTGGTCATCTCGTCCAAGGGACGTGCCGCGGGCATGTCGCGCACGAACGTGTGGTCGCCGCCGGAGGACTGAGTTCCCGCGGTTCCCGGTCGGCGCGTGGTCGTAGAGTGATCGCGTGGCCGACCGGGAGCTGAAGTCGATCGAGATCGAGGGGTACGCCTCGATCCGTTCGGCGCGAGTGGACCTCGGCCGGCTGAACGTGCTGATCGGCGCGAACGGCGCGGGCAAGAGCAACTTCGTGCGCGTGTTCGAGCTGCTCGGCCGCCTGGTCGAGGAAGACTTGGGCTTCTTCGTCGGGCTGAACGGCGGCGCGTCGGCGCTGCTCAACTCCGGCGCGGATCACCTCCGGCTCGCGGTGACCGGTGCTCCGGGTGCCTACCAGGCCGTGCTGGTGCCGGCGAGCAACGACCAGTTCATCTTCGCGGTCGAAGCCCTCGACCTCGGGGACCACGGGATGGTCGAGTTGCCGAGAGGAGGGCGGGAGACGCAGCTGCCGATGGTCACCGACGCCGTGGGGTCCGCGGCTCGGCTGGCCGACGCGCTGAGCGACTGCCGCGTCTACCACTTCCACGACACGAGCCGGAACGCGCCGGTCAAGCAACTCGTGCCCACGGCGGACAACGTGGCGCTGCGACACGACGCGGGCAACCTCGCGGCCGTCCTGCTGGCGCTCTACGACAGCGACGACCCGACCGACAAGGCGGCCTACCGGCGGATCGTCGGGGCCATCCGCCAAGTCGCGCCGTTCTTCCGGGACTTCGTCCTCCGACCGGAGAAGAGCGACCGACTGCGGCTGCGGTGGCGGCAGAACGACTCGGACGCCGTGTTCTCGGCCGACCAGATGTCGGACGGCACGTTGCGGTTCGTCTGTCTCGCGACACTCCTGCTGCACCCGAGGCTGCCCTCGCTGGTGGTCCTGGACGAGCCGGAACTCGGCCTGCACCCCTATGCCGTCGTCCAGTTGGCAGGGCTCTTGCGGCAAGCGTCCGTGCGCAGCCAGGTGCTCATCGCCACGCAGTCGGTGACCCTGATGAACCAGTTCGAGCTTGATGACCTGATCGTGGTCGAGCGGGTAGACGGGGCGTCGACCTTCTCGCGGCCGGATCGCCAGCGGCTCGGCGCGTGGCTCCAGGAGTACTCGCTGGGTGAGCTGTGGGAGAAGAACCTGATCGGGGGCAGGCCGGGCGGGCACACGTGACGGGTGCCATCCGGCGGGTCCACCTGCTGGTCGAGGGGCAGACCGAAGAGGTCGTGGCCGATGCCGTCATCCGACCTCATCTCGAAGGGCTCGGATGGGTCACCAGCCTGTCGCTCGTGAAGACCAAGAGGCCGGCGGCCGGGCCGTCGCACAAGGGTGGCATCACCGGGTGGGCGCAGGTCCAGCGGGACATCAGGCTGCTGCTGAACGACACGAGCATCGATGTGCTCACCACGCTGTTCGACTACTACGCGTTCCCGCCGGACTGCCCCGGCATGGCGGACCGGCCGTCCGGCGACGTCTACGAGCGGGTCGGGCACGTCGAGCGGTGTCTGGCCGAGGCGGTGGGTGACCGGCGGTTCCGGCCCAACCTGGTGGTCCACGAGCTGGAGGCGTGGGTGTTCGCCGCCGCCGACGAACTGGGGGAGTTCCTCGGTCCCGAACTCGCGGACCGGCTTCGAGGGGACGTTTCGGTCGCGGGTGGTCCGGAGTTGGTCAACGACGGACCGGCGACCGCGCCCTCGAAGCGGCTCCTCGACTACTGCCCCGGCTACGTCAAGACGGTCGACGGGCCGCTCGCGATCCAGGACCTGGGCCTGGCACGCCTGCGTGCGGCGTGCCCGCACCTCGACGGCTGGCTGTGCGCCTTCGAAGAGTGACCGGTCCGGTACGGGCTGGTGACCCCGCCGGTGAGCATGGCCACAGGTCGGGCTGTGGATTGGCGATCATGGGGTGCCGCCTGTGCATGGTGGTGGGCGTGTCCAGACATCGCACCCCGCGCAGGCGGCTGTTCCAGCGCCGCCGTGACGACCTGCTCGAGCGCAGCTTCCGCCCCTGCCCCGCCTGCTCGCACGACGTCCACGTGTTCGCCGACGTGTGCCGGCACTGCGGTGGCGAGCTGGAACTGCGCGCCTCCTGACCCGGAGCGGTCAGCGTGGGGTCGGCAGGTTCGCCGCCTCCCGGTACAGCCAAACCACCAGCACGACCCACAGCACGACGGCCAGCACCCACAGCACGGTGAGCACGACGCCGATGATGAGGCCGGCGGTCGCCATGCCCCAGCCCTCCTCACCGGTCCGCCGGATCTGCTTGCGCGCCACGACGCCCAGCACGATGCCCGCCGGGGAGAACAGGAACGCGGTGATCAGCGCCGCGATCGCCATCCCGTTGGTTCCCCGGGGCGGCGGGTAGTAGCCCGGTTGTTGGTAGTGCGGTTGCGACATGGTGGTCCCCCTCGCCGATCGTGCGGGCGCACAGGCTAACCCGCTGTTTCGGTTCAGCGCGTGGTGATGAGCACTCTCGTGGCGCGAACGGGCGTTAACCGGTCCATACTCGCCGGTAACCCGAGAGCTACGAAGGGAAACGCGATGGCGCGCCTGGCCCGGACCGCAGGACTGACCGACGTCCAGGAGGAGATCCTGTCGACGGTTCGCACCTTCGTGGACAAGGAGATCATCCCGCACGCCCAGGCGCTGGAGCACGGTGACACGTACCCGGCCGACATCGTCGAGGGCATGAAGGAGATGGGCCTGTTCGGGCTCACCATCCCGGAGGAGTTCGGCGGGCTCGGCGAGTCCCTGCTGACCTACGCCCTGGTGGTCGAGCAGATCGCCCGCGGCTGGATGTCGGTGTCCGGCGTGATCAACACGCACTTCATCGTGGCGCACATGCTCAAGCAGCACGGCACGCCGGAGCAGCAGCAGAAGTACCTGCCCCGGATGGCGACCGGTGAGGTGCGGGGTTCGTTCTCCATGTCCGAGCCGGAGCTGGGCTCCGACGTGGCCGCGATCCGCACCCGGGCTGTGCGCGAGGGCGACGACTTCGTCATCAACGGCCAGAAGATGTGGCTGACCAACGGCGGCACGTCCAACCTCACCGCCGTGCTGGTGAAGACCGACGAGGGCGCGGAGAAGGCGCACCAGAACCTGACCACGTTCCTGGTGGAGAAGCCCGAGGGCTACGGCGAGGTCGCGCCCGGCCTCACCATCCCCGGCAAGATCGACAAGATGGGCTACAAGGGCGTCGACACCACGGAGATGGTGTTCGACGGCTTCCGGATCCCGGCGGAGCAGGTGCTGGGCGGCCAGACCGGTCGCGGGTTCCGGCACATGATGGACGGCGTCGAGGTCGGCCGGGTGAACGTGGCGGCGCGGGCGTGCGGCATCGCGCTGCGGTCGTTCGAACTGGCCATCGAGTACGCGCAGCAGCGCAGGACGTTCGGCAAGCCGATCGCGGAGCACCAGGCCATCGCGTTCAAGCTGGCCGAGATGGCTACGAAGGTGGAGGCCGCGCACCTGATGATGGTGAACGCGGCACGGCTGAAGGACTCCGGCGCGCGCAACGACGTCGAGGCGGGCATGGCCAAGCTCATCGCGTCGGAGTACTGCGCCGAGGTGACCCAGGAAGCGTTCCGCATCCACGGGGGGTACGGGTACTCCAAGGAGTACGAGATCGAGCGCCTGATGCGTGAGGCGCCGTTCCTGCTCATCGGCGAAGGTACGAGCGAGATCCAGAAGACCATCATCAGCCGGGGGCTCCTGCGCGACTACCAGTCGCGGGGCTGAAAGATCAGCGGGGCTGAAAGCTTGAAAAGCGTCCTCGCCGGACGGGCAGATCAGCAGGATGACCTCCCGTTCGTTCCGTCTCGGTTTCGTCGCGTCGGGGACGTCCTGTTGCGTTGTGGGTCCGGGCTTCGTGTCATCCCACCGACCTCCCTCCGGGCTACCACACGCGTCAAGGGGGCGGTTCCAGCCCGACGCGCCGGTCATGCCGGAAGGTGCCCCCTTGACCCGTGCGGTAGGGCTGCGCCAGGTCGGCGGGATGACACGAACCCCTCCCTTGTGAAAAGCGAGAGCATCGCGGCCGCACACGCCCCGGGCCCGCTCGTCCCCGCGCTCGTCGGCGACCGCCGTGCCGTCTGACGCGTGAGAGGTCGGCAGCCGGGCGGTCAGGTCACGTTTCGCGAACCCGTTTCGCGCTGGTCGCCCGGTGTTGGCAGGATGGGGTGATCAGCACCGCGAAGAGGTGGTCACCGTGACGAGTTCATTCTCCGGCCAGAACCGACCCGGGGTGCCTCCCCGCCTGCCCACCCCGCCCACCGGCTGGCCCATCGGCTCGTACAGCACCTACGAGGAAGCACAGCGGGCGGTCGACTTCCTGGCCGATGACGACTTCCCCGTCCAAGAGGTCACGATCGTCGGTGTCGACCTGATGCTCGTCGAACGGGTCACCGGCCGGCTCACCTGGGGCCGGGTGCTGGGCACCGGAGCGGCGTCGGGGGCGTGGTTCGGGTTGTTCGTCGGCGTCCTGCTCAGCCTGTTCAACACCAGCCCCGGCGCGAGCCTCGGGCCCATCGTCGCGGGCCTGGTGGTCGGCATCGCGTTCGGCTTGATCTTCGCGGCGGTCGGGTACGGGTCGGCGCGCGGCAAGAGGGACTTCCAGAGCGCCAGCCAGCTGGTCGCGGGCCGCTACGACGTGCTCTGCCAGCCCCGGTCCGCCGAACGCGGCCGCGACCTGCTCGCCAAGCTCGCCATGCGCCCCTCGGACGCGGGCGGGACCGGCAAGGGCTGACGTCGAAGACCGAGGTTTACCGCGCCACCTGATCGGGTAAGGCCGTTCCGGGCTCCGGTGGTTGCGGCACCTGATCACCGGGCCTACGTTCGTTCCACCGGTCGGCCCAGTCGACCGGTGGGCACGACGAGGTGCCGGGCGCTGCGGTCTGGCTCCTCCGTTGTCGGGAAGGAGGCAGGACCGATGAGGGGCAAGGGTCATCGGTTGGCCGCCGCCGGGAGCGCCGCGCTCATCGCGACGTCCGTGCTGGCGGGCTGTGGTTCGGGTGACGGCGGGATCACCATCAACGTCTACAAGTACCCGCAGGAGAACTTCCAGAAGATCGTCGACAACTGCAACGCCCAGGCCGACGGTTACGAGATCGTCTACCACAAGCTGCCGCGCGAGGCGGACGGCCAGCGCGAGCAGATGGTCCGCAGGCTCGCCGCCGGGGACACCGGCATGGACGTGCTGGCCCTCGACGTCACCTGGACCGCCGAACTGGCCAAAGCGGGCTGGATCAAGGAGTTCACCGGCCAGGCCAGGACCGAGGTCGAGGACGGCACGCTGGAGACGCCGCTGGAGACCGCCCGCTACGAGGGCAGGCTGTACGGGGCGCCGGACAACACCAACGTCCAACTCCTCTGGTACCGCGAAGACCTCGTGCCCACCCCGCCGAAGACGTGGGACGAGATGATCCAACTCGGCGAGCGGCTCGAAGCGGACGGCAACGACAAGACGCCGGGCCTGATCGCCGCGCAGGGCAAGCAGTACGAAGGCCTCGTCGTCCTCTACAACACCCTGGTCAGCACCGCGGGCGGGCAGATCGTCGACGAGAACGGCACCAAGGCCGTGGTGGACGACGGCGCGGTGAAGGCGCTGGAGGTGCTCAAGCGGTTCGCCACCTCGGGCGCGGTCGACCCGTCGTTCTCCAACGCCGCCGAGGACGACGCCCGGCTCGCCATGGAGGGCGGCAAGGCGGCGTTCATGCTGAACTGGCCGTACGTCTACGCCGCCGCGCAGAAGGTCGAGGCCATCGCGCCGCACCTCAAGTGGGCGCCCTACCCGTCGATCGACGGCGACCCGGCCAAGGTCACCGTCGGCGGCATCAACTACGCGGTCAGCGCCTTCACCGAGCACACCGAGGAGTCGTTCGACGCGGTGCTGTGCCTGCGCAGCGCCGAGCACCAGAAGTTCGCCGCCATCAACGACGGCGTGCCGCCGACCATCGAGGCCGTCTACGACGACCCGGAGATGGCCGAGCCGTACCCGATGAAGGAAGCGATCCTGGAGACGCTGAAGAACGCGAGCGTGCGCCCGCGGACCCCCGCCTACCAGAACGTCTCCACCGTCATCTCCACGATCCTGTCGCCACCGGCGGGCATCGACCCGCGGGGCACCGCCGAACGGCTGCGCACCGAACTGCAGGACGCGCTCGACTCGAAGGGGGTGCTGCCGTGAGCCACGCCTTGAAGACCCCGGACGCCGAACCCGCGCTCTCGCCGAAGGCCAAGGCCGCGCTCAGCGAGGGCAAGAAAGCCGAACGGCGGCTCGGCCTGCTGCTGTGCGCGCCCGCGATCCTCATCATGGCCGCCGTCGCCGGCTGGCCGATCCTGTACTCGCTGTGGCTGTCGCTGCAGCGCTACGACCTGAAGTTCCCCGACCGCACCGAGTTCGTCGGCCTGGAGAACTACGTCACCGTGCTGTCCAACCCGTACTGGTGGAACGCCATGTGGGTCACGGTGCTGATCACCGTGGTGTCCGTGGCGATCGAGCTGGTGCTGGGCATGGCGCTGGCGCTGATCATGCACCGCACCCTGGTCGGCCGGGGCATCGTGCGCACGTCCACGCTCATCCCGTACGGCATCGTCACGGTCGTCGCCGCGTTCTCCTGGCGCTACGCCTGGACACCGCGCACCGGCTACCTGGCCGAGACGATCGCGGGCGGCGACCCGGTGCTCACCGAGAAGATCCCGGCGATCATGGTGGTGACGCTGGCCGAGATCTGGAAAACCACGCCGTTCATGGCGCTGCTGCTCATGGCGGGCTTGGCGCTGGTGCCGGACGACCTGCTCAAGGCCGCCGCGATGGACGGCGCGAGCGCGTGGCAGCGGTTCACCAAGGTGATGGTGCCGGTGATGAAGCCCGCGATCCTGGTGGCGCTGCTGTTCCGCACGCTCGACGCGTTCCGCATCTTCGACAACCTGTTCGTGCTCACGGCGGGCTCGCAGGGCACGTCGTCGGTGTCGATGCTGACCTACAACAACCTGATCAAAGGCCTGAACCTGGGCATCGGCTCCACCATGTCGGTGCTCATCTTCATCGCGGTGGCGATCATCGCGTTCGTGTTCGTGAAGCTGTTCGGCACCGCCGCACCCGGCGGCGACGGCGGGGGGAGGCGCTGATGGCGGGCATCGGCGGGGCCGTGACCACGGGCCGCAAGGCGCGCTGGACCGTGCTCAACATCCTGGTGGTGGCGTACGCGCTGGTACCGGTGCTGTGGATCGTGTCGCTGTCGTTCAAGACCAAGGAGACCTTGGCGGACGGCAACTTCATCCCGCGCGCGTGGACGTTCGACAACTACAAGGCGATCTTCTCCACCACGGAGTTCGTCCGCGCGCTGGTGAACTCGATCGGCATCGCGCTCATCGCCACGGCCGTCGCGGTCGTGTTCGGCACGATGGCCGCCTACGCGATCGCCCGGCTCGACTTCCCCGGCAAGCGGCTGCTGGTCGGGGTGTCGCTGCTGATCGCGATGTTCCCGCAGATCTCGCTGGTCTCGCCGCTGTTCGAGATCGAGCGGACGCTCGGGCTGTTCGACACCTGGCCCGGCCTGATCCTGCCCTACATCACGTTCGCGCTGCCGCTGGCGATCTACACGCTGTCGGCGTTCTTCCGCGAGATCCCGTGGGAGCTGGAGAAGGCGGCGAAGATGGACGGTGCGACGCCCGGTCAGGCGTTCCGCCGGGTCATCGCGCCGCTGGCCGCGCCCGGCGTGTTCACCACCGCGATCCTGGTGTTCATCTTTTGCTGGAACGACTTCCTGTTCGCGATCTCGCTGACCTCCACCGAGGCGTCCCGCACGGTGCCGGTCGCGCTGTCGTTCTTCACCGGCAGCTCGCAGTTCGAGGACCCGACCGGGTCGATCGCCGCCGCCGCGGTGGTGATCACGATCCCGATCATCCTGTTCGTGTTGTTCTTCCAGCGTCGGATCGTCGCCGGGTTGACCTCCGGCGCCGTCAAGGGGTGAAGCAATGGCCGAGATCGTTCTGGACAGCGTGACCAAGCAGTACCCCGACGGCGCGGTGGCCGTGCGGGACGTGGACATCGAGATCGCCGACGGCGAGTTCATCATCCTGGTCGGCCCGTCCGGCTGCGGGAAGTCCACGACCCTCAACATGATCGCGGGCCTGGAGGACATCACGTCCGGCGAGCTGCGCATCGGCGGCGAACGGGTCAACGAGCGCGCGCCCAAGGACCGTGACATCGCCATGGTGTTCCAGTCCTACGCGCTGTACCCGCACATGACGGTGAAGGAGAACATGGCCTTCCCGCTGCGACTGGCCAAAGTGGACGACGCGACCGTGGAGAAGAAGGTCCGCGACGCCGCCGAGATCCTGGACCTGACCCAGCACCTGGACCGCAAGCCGTCGAACCTGTCGGGCGGGCAGCGGCAGCGGGTCGCGATGGGGCGGGCGATCGTGCGCAGCCCCAAGGCGTTCCTGATGGACGAGCCGCTGTCGAACCTCGACGCCAAGCTGCGCGTGCAGATGCGCACGTCGGTGTCGCGGCTGCAGAAGCGGCTCGGCACCACCACCGTGTACGTCACGCACGACCAGACCGAGGCGATGACCCTCGGCGACCGGGTCGTGGTGATGCGCGGCGGCGCGGTGCAGCAGGTCGGGGCGCCGCAGTTCCTCTACGACAACCCGGCGAACCTGTTCGTGGCCGGGTTCATCGGCTCGCCGGCGATGAACTTCGTGCCGGCCGCGCTGGAGGGCGGCGTGCTGCGCTCGGCGCTCGGCGACGTGCCGCTCACGGACCGGGTGCGCGGGCTGCTGGAAGGCGCCGACGCACCCCGTGAGGTGATCATGGGGTTGCGGCCGGAGCACTTCGAGGACGCGCGGCTGGTGGACGACGCCGTGCGCGCGAAGGGCGTCACGTTCACCAACCAGGTGGACGTGCTGGAGTCGATGGGCTCGGACAAGTTCGCCTATTTCAGCCTTCAGGGTGAACAGGCGACGTCGGCGGAGCTGGCCGAGCTCGCCGCCGACGCGGGCTCGGCCGACGTGCCCGGCGGCGGCGTGTCGCTGGTCGCCCGGATCGCCGCGACGTCCACCGCGGTCGCGGGCGAACCCACCGACATCTGGTTCGACGCGGACAAGGTGCAGTTGTTCGACCCGGGCAACGGCCGCAACCTCACCTACCGCGGCTGACCGTCCGCCCGGAAGGCCGCCCCCACTGTCCACCGGGGGCGGCCTTTCACACTTTCGGGTAAGGCCAAACGGGCGTTTGTCGAGGTCACTGGGAGTTACTGACCAGCCGAGGGGCATCGGCAGGGACGAACTCCATAGGCCATTCAGCGCAGCAAACCCACACCTCGTCGCAATTGCCGCGACCGGACTGCCGCCGATCTCCACGCTGGGCGCAGGCGGAAACGACTCCGGCCGGAAAGGGCCGGGGCAGGGGAGTCCGCCGAGCACAGAGAAGAGCGCGAGATGGGGATTCTTGACGGCAAAGCAGTCGTGATCACCGGGGCGGGACGGGGTTTGGGCGAGGCCTACGCGATGCACGCCGCGCAGGCCGGTGCGGCGGTCGTGGTCAACGACATCGACGCTGAGCAGGCCGAACAGGTCGCCGAGCACATCCGGGCGTACGGTGGGCGCGCGGTGGCGAGCACGGCGACCGTGGCCGATCCCAGCGAGGCCGAGAAGATCGTGGGAATGTGCCAGGCCGAGTTCGGCCGGGTCGACGGCCTGGTCAACAACGCCGGGCTCAACTACGAGACACTGCCGTGGGAGGACGATCCGGAATCCATCCGGCGGACCGTCGAGGTCAACCTACTGGGTGTCATCTACACCGGAATGGCCGCGATGCGCGTGATGCGCGAGCAGGGCCACGGCTCGATCGTGAACATTTCGTCAGGCGCGTTTCTCGGCCAGCGCAAACTCGCCACCTACTCGGCCACGAAAGGCGCGGTCGCCTCGCTCAGCTCGTCGTGGGCCCTGGACCTGGAAGGGGACAACATCCGGGTCAACGCCGTCTGCCCGGTCGCGCACACCCGGATGGTGTGGAAGTCGGAGCGGTCCCTGCGGGCCATCCCGGCCGACCGCACCCCCGGCAAAGTCGCACCGCTCGTGCTGTTCCTGCTCAGCGACGCGGCGCAGGGCATCACCGGCCAGATCGTCCGGTGCAACGGCAGGCAGCTGCACCTGGTCGGCCACCCGTACTTCAAGCAGCCGATCCTGGAGAGCGACGCGTGGGACACCGCGTCGGTGAAGCGGGCGTTCGACGGCGTCCTGCAAGCCCACCTGGAACCGTTCGGCCTGGAGAAGCGCATGCCGCCACGCCTGCGTGAACTGGTCGAACCGGGCCGCACGGCCTGAAGCCAGGTGGATGGAAGTGTTGCCAGGGCCGAGCCAGTTGGCGACACTTCCATCCATGGCGCCGTCTGCCGACGACATGCCCGACACCTTCACGACCGCCACGGCGCTCGCCCGCGGCCTCCACCACCGCGACCTCTACCGGCTTCGGGACGAGGGTGAGGTGGTCGAGCTGTCGCGCGGTGTGTTCCGCCGAGCGGACGCGCCAACGCCGTCCCGGCCCGATCTGCTGGCAGTCGCCTACCGCGTGCCGAACGCCGTGGTCTGCTGCGTGTCCGCCGCCGCCGTGCACGAGCTCACCGACGAGATACCGATCGCCGTGCAGTTCGCCGTGCCGCGCACGCAACGTCCTCCGCGCATCGACTACCCGCCGACCGAGGTCTTCCGCTTCAACGCGGACACCTTCGACCTGGGGCTCGCGAACGTGGAAGCCGCACCGGACGAGACCGTTCGGATCTACTCCCGGGAGAGGACGGTGGTGGACCTGATGAGGCTGCGGCACCGCTTGGGTGAGCCGACCGCGCTGGTCGCCCTGCGCCGCTACCTCGGGCAGCGCTCGGCGCGACCGGGGCGGTTGCTGGAGATCGCGCGCCGGCTCGGGGTGCACGGGCCGGTGCGGACCGCGGTGGAGGTGGTGATCGCCGAGTGAACCGCACGACGAGAGGAACACCCGGCGGGCGTGCCTACCTCGACCTGCAGAACCGGGCCCGCCGGGAGCGGCGCCCGACCGAGGAACTGCTCGTGCTCTACGTCCTCGAACGGTGGCTCGCCAGGCTGGCCGAGTCGCCTCACACCGCGAAATTCGTGCTGAAGGGCGGCATGCTGTTGGCCGCCCTCGGCGCCCGCCGTCCCACGTCCGACGCCGACTTCCTGGCGCGGCACCTCGCCAACGACGAGCGGACCGTGGTCGACCTCGTGGTCGAGGTGGCAGGGCGGGTGCCCGACCCGGACGACGGCGTCGAGTACCTGGTCGACACGGTCACGTCGCAGTCGATCTGACCGCGACGAGGTCCGGACGGCGCTGCGGGCGACGACGGCCTACCGGGGCGTGGAGATCAAACGGCTTTCCGAGGTCGTCGGCGGCTTGGGGGAGCAGCGGGACAGCTCGTACCAGGCGTTCAAGCGCCGACTCGGTGCCGACGGCGACGGGCTGCCGCCGACGTTCGCCGAAGTGGTGGCCGTCGTCGTCGAGTTCGCGGACTCGTTGGTCGGCGAGCCGTGACGGTCACTCGCAGGCCGTGTGGTCACCACTCCTTCGGGTGATCGCCTGATAGGTGGGTTGGCCTGCGACGATGCTGGACATGGGCACGCGCACTCCCCGGATCACGGACTGGCGCCTGGTGGTGCAGTCGCGGCTGGATCGCGTGCGTGCCGACCTGGCCGCGCTCGGTCCGCCGGATCCGCTCGACCAGGAGAGCCAACAGTGGCGCGCCACGGCGGAGCAGGAGGCCGCCGTGGTCGAGGACATGATCACGCGCACCGAGTCGCGGTGGCGGACGGTGGCGTCGTGGTGGTCCGGGTGGCACATCGAGCGCGCCTGGCGGTCGCTGCACGAGGCCGAGATCGCGGTCGTGGCGGCGGGCAGCGGGTTCCTCGGGCGGCTACCGGGGTTGAAGGCGCGGGTCGCCGAGAACCTGCACGAGGACGATCCGCGGCGGGTCGCGCTGGAGGAGCTGCGGCCCGGCGAGTTCCCCTTGGCCGTGGAACGGGAGGTGGTGGTCGACGCGCTGCGGGCCGCGTTCGACGCGTCCGACTTCGCCCACGCCGGGTCGCGAGCGCTGCGCAACAAGCTCATCGCCACCTCGGTGGTCCTGTTCGTGATCAACACCCTCCTGGGCGTCATCGGCCTGGTCGAGCCCGGCCTCATCCCGATGTGCGCCAGCGCGGAGAAGCTGCCCACGGTGTGCCCGTCGGGCAAGGCGGCGACCGGCGCGGACGTGTGGCTGATCCAGGTGTTCGGCGCGTTCGGCGCGGTGCTCTCGGCCGTCGTGCTGCTCCTGCGGCGACGGCCCAGCCTCTCGCCGTACGTGATGGTCGGCTACCAGGCCCTGATCAAGGTCCTGCTCGGCGCGGCGCTCGCGGTGGTCGGCATCCTGGCCCTGGGCGCGGGCGTGACGACCGGCCTCATCGGCGTGGCGTCGCAGGCCGCCCTGCTGCTCTGGGCGGTCATCCTCGGCTACGGCCAGCAGGTCGCCACCCGCCTGCTCGACAGCTACACGGACCGGGTGATGGACCAGGCCCGCCCGCTGCCCCGGCTCGAAGGCCAGCGCTAACGGCGCGACCGCAGGGTCGAGATCACGTCCGGGTCCCACCGGTGCGTGCGGATCAGCCGGTACCGCTCGGCCGCCACCCACAGGTACGCCTCGGTCTCGGTGCGCGTTTCCTCGGGCGGGTCGCCGATCAGGTCCGCCTGCCGCAGCATCCCCACCACCGGCTGGTACTCCTCGGCGTACCAGCGCCGGGCGACCGTGACGCGGTCCAGGAACACGCCCTCGTCCTGCATCAGCCGGAACCCCCACGCCTCCACGTGCTCGCCCAGCCCGGCGTACTCCCACGGGTCCGACAGCAGCACCGCCGCCCGCGCCTCACCGGCCAGCGGCACCCGTTCCAGGAACAGCCGCCGGTAGTCCTTCACGATCAGGTCACCGCGGTGCCGGATGCCGTGCGCCGCGACCCGCGTCACGACCTCCGTCACGTAGGCGTCGATCACCTCCAGCCCCAACGCGTGCGCCACCGACACCCGGTGGTGCCCGTCCTGGACGAAGTGCAGGTCACCGACCCGGTACACCTCGATCGGCGGTACCGGCTCGCCCCGCCGCTGCGCCAGCGCCAGCCGCTGCCACCGCTCGCGCACCCGCGCCGACGTCGGCCGGAACCGGCGGTCGAAGTCCCTGGTCCGGTCCACGCTGCCGACGATCGAGTCCAGCCGGATCGCGCGCAGCCCCAACCGCCGCTCGCTGAGCACCCCCAGCGACTCCACCACCTCGTGGAACGGCAGCATGATGTTCACGTCGTCCGGCTCGCGGCGCAGCCACGCGGCCAACCGCGACAGCACCTGCCGTCGCCGGGCGCGCAGGAAGTCGTTCTCCGCGTCGGCCCGCGGGAAACCGGTGTCACGGGGCACGGGCACTCCTCCTCAGGTCACTCGCGACGGGATGTCCAACACCTGGTACCCCACCACGTTCACCACCCGCGTCCCGTCGAGCGCGCGGTCGGGTTTCACCTGGCCGTGCGGGTGGATGTGGCCGTGCAGCAGGAGCGGGGGCCGCAGTCGCCGCACGGCCTCGTGCAGGCACGCGAACCCGCGGTGCGGCGGGTCCGGCTCGTCACCGCAGCCCAGCGGCGGCGAGTGGGTGAGCAGCACGTCCACCCCGCGCCCGTCGCGCCACCTCCGCCACCGGGCCGCTCGCAGCACCCGCCGCAGCCGCCGCGCCTGCTGCCGCTCGGTCCACTGGTTCGGCCCGCCGCTGTACCGGACGGACCCGCCCAGCCCGGCGATCCGCAGCCCGGCCACGTCCACCACCCGTTCGTCGGCGTTCACGCCGCCCGCCGGACCGGGCCACCGCGCCGGCAGGCCCGCCTTCGTCCACAGGCCCCGCACGGTGGCGTAACCGGTCAAGTCGACGTCGTGGTTGCCCGGCACGAACACGCACGGCCGGTCCAGCGCGCCCGCCAGGAACTCCAGGTAGTCGAACGGCAGGTCACCGGCCGCGACGACCAGGTCGACGTCGTGCCGGCGCACCTGTTCGGTCCACAACGACTCGACCACCTCGTCGGCCACCGCGAGCACCCTCGGCATCCACCGAGCCTAAACGCTGCCGCCGACGGCGACACATCGTCGGTGAAAGGGTGAACAACGCGTTCCTCCCCCTGCCGCACAAGGGAAATCGGGTTAACGTCACAGGGTGCTCGCCGAGCTGTTCCTCGACGCGTCCCGCGCCTGCGAAGTCCACAGCCCGCTCACCCGCACCCTGCTGGTGGCGGCGGCGGACGACCTGGCCCGCGGTGGCGTCACCGCGCGGGTGATGGCGGGCGCCGAGTGCGACCGGCACGGCACCGTGCCCGGCCTGCGGTTCGCGGGCGCGCTGCACCGGTTGGTGCTGGAGGGCCGGGCACCCACGCTGGCCAAGCACTACCCGACCGTCGGCGGCGAACCCGACCTGGACACCCTCTGGGACGACGCGCTGACCGTGCTGCACGAGCACACCGACGAGCTGCGCGCCCTGGTCACGTCCACCGTCGTGCAGACCAACGAGCCCGGCCGCAGCGCGCCCCTGTTCGGCGGCCTGCAGACCGCGACCCACCTGGCCGCCGACGAGGCGGGCCGCCGCGCCACGTTCCCGATCCGGCTGCTGGAGGTCGGCGCGTCCGGCGGGCTGAACCTGCGCCCGCACCGCATCGCCTATCGGGTCGACGGCGTCACCTACGGCGACCCGGGCAGCCCGTTCGCCCTCGACCCGGGGTGGACCGGCAGGCCGCCGGTCGACCTGGGCCACAACCTGCGCCTGGTCCGCCGGGCCGGCTGCGACCCCGACCCGGTGGACGTGTCCACAGAGGACGGGCGGCTGCACCTGTCGTCGTTCGTCTGGGCCGACCAGGTCGACCGCTTCGACCGCCTCCAGGCCGCCGTGGAGCTGGCCAGGCTCGACCCCGTCCCGGTGCGGCGGGCGACCGGCCCGGAGTGGCTGGCCGAGCAGCTCGCCCGCCCGGAACGCGACGTGCTGACCGTCGTCTGGCACTCGGTCGTCTGGCAGTACGTGTCACCGGCCGACCGCGCCATGGGCCGCGCGATCCTGGCCGACGCCGCCGCCCGCGCCACCCCGATGGCACCGCTGGCGCTGCTGGTCTACGAGCCCAGGCGCACGCACACCGGGGGCACCTACGAGTTCCGGCTGCTGCTGAAGCTGTGGCCGGCGGGCATCTCGCTGCGCCTGGGCACGGGTGGGGGGCACGGCATCCCCTTCACGTGGGACACCGCGCCCTGGAACTGATCGGTGTTGGATTGCCGCTGCTCCGCAGACGGCGGGCTCGGTCGCCCGGAAGTCGCAACCTCGCGTGTGGTCCGGTCTGCCGAGAAGCGGTCAGTTCCCGTTGGCGATCAGCAGGGTCACCGTGGTGAGCCAGCCGATCAGGAACGTGAGCACCCAGAACCGCGGGTTGGTGAACATCCTGGCCATGTCGGAACATCCCGTCGCTGGAAGAAGGGCAGGTGAGCGGACTCAGAGCCATTGGTTCCGGCGGAATATTCGGTACAGCGTCAGGCACACCACGAGGATCACCGCGATGACCATGGGGTAGCCGTAGCGCCAGCGCAGTTCCGGCATGTAGTCGAAGTTCATGCCGTACACGCCGACCACCATGGTCGGCACGGAGATGATCGCCACCCAGGCGGCGAGCTTGCGCATGTCCGAGTTCTGCTGGAGCGTGATCTTCGCCAGCACGGCGTTGACCAGCGTGGTCAGCAACTCGTCGAAGTTGATGACGCGCTCGGACACCTCGGTGAGGTGGTCGTCCACGTCGCGGAAGTACGAGCGCACCTGCTCGGGGATCAGCGGCGTGTAGCCCTCCGCCAACCGCCGCAGCGGCACGGCCAGCGGCATCACCGCCCGGCGCAGCTCCAGCACCTCGCGCTTCATCAGGTAGATCTGGTCGGCGCTGACCCGGCTGCGCGGCTGGAAGACCAGCGCCTCCATCTGGTCGATGTCGTCCTCGATGTGGTCGGTCACGTCGAGGTAGTTGTCGACCACGTGGTCGGCGATGGCGTACAGCACCGCGGCCGGGCCGGAACTCAGCCGCTCGGGTTCGGCCTCCAGCTCGCGGCGCACCGCCGCCAGCCCCGAGTGGTTGCCGTGCCGGACCGTCACCACGAACTCGCGGCCCAGGAACACCATGATCTCGCCGCTCTCGACGATCTCGTTGGCCGTGTCCGGTGACGCGTTCTGGATGTACCGAACCGTTTTGAGCACCATGAACAGCATGTTGTCGTAGCGCTCGAGCTTGGGCCGCTGGTGCGCGTGCACGGCGTCCTCGACGGCCAGCTCGTGCAGCCCGAACGTCTCCGCGACGCCCTGGATCTGCTCCTCGTCCGGCTCGTGCAGCCCGATCCAGACGAACCCCTCGCCGCGCCGGCGCACCTCCTCGACCGCGTCGGTGTGCGACCAGCGGCCGGGCAGGCGGGTGCCGTCGACGTAGACACCGCAGTCCACCACGTAGTGCGACAACGGCACGGGGATGGGCACCGCGGGGCGATCCGGCGTGCGGCCTCTCCGGCCGCTGAGCGAGGGCAAGCTGGGCACGAGGTCCTCCAGTGGGGGCGTCGACTCGACGAACGACGACGGCACGTCCCCGACCGGTACCGCTGGGCCTAGCTGTGGAAAGCCGGCTCCCCGATGAGGACGCGCGAGGTACTCACAGGATGGGGGTCGTTACTCATCGGTAGTCCTCACCTCCTCGGGTCGCTTGGTCCCGGCGGTGTAGTCGCTCACAGACCAGTTGCCGAGGGTACTCCCCCGGTGCTCACACTGTCGTCCCGGTCGGTGTCGTCTTCCATCACACCGACTTCACACAGAGCCGGCCAACGGAGGCGTGCGGTGCAGTTCGGGCGTTATTACGAGGAGTTCGAGGTCGGCGCGGTCTACAAGCACTGGCCTGGGAAGACGGTCACCGAGTACGACGACCACCTGTTCTGCCTGCTCACCATGAACCACCACCCGCTGCACATGGACGCGCACTACGCGGCGGAGACCACCGACTTCGGCAAGAACGTGGTCGTCGGCAACTACATCTACTCGTTGCTGCTGGGCATGTCGGTGCCGGACGTGTCGGGCAAGGCCATCGCCAACCTGGAGGTGGAGTCGCTCAAGCACGTGAAGCCCACGTTCCACGGTGACACCATCTACGGTGAGACCGAGGTGCTGGACAAGACGCCGTCGAAGTCCAAGGACGACCGCGGCGTGGTCTACGTCGAGACGCGCGGGTACAAACAGGATGGAACGGTCGTCTGCGTGTTCCGCCGGAAGGTCATGGTGCCCAAGCGCTCCTACGGCGAGGCGCGCGGCGGCGAGCAGCCGGGCAGGCCCGAACCCAAGGAGTGACGTGACCTCGCTGGATCTGGTGCGGCAACGACTGGCCCGGTTCGCCCGCGGCGAGGCGCACGGCGTCTCGCCGCTCTACGAGCACCTGGCCTCGCACGCCGCCGACGATCCGGAGGTCGCCGGGCTGCTGACCGCCGCACCGGAGCGGTTCGCGCACGCGACCCTGCTCCTGGCGGCGGCGCACCGGCTGGTGCAGGCCGAGCCGTTCCACGAGCTGTCCAACTACTACCCGTCGCTCGGCGGCACGTACGGCGCGGACGAGAGCACGTGGCGGCTGTTCCGGGAGTTCGTGCTGGAGCGGGCCGACCGGATGCGCGAGCTGATCGCCACCCGGACCGTGCAGACCAACGAGGTGCGGCGGGCGACCCTGCTGTACCCGGCGCTGGCGAAGGTCAAGGGACCGGTCGGGCTGCTGGAGGTCGGCTGCTCGGCCGGTCTGCTGCTCGGCCTGGACCAGTACGGCTACCGCTACCAGACCCAGCAGGCCGGGCAGTTGGTCGCCGGGCCCGCCAAGGCGGCGCTCGGGCTGCACTGCGCGCTGGAGCTGGCGCCCGGCGCGGAGCTGCCGAAGATCCCCAAAACGGTGAAGATCGCGGCCAAGGTGGGCCTGGACCGGGCGCCCGCCGACCTGACCGACGAGGACACCTACGCGTGGCTCGAAGCGTGCGTGTGGGCCGACCAGCCGGAGCGGCTGAGGCTGTTCGGCGTGGCCGCGACCGTGCAGCGCAAGTCGCCGCCGGAGTTCGTGGTCGGCGACGCGGTGGCCGACCTCGGCAAGGCCGCCGACCGCGTGCCCGAGGACCTGCCGCTGGTGGTCCTGACCAGCAACGTCCTGCCGTACGTCGCGGGGGAGGAGTTCGTCGCCGCGCTGCGCGACCTCGGCCGCCCGGTGTGGTGGCTGAGCCACGAGGGCTACCCGGCGGGCCTGGTCCACGTGCTGCCGGAGCGGGACGACCTGCGGCCCGCGGCGGACGAGGCGGCGGTCGGCGTGGTGGGCCTGGTCCGGTTCGAGGGCGGCGAGGTGCGGTCGGCGCAGGCGTTGGCGACGACGGCGCCGCACGGCCAGCGATTGGTGTGGCTCCCCTGATCGGGGGATGACGATCACGACCGGGGGAGTTGGCCCCAGGCCGCGAGGGTGTCGTGGAGCATCTCGGTCAGTGGGAGTGTGGCCAAGATCGCAGCATCGGCCCACCGCGCGTCCGAAGCGTCGTCGCCCGGTCTGAGGACGCCGGATCGCACCTGGCAGGCGTAGTCGTGGATCTCGTAGACACCGCGTGGCGCCGGTCGGGTGACCGTGCCGATCAACGCGCCGACGGTCACGGAGAGTCCCGTTTCCTCGCGGAGCTCCCGCAAAAGTGCGGTCTCGTCCGATTCGCCGGGTTCGACTCGGCCACCCGGTAACGACCACAGTCCCTCACCTGGCGGATTGGCCCTTCTCACGAGTAGCAGTCGCCCGTCCGAGTCGTGCGCGATGCCGCCGACACAGCGGATCCGGGGCTCACGTTCGGCCGTCACGATCACCAAGCGTAGTCACACCGGGTTGGCGGTGCAGCCCGCTGACCCAAGTGCGGTACAAATCTCCCGACGTGTCGCGGAGTGCGGTACAACGGTTTTCACTGGCGCCAAACGGGTGCGGTAGCGAACGGGGTTGATCACCGTGAATCTGAAGAAGATTCTCACTTTCGCCGGGGTCGGCTTGCTCCTGTTCTTCCTCATCGCGGAGCCACAGCAGGCGGCTCAGCTGGTGCAGAACATCCTGGGCACGCTGCGGGATGCCGCTGAGGCGCTCATCACCTTCGTGAAACAATTGTTCTGAGTCGACCGGCTCCTCCCCCCACGGCGAGAGGTCGAAGCATGTTCGCACCACGGGACCCCGACGAGTACCTGCTCCCCACGGAGCGTCGGGTCATCCGGGTCCGCAGGCACTGGAGCAGTCTGCTCTGGGATCTCCTCGAGGCGGGCGCACTGCTGGCCGGCGCGATGATGATCTCGTACCTGCTGCCCGACAACGCGGGCATCATCCAGAACATCCTCTGGTACGCCTCGCTGTTCGTGCTGCTCAGGCTGGCCTACTTCGTCATGGAGTGGTGGGTGGAGCGGATCGTCGTCACCGACAAGAGGTTCATGATCTCCTCGGGGGTCTTCGAGACCAAGGTCGCCATGATGCCGATCAGCAAGGTCACCGACCTCACCTACGAGCGTTCGGTGCTCGGGCGCATGTTCGGCTTCGGCACCCTGGTCGTGGAGTCGGCGGGTCAGATCCAGGCCCTCAACCGGATCGAGTACCTGCCCAACCCCGAGGAGGTCTACGACGCCATCTCGGAGTTGACCTTCGGTGACAAGAAGGCACAGGCCGAGCGCTTCTCGATGATCAAGGCGCAGCGGGCGGCGCGCGGCAAGAAGATGGTGCCGTAGTTCAGACTGGGCGGGTGCGCATCGACCTGCACACCCACTCGACCGAGTCCGACGGCACCGACACGCCCGCGGAGTTGGTGGCGGCCGCGGCCGCCACCGGCTTGACCGCGGTCGCGCTCACCGACCACGACACCGCGGCCGGCTGGGCGGAGGCGGCCAACGCGCTGCCACCCGGCCTGAAGCTGGTGCGCGGCGCCGAGCTGTCCTGTGCCTCCGACGACGGCCGGGGCCGGGTCATCACCGTCCACCTGCTCGCCTACCTGTACGACCACACCTCGCCCGCGCTGGTCGAGGAGCAGCTGCGGCTGCGCCTGGAACGACGGCACCGACTGCGCCGGATGGCCGAGCGGATGGTCGCCGACGGGTTCCCCATCGACCCCGACGAGCTGATGGCGGCCATGCCGACCGACGCGCCCGCCGGACGTCCCCACCTCGCCATGGCGTTGATCAGGGCGGGTGTGGTGTCGACCGTGGACGAGGCGTTCGCCAAGTACCTGACCGGCGGCCGGTACTACGTGCCGCGCACCGACACGCCCGTGGCGCGGGCGATCGAGATGATCACCGGGGCGGGCGGCGTGACGGTGCTGGCGCACCCCTTCGCGACCTCGCGGGGACCGATCGTGACCGACCAGGTGGTGGCCGATCTCGCCGACCTGGGGCTGGCCGGGGTCGAGGTCGACCACCCCGATCACGACCCGCAGACGCGGGCGCGGCTGCGCGGCCTCGCGGGGGAGCTGGGCCTGCTGACCACCGGCTCCAGCGACTACCACGGCACGAACAAGACCGTGCGGCTCGGCGCGGAGACGACGTCGCCCGACGTGTTGGACGCCCTGGCCGATCGGGCAACCGGGTGCAAGATCCTCGTCGGGTGACGCGAGGTCGCGTCGGTCGTTCGCGTCCTCATTTCCGGCGATCACGCCCTTCGATCGCCGGAAATCAGGGCGCGAACGACCGACTTCCGGGCGACCTCGCCCGCGACGCCGGAGGCGGCGCAATCCAACACTGTCGGATCCTGTGGGTAGCTTGAACCCCGTGCAGGAGCAGCTTGGGTTCGACTTTGGTGCGATGCCGAAGAAGCTGGTGCGGGTGACGCCGGCGAAGCTCGCCACGTGGGCGGACTGCCCGCGTCGCTTTCGCATGGCCTACCTCGACCGGCCGTCGCCGCCGCGCGGTGGGGCGTGGGCGCACAACACCCTGGGCGCGGTCGTGCACAACGCGCTGAAGGCGTTGTTCGACCTGCCCGCCGAGCGCCGCACCCCCGAGCAGGCCGTGGCGCTGCTGCACCGGCAGTGGAAGAACGACGGCTTCCGGGACGCCGAGCAGGCCGCCGTGTACCGGGACCGGGCGGTCGGGTGGGTGCGCGACTACGTCAGCGAACTGGACACCTCGATCGAGCCGGTCGGCATCGAGCGCTGGGTGTCCACGCCCACCACCAAGATCGTCGCCGAGGGCCGGGTCGACCGGATCGACCTGCGCGACGGCGAACTGGTGATCGTGGACTACAAGACCGGGCGGCACGCGCTCACCGTGGACGACGCGCGCGGCTCGCAGGCGTTGGCGCTGTACGCGCTGGCGGCGCGGCGGACGTTGCGCAAGCCGTGCCACCAGGTGGAGCTGCACCACCTGCCCACGGGCACGGTGTCGGTGTGGGAGCACACCGAGGAGAGCCTGGCGCGGCACGTGTCGCGGGCCGAGGAGGCGGCCGACGAGCTGCGGCTGGCCACCGACACGCTGGACGCGGGCGGCGACCCGGAGATCCTGTTCCCGCCGCGCACCGGCAACCAGTGCACGTGGTGCGACTTCCGCCGGTCGTGCCCCGAAGGTCAGCGGGCGGCGCCGTCCCTCGACCCGTGGGCGTTGCTCGCGCCGTAGAGTTGGCCGCGTGACGATGGTGGACAGCGGACCCGAACCACGCCTGGCGAGGCTGTGGCGCGGCGTCAGCGGCGCGCTCGCCGTCGGCTTGGTGCTGCTGGCGTTGGCGATGATCGGCGTGCAGGTCTACGCGGGCACCCGCGACCTGCCCGGACCGGGGTTCGACGTGGTAACCGGCCACGTCGTCGCGGCCGTGGCCGCCGTGGTGGCCCAGGTCGTGGCGGACCGCCGCCGCGGCTGGGTGGTGGCGTTGTGCGGCCTGGCGGTCGTGCTGCTGGTGGCGTCGACGCTGTGGTTCTTCTGGTGGGCCTGAGGCGCGTCGGCCGGACGGGTCCGGCCGACGCGCGCCGCGCTAGACCTTGTGGATGATCCAGCGCTGGTCGTACCGGCCGGGGTTGCACGACGTCACGATCAGTTCCGTGTAGGTGCCGTTGTGCGTGACGCAGTCACCGGTGCCCCTCAGCTCGAACAGCCACGAGTGGTAGCCGTCGTAGGAAGTGCCGTCCCACCGCTGGCTGTCGGAGCCGTCGCAGGGTCGGCCGGCCAGCTTGCCGCCGACCGAGGTGGCGCACCAGTCGTCGTACTGCACGTTCCTGATCGTGCCGTCGTCGGAGATGTACCACTTCTGGTTGTCCCCGTCGTGCCGGGGGTGGGGGATGATCGGGTACTGCGGATCCCAGGCCCAGTTGGTCTGGTCCCACACGTCGTTCGGCACGGCGACGCTCTCGAGCACCCACCGGTCCGGATCCGGGGCGGCGTTGGAGGTCGGTGCGACGAGCAGCGCCGAGGCGGCCGCGACGATGGCCGTGAGGATTCGTCCGAGTGTCATTCCGATGGTCCTTCCGGTGTCCGTTTTATCGGGTGCACCGATAAGTAGAAGCGCCGGGAGGGGCCTGCGAACAGCGGAAACACCGATGGTGGCGGTAAACGACCCGGTCCGGTTGGCCGCACGGCGCGCCGGTCACGGACGCGGCGCGGGAGACACCCCACCGGGCGCGGCACGGGTCGTTCCGTGGGGTGATCCGGGAAGGCGGGTCGCCCCGGTGTTCTCGTCGCGGTGTCAGGAGAGCCAGGCGCGCCACGTCGGCAGGAGCGTGGCCAGCAGGGCGTCCGGTGCCTCGGTGTTCGGGTTGTGCATCACGCCCGAGAGCACGGCGAAGTCGGCGTCCAGGCGTTCGGCCATGTCCCGCTGGCTCGCCGCCGACCAGGCGTCGTCGAACTCGCCGCACACCACCAGGCACGGGATGCCCGTCGTGCGCAGGACGCGGGCCAGCTTGGCGACCAGGTCCGGCTCGGTGCGCAACGCCTCACCCATGCCCAGCAGCCCGACGGGCGACGAGCGGACGAACCGCTCCCGGTAGAAGTCCTTCAGGTCCTGGGGGATCACCTGCCAGCGCGGGTTGAGCGCCTGGCGGGTCTCGTTGACCTGTTGCGACGCCTCGACGCCCTGCTCGCGCAGCACGATCTCGCCGTAGTCCAGGGCGGTGCGGCGCTCGCCCGGCGGCAGCTCGGACGGGCCGGAGGCCATGAGCGTCAACCCGGCCACGGGCGCACCGGCCAGCACCGCGCCGCGCGCCACCAGGCCGCCGAACGAGTGGCCGAGCAGCAGCACCCGCCTGCCCTCGGCGGCCAGTTTCGCGACCAGTTCGGCCACCGCCGCGCCCAGCACCTCGGGCCGGTAGTCGGATTCGACCAGCGGGCCCGGCGACTCGTACTGGCCGGGCAGGTCGATCGCCACGACCTCGACCCCGGCGTCGGCGATCGGGTCGACCAGCGGCGCGAAGTCCTCTTTGGACCCCGTGTAACCGGGGACGAGCAGCGCGGTGGCGCCGAGGTCGCGGCCCGCGGCGGGGGCGTGCAGGGCCGCGATCGGGCCGTGCCTGCCGGGCAGGTCCACGCGTTGCGCCCGGTGCGGGCTGAACTGCGAGTGCACGTCTGGCAGTCTGCCGCACCGGCCGCGCGGGCGCGTGGCGCGTTACCTCAGCGCGACGAGCGTGCCGCCGCGCTGCTCCAGCACGACGGGACCCTCGGTGGCCATCTCGACCGGACCGGTGTGGTCGCCGCGGTCGACCGGGATCGCCGCGACTTCCTCGCCGGAGACCTGGTCGAGCACCTTCAGCCCGTCCTCGACCGGCAGCAGCAGCCGACCGGCGAGCGTGGTGCCCGCGCCGAGGGTGTCGTTCGCGGTCCACAACGGGTTCAGGTCGGCCAGTGACAGCGCCACCGTCTTCGACCCGGTGAACCAGTAGATGTTCGCGGTGCTGGTGAACGTCGACGCCACCCGTCCGGGCGGGTCGCCCGCGAGCTCGTCGGCGGTGACGTCGACCGGGTAGTCGGCGACCGCGGCGCCGGTCTCCGAGTCGAACACCACGATCCGGCCCGGCACGGCCAACGCGACCCGGTTGGCGGTGACGGCGATGACGCGGGCGCCGTTCTGGCCGGTGACCGTGCTGGTGATGACCTGCGGCTCGTCGGACTTCTCGGGGTTGGGCTTGAGGATCGTGAGGCGGTCGGACGGGTCGAGGGCGGGGCAGCGCTCGATCATCGCGATCTTGCCGGCGGTGACCGTGAACGAGTGGTAGGTGCAGCCGGTGCGCGGCTGCTTGTTCGGGTTCACGATGGCGCGCAGGGTGCCGTACTCCAGCGAGCGGACCAGGTCGTCGCGGCGGTAGACCTCGACGTACGTGCCTCCGGTGGTGAGGACGTGCGAGCCCTCGTTGAGCAGGCGGGTGCCGAACTCGGCGTCGCCGTTGCGCTGCGGGCCGCGCTTGCCGGAGGCGTTCTCGAGGGTGGTGACCTCGGAGCAGTTGGTGTCCTTGCGGTGCACGGCGAAGATGCGGCCCCAGGCCGTGGAGACGGTGCACAGGGGCAGGTCGCGGGCGTAGCGCCAGCGGACGTCGCCGGTGAACGCGTCCCGGCCGACGACCTCGCCGCCGTCGCCGGTGACGACGACCGAGTCGAGGTTCACCGGAACGGGGGTCGCCCCGCTGGGGGCGCGCCAGATCTCGGAGAGCGTCGGCGGCATCGCGGTGACGGGCAGCAACGGGGTGACCTCGGACGGACCCGTCTGGCTGACCGTGTTGCGGGCGTCGCTGGTCAACCACACCACCAAGCCGGCGACGAGTACCGCGACCACGACCAGCGCCAGGCCGATGAAGTCGCCCTTCGTCCGCCACGACCTCGCCGGCAGCGGCTCGAATGGCTCGACGTCATCGTCGTCCCGCGGCTGGTCCTGGGCTTCGCCGGCCTCCGCCAGGACATCTTCCTCGTCCAGCACGACCTGCCCGTTCGACTCCGCCTGCTCCGGCTGGCCCACTGCCCGGCTCCCGATGGTCGGTGATCTATCGCGTTCGGTCTGGCGACATGCTGCCACCACCGGGAAGAGGTCGGTGTGAGGCGGCAGCAGGTTCCGTTCACAGCGGCGTTCCGCAACCCCGAGCCAGGCCCCTTTCGCGCCGCCTGCGCGAGGGCTCCGCGCTCGGCGCCGGCGCGCTCCGAACGAGACCCCGTTCCGCGCGACCCTGGCCCTCCGGCACCGACCGCCACCCGGTGACCAGGCCCTTTCGGTGCCTCACAGGCTCGCTCGGTCGCGGTTCGCCGCCGCGCCCACTGGCCCGCGGCTTCCTGCCCCGCACCCGACCCGATCCCTGCCGACCCGCTCGATCCCTGCCAGCCCGCTCGATCCCGGCCGATCCCTGCCAGCCAGCCCGTCTCGAGCTGGTCCGTCGCTGCGGTGCGGGTCGTTCCGGCATGTCACGTTGGCGCGGCTTGGCCCGTTCCGGCTCGGGGGTGGCCGGCCATGGGGGCGGGTGGGGCGGTCGTTCGTTTGGTGGCCCGGTCGCTTGGGGGGCTTCCGGGGGTGCCGGGGTGGTTCGGCGGCTCCTCGATTCTAACCGAGGGGCGGTAACGGTGTTTCCGTACATTTTCGGGGCATGTTCACCCGATTGGGTTTGGGCAGCGCTGGTGGAGAGGCGCTGCCCACCGCGATTGTTCCCTATTCGGCCGAGGCGGAGTCCGAGGACTCGCCGCCGCCCGTGCGGCGACGGCGGCGACGGCGTGGGCGCTCGCCCTCGGCTGACGCGGCCGTCGGCTCCTTGGCCGGTGCGCCTGCGGTGACCTCCGAGGATGCCTCGGTCGTCGTGCCGTTCTCGCCCGCGGTCACGCCGGCGCGGCTGCGGCGGCGACGGCGGGGGCGGGTGCCGCCTTCTTCGCCGGGGCCGGAGGTCGAGCCGGAGGCGTTGGTGCCGGTGCTGGGCTCGGTGGGTTGAGCGCTGTCGCCACCGGAACGGCCGCCGCGGCGGCGTTTGCGGGTCTTCTTCTCGCCCTTGAGGTTCTCCTCGGGCTCGGCGCCCAGGCCCGCGCGCGTGCGCAGCCCCAGCGGCAGCCGACCGGTCGAACCAGCCGGGATGTCCAGGTCGGCGAACAGGTGGTCGGACGTCGAATAAGTCTCCACCGGCTCCGGCTTGCCCAGGTCGAGCGTGTCGCTGATCAGCTTCCACCGGGGCATCTCGTCCCAGTCCACCAGCGTGACCGCGACACCCGTGCGACCCGCCCGACCCGTCCGGCCGATGCGGTGCACGTAGGTCTTCTCGTCCTCGGGGCACTGGTAGTTGATCACGTGCGTGACGCCCTCGACGTCGATGCCGCGGGCGGCCACGTCGGTCGCCACCAGCACGTCGATCTTGCCCGAGCGGAACGCCCGCAACGCCTGCTCACGCGCGCCCTGGCCCAGGTCACCGTGCACGGCCGCCGCGGCGAAACCGCGTTCGACCAGCTCGTCCGCCACCTTCTGGGCGGTGCGCTTGGTCCGGGTGAACACCATCGACAGGCCGCGCTCACGGGCCTGCAACGCCCGCGCCAGCAGCTCCGACTTGTCCAGCGCGTGCGCCCGGTAGACGAACTGCTCGGTGCGCTCGTGGATCGCACCCGCGTCGTTCTCCTCGGCACGCACGTGCGTGGGCTGGTTGAGGAACGTGCGCGCCAGCGTGATGATCGGCCCCGGCATGGTCGCCGAGAACAGCATGGTCTGCCGCTCGTCGGGCACCATGCGCAGGATCCGCTCGATGTCGGGCAGGAACCCGAGGTCGAGCATCTCGTCGGCCTCGTCCAGCACGAGCCCGCGCACCTTGCCGAGCACCAGGTGGCGCTGCTCGGCCAGGTCGAGCAACCGGCCCGGCGTGCCGACGACCACGTCGACGCCCTTGCGCAGCGCCGCGATCTGCGGCTCGTACGGCCGGCCGCCGTAGATGGCCAGCACGCGCACGCCCAGGTGCTTCGACGCGTCGGTCAGGTCGTGGGTGACCTGCAGGCACAGCTCACGCGTCGGCACGACGACCAGCGCCTGCGGCGTGCCGTCACCCGGCACGGTGATCCGCTGGAGCAGCGGGATGCCGAAGCCCAGGGTCTTGCCCGTGCCGGTGCGGGCCTGCCCGATGACGTCGTCACCGGCCAGCGCCAGCGGCAGGGTCAGCTCCTGGATGGCGAACGTGCGGTGGATGCCCGCCTCGGCCAGCGCGCGCACGATCTCCTCGCGCACGCCCAGCTCGCCGAACGTGGGCGAATCGGGCTTGACCGGTGCGTCGGCGACGAGCGGGTGCGAGGTGTCGTCTTCCGGGACACCCGCCTCGCTGTGTTCCAGGGCCACCGGGTCGATATGGGTCTCTTCGTTCGTCGCGGTCAGGGTGATCGCCTCTCTCGTACCAGCGCGCCACGGCCTGTACGGGCCGCTCGACCGCGTCACCGCCACTCGGGCCACCGCAAGGGGCCGGGCGGGTCGCGGGAGGGCCAGCGAGGTGTGTGCGCGCACCCTCTCCTGGCGGCACGGTGCCGCCGCAGTTCAGCCTTCGGCACCGCTAGCGAGCCCCCACTGGGCCGCGCCGCGCCGGGCGTCGTCTGTCGAGTCTACCCGGCGACTAGGCCGATCGGGCTGGTTCGCGAGGTCGAGTGCGGTTTCGCGTGCCTGGGGTGTTGTCAACGACACCCGGCTAGGCTCCGTGGCATGAGCGACCCGGGAGTGGATGCAGCGGTGGGTCAGTCGGTTGCGGTGGGTGACGGGGACCAGGTGGCCGAGGGTGTCGTGGACCTGCTCGGTGCCCTCGCGTACGGCGAGCTGTCGGCGTTCGACCGGCTCGCCGAGGACGCCCGGACCGCGCCCACGCTGGCCGGGCGTGCCGCGTTGTCGCGGATGGCGGCGGCCGAGATCGGCCACTACGGGCTGCTGGAGCGGTACCTGGCCGAGCGCGGCCACTCGCTGGAGGAGGCCATGCGGCCGTTCGTCGCGGGTTTCGACGGGTTCCACGCCTCCACGGCACCGCGCTCGTGGCTGGAGTCGCTGGTGAAGGCCTACGTCGGCGACGCCCTGGCGGCCGACTTCTACCGCGAGGTCGCGGAGTGGCTGGATGAGCCGACCAAGGAGCTGGTGCTCGCGGTGCTGGCCGACACGGGCCACTCGGCGTTCGCCGAGCGCGAAGTCCGGGCCGCCTGCGACGACGACCCGAAGCTGCGAGACCGGCTCACGTTGTGGGGTCGCCGGCTGCTCGGCGAGGCATTGACGCAGGCCCAGTACGTGGTGGCGGAGCGGGACGGGCTCGCGGAGCTGATCGTGCGCGGCTCGGGCGACCTGGCGGGCATCGCGGCGCTGTTCCGGCGGCTCCAGCAGAGCCACACGCGCCGCATGACGGCGCTCGGGCTCGGCTAGGGTTGGTCTTCGAAAGCCATCAACGCCGCACGGAGGTCAGCGTGGAGGTCAGGGTCGGGATCGCGGACAGCCCGCGGGAGCTCGTGGTGTCCAGCGGGCTCACCCCCGAGGAGGTCGAGTCGCAGGTCGCGGACGCGCTGAAGGCGGGCACCGGTCAGCTCGTGCTGGCCGACACCAAGGGCGCCCGCTACGTGGTGCCGGCGTCGCGCATCGCGTACGTGGAGATCGGTCCGAGCGACTCGCGCCGCGTCGGGTTCGTCTCCGGCGACTGAGCGGCGGAAGGGCTGATCACCGCGCGGTCGACGGGATCGAGCGGCCGCGAGGCGTACCGGCCGAACGAGCGTTCTCCGGGCTACCGGACACCGGATCCGGGCTACCGGACACCAGAAGGGGCACCCGATCGGGTGCCCCTTCTCGCGTGTCGAGCCCCTGGTCAGCCGACCGTGAACGGCGGCGTCGAGGTGCCGGCCACGCGGTAGCGCCGCCAGGGGTCGGGGTCGGTGAGCGACCCGGTCGCCGAGCCGTCGGGTGTGCGCAGCAGCGCGGTCCGCGCACCGCCCTCCACCAGCTCGGTGACCTGCTCGTTCGCGCCGACCCGGCCGTACCAGTGGTAGCGGCCGTCGATGGGCTGGAAGTAGCCGCGCAGCTCCACGCTCACCGGCACCTCCCGCTCGTCGAACACCAGCACGGCCTCGCCGGTGTAGCCCTCTTCGTCGTGCTCGTGTTCCTCGCTCATCACGCCTCCTCGACGTCGACGACCCGCAGGTGGGGGCCTTCGTGCAGGTCCGCTGTGGGGAATTCGGTGGTCAGCGGCGCGTCCGGGTCGAGTTCCACGCCCGCGGAGCGGAGCAGGCCGTCGATGGCGTGCCAGATGATCGTGGTCAGGTAGTCGCTCAGGCTCGCCCGCGTCATCGACTGCCGGTCGAGCCACCAGTCGCCCGCGTTCTGCACCATGCCGACCAGCGCGTGCGCCCACGGCTCGGCACCGCCGGAGTCCATGCCGAACGCGCGCAGGTAGTCGCCGAGCAGCCGGGCCAGGGCCGCCGCGATCAGCTCCTTGTCCTCGCTGACCACGTCCTGCTCGACCGGCCGGTCGGTGAACGACTTGCGCACCACGAACCGGTACAGGTTGGGGTGCTCCTCGATCACCGACAGGTACGCGTCCACGATGCGCTTGATGCGGAGCCGGATCGGGCCGTCGTGCTCGATCGCGGGCCCCATCTTGTCCATCAGCATCTCGGTGCCGCGCCGGCCGACGGCGAGGTAGAGGTCGGACTTGTCGGCGAAGTGCCGGTAGAGCACCGGCTTGCTGACGCCCGCCTCGGTGGCGATCTCGTCCATGCCCACGTCCGGGCCGTGCTTGGCGACGGCGCGGATGGTCGCTTCCACGAACTCGGCGCGCCGCGCCTCGCGGTGCCCCTTCCACCGTTCCCGGCGTGCGTCCGTGCCGCCCTTGACAGTTCGAGCCATGTGACGCACGCTACCAGAAGTAACCGTTACCTCAAGTTACAGATAACTCCCGGGGAGGGACCCGATGACGAGGACCTTGAAGGTCGCGGATCGAGAGAAGACCGCCGAGCGTCTGCTCAACTCCTCGGCCGACAAGTTCTACGACCCCGAGGTCGACATCGACTGGTCCGCGCCGCTGGTCGACGGCCTGCGGTTCACGCCGGAGCACCGGTGCTCGCTGTACGGCACCGAGCTGTGGGACCGGATGAGCCCGGAGCAGCGCATCGACCTGTCCCGGCACGAGGTGGCCAGCGTCGCCAGCGTCGGGCTGTGGTTCGAGATCCTGCTCATGCAGATGCTGCTCAAGGAGGTCTACCGGTCGGACCCGACGACCAAGCACGCGCAGTACGCGCTGACCGAGGTCGCCGACGAGTGCCGGCACTCGACGATGTTCGCCCGGATGGTCGAGGCCATCGGCTGCCCGCCCTACGGCCCCCGCCAGTACACCTACCAGCTGGGCAAGCTGCTGCCGGTGATCGGCTACGGGCCCGCGCTGTACGGGTCGATCCTGGTCGCCGAGGAGATCCTGGACCGGTTGCAGCGCGAGACGATGGCCGACGAGACCGTGCAGCCGCTGGTGCGCATGGTCAACCGGATCCACGTGCTCGAAGAGGCCAGGCACGTCCGGTTCGCGCGCGAGGAGGTCGTGCGCGGGATGGAGAAGCTGACCAAGAAGGAGCTGCCCTACCAGCGGTGGCTGATCGCGACCACGTCCATGTTCATCACCCGGTCGCTGATCAACCCGGAGGTGTACGCGGCCGTGGGGCTGGACAAGGAGCAGGCGCACAAGGCGGCGCTGGGCAACCCGCACTGGCAGGAGAGCATCCGCTGGTCCGGCGAGCGGATCATGAAGTTCCTGGACGAGGTCGGGCTGGTGGGCGCGCCGGGGATGCGGGCGTGGCGCCGGTCGTTCCTGCTCGGATGAGCGCCGAGGTCGGGGTGGGTGCCCGGGTGGCCGCGCCGTGGGAGGCCGGTCGGCGGTTCGTGACGTCCGACGGCACGGCGTTGCGCGTGGTGGACACCGGGCCGCCGGACGCCGAGGTGACCACCGTGCTGCTGCACGGCTGGACGTTGGACCACACGTCGTGGGACGCGGTGGCGCCGGCCCTGCCGGGACGCGTGCTGCGGTACGACCACCGCGGTCACGGCGGCTCGGCGCCCGCGCCGGCCGGGACGGCCACGATCGCGCGGTGCGCGGACGACCTGGCCGAGCTGGTCGCGGCCCGCGTGCCGACCGGGCGGCTGGTGCTGGCCGGGCACTCGATGGGCGGCATGACGATCATGGCGTTGGCCGAGCAGCACCCCTCGCTGCTCGACCGCGTCGCCGGCGTCGTCCTCGTCGCCACCTCTTCGGGTGAACTCGCCGGGTCGACGCTGGGCCTGCCGGGTGCGGTCGGCCGGGCGTTTGTGGCGGGGGAGAAGGCGGTCAACCGGCGGATCGCCCGGTTGCGGCGGGCCGAGCTGCTCCGGCGCACCGAGGTGGCCAGGCCGGGGCTGCGGTGGCTGCTGTTCGGCAAGCGGCCGTCGTGGCGGCACGTCGCGATGACGGCCGAGATGGTCGGCCGGTGCCACCCGGTGAGCATGGTCGGGTTCCGCGACTCGCTGGACGAGCACGACCGGCGCAAGGCGCTGGCCGGGTTGGCGGGGATCCCGACGGTGGCGCTGGCGGGCGCGGAGGACCGGCTGACGCCGCTGCGGCACGCCCGCGTGCTGGCCGACGAGCTGCCGCACGCCGAGCTGGTGATCTACCTCGGTGCCGGCCACATGCTGCCTTTGGAGAGGGCGAACGAGGTCACAGCACACATCACCGCGCTGCTGTGACCTGCTTCCGGCAGGTCGGCGAGGTCGCCCGCGGCACCTGACCTGCCGGAGGTCGTGCCTGCGCAAGCGTCCCCCGCCGAAGGGGAACCCTTGCTTTGATCCTGCCGGCAAGCACCGACAATCTCCGCGCGTCCACAGCGACCTGTGGACAACTCGGCGCGGTGGTGATCGCCGGTGAGGGCCGCTGTCGGGGGCGGCCCTCACCGGCACCGTTCTTCAGGCCGGCACCGTTCTTCAGGCCGGCACCGTTCTTCAGGCCGGCACCGTTCTTCAGGCCGGCACGGTTCTCGGTCCGGCGCTGTGATCAGGCCGGCACGGCACTCAGTGCTGCAGCGGGAAGCCGCCGCCGATGCCCCGCCAGGCGAGGTTCGAGATCAGGGCGACCGCGTCTTCCTTCGCCAGCTTCCGGTCGTCGGCCAGCCAAGAACGTGCCGTGACCTGCGACAACCCCACCAGGCCGACGGCCAGCAGCCGGGCGCGGTGCTCGTCGAGGCCCGCGTCGGCGGTGATGGTGTCGGTGATGGCTTCCACGCTGTCCGTCGTCGCCCGCTCCACCGCGCGCGCCACGGCGGGCTCGCCGCGCAGGTCCGACTCGAACACCATCCGGAATGCCTGGCCCTCGCCGTCCACGAAGTCGTAGAACGCGGCGACCGCGGCCTTCACCCGCTGCTTGTTGTCCGTCGTGGACGCCAGCGCGCCGCGCACGCGGTTCACCAGCTCGTCAACGTGGGACTCCAGCAGCGCCAGGTAGAGCTCCAGCTTGCCGGGGAAGTGCTGGTAGAGGACCGGCTTGCTGACTCCCGCGCGCTCGGCGATCTCGTCCATCGCGGCGGCGTGGTAGCCGTTGGTCACGAACACGTCCTGCGCCGCGGCCAGCAACTGGGCACGTCGAGCGGTGCGCGGGAGCCGTACACCCCGCCCCGCCGCGCCGCTGTGGTGCCCGACCGCAGTCTGGGCCGTCTCCGTCATGGTGCCTCCAGCCAACCAATCACTTCGCGCAACCGGGAAAGGGGTTGCCCTTCCGGCTCGCCGGCAACCTTACTCGCTGGTAGCAGCGTTCCCGTAAAGCTTCTCGTTTCGTAGGACGCCCGGGCAGGCATCCTGGGGTGGTGACCGAGACGCTGGAGGCGAGCAGAACCGCCATCACCCACGTGCCCCTGTCCACCGCGCCGCTACCTCCGCTGGACACAACGATCCAGCCGTGGCCTGGTGACTACGTCGAGGTGGGCGGGCACCGCGTGCACGTCCGCCGCACCGCGGGACCGGCCGACTCGAAGGCCGTCTACGTGCACGGACTGGGCGGTTCCTCGACGAACTGGACCGACCTCGCCGCGCAGCTGCGCGAGCACGTCGACGGCCACGCGCTGGACCTGCCCGGGTTCGGCCGCTCGGAGCCGATCGACGGCTACGACTTCCGGATGACCACGCACGCGCGGCTCGTCACCGAGTACATCGAGTCGCTGGACGACGGTCCCGTGCACCTGTTCGGCAACTCCATGGGCGGCGCGATCACGTTGATGGTCGCGGCGTCGCGGCCGGACCTGGTCCGCACGCTGACGCTGGTGTCACCCGCCGTGCCGGACCTGCGGGTGAGCCTGCGCCGGGTGTCGGACCGGCGGCTGCCGTTGGCGTTCCTGCCGGTCGTCGGCCCGCGGGTGCGGGAGCAGCTGGCCGCGGTGACGCCGCGTGAGCGGACGCACCAGATGCTGCGGCTGTGCTTCGCCGACCCCCACTCGGTGCCGGCGAACCGGATCGGGCAGAGCGAGGAGGAGTACACCGAGCGGTCGGCGCAGGCGTGGGCGGGCAACGCGCTCAGCGCCAGCACGATCGACCTGATCCGGTCGTGGCTGGTGCCGAGGTCGAAGTCGATGTGGCTGCTGCCGCCGAAGATCACCGCGCCGACGCTGGTCGTGTGGGGGACCGAGGACCGGCTGGTGAGCGTGCGCAAGGCGCCGCGGGTGGCTCGGCTGATCCCGCGCGGGCGGCTGCTCGTCCTGCCGCGCACCGGGCACGTGGCGCAGATGGAACGGCCGGTGTCGGTGGCGCGCGCGGTGGTGGGCATGTGGGAGGCGGTCGAGCGACACCAGTGGTAGCGACATCACTGGTAGCGACACCGGTGGTGACGCACAGGTCACCTGGAATCCGCCATCCGGGTGCGGTTGTGGCACCCTGGTTCCCGTGAACCGGACGTCGCAGGGCGCGCGTGACACGGCGCCGTCCCACGATGGCCGGCCGTTGTCCGAGGACCGCTACCGCCGCGGCACGCGCCGCACCGGCGCGGAGCCGCTGGCCGCGTCTTGGGAACCGGCTGGTCGCCGGCGTCGCCAGCGGCGCCGGGGCGTGAAGGGCCTGATCGCGGGGTACGGGTGGCGGATCTACGCCATCCCGGTGCTGCTCGTGCTCACGGCGCTGGTCGTGCTGGACACCGCCGCGCCGTCCACGATCGCCGGCGGCCAGACGAACCCGGCCGACCCGGGCGCCGGCACGTCCGCGCCGCCGACGACCACCGGCCCGCCCGAGGCGACCGAGAAGCCGCCGGTCGAGATCGACCTGAAGAACTTCCCGACCGCGCAGCTGCCGGACGGGCCGAAGTTCTCCGAGCAGGGCGCGGGCACGTTCGCCGTGATCCCGGGCACCACGCAGCCCGCGGGCACGGGCGGCAAGCTCTACCGGTACGCGATCGCCATCGAGGACGGCGTCGAGCCCGCCGACTACAACGGCGACCGCGAGGCGTTCGCCCGGACGGTCGACGGCATCCTGGCCGACCCGCGCAGCTGGATCGGCACCGGCCAGGCGACCATGCAGCGCGTCGAGGGCGGGCCGTTCGACTTCACCGTGAGCTTGACCACGACCGCCACCACGCACGCCATGTGCGGGTTCCAGATCCAGTTCGAGTCGTCGTGCTGGCACCAGGGCACCAAGCGGGTGGTCATCAACGCCGCCCGGTGGGTGCGGGGGGCCAAGGTCTACGGCAACGACATCAGCGCGTACCGGACCTACGCGATCAACCACGAGGTCGGCCACGTGCTGAAGAACCCGCACGAGGGCTGCAAGGAGAACGGCAAGGCCGCGCCGGTGATGATGCAGCAGTCGTTCGGCGTGGCCAACGACTACGTCGCCCAGCTCAACTCCGTCGACTCCAGCAACCGGTACGCGGTGGAGGCCAACGGCCTGGTGTGCACGCCCAACCCCTTCCCGGTCGCGCCGCAGTGACATGGCGCAGTGACGTGGCGCCGCCTCCGGCGTCGCGGCTCGGTCGCCTGGAAGTCGATCGTTCGCGCCTGATTTTCCGGCGATCGAAAAGCGTGATCGCCGGAAAATGAGTCGCGAACGATCGACGCGACCTCGCGGCGGGGTAGGGGTGTCCGGTGACGGGCGCGGAAGTTCTGTCCCGAGCCTTGGGACGACTTCCCATCGGGGAAGACGGACGGGCAGGCTGGTGTTGTCCGTCGGTACAGGACATGTTTCGTCGAGGAGGACTCAGATGGCGCTTCCGCCGCTCGTGGAGCCCGCAGCGGAGCTGACCAAGGAAGAAGTAGCGCGCTACAGCCGCCACCTGATCATCCCGGACGTCGGGGTCGACGGGCAGAAGCGGCTGAAGAACGCGAAGGTCCTGGTCGTCGGAGCCGGTGGCCTGGGCAGCCCGGCCCTGCTCTACCTCGCGGCGGCCGGCGTCGGCACGCTCGGCATCGTCGACTTCGACGTCGTCGACGAGTCGAACCTCCAGCGCCAGGTCATCCACGGCCAGTCGGACGTCGGCAAGCCGAAGGCCGAGTCGGCGCGGGACTCGGTCGCCGAGATCAACCCGTTCGTGAAGGTGGTGCTGCACCAGACCCACCTGAACTCGGAGAACGCGCTCGACATCTTCCGCGACTACGACCTCATCCTGGACGGCACGGACAACTTCGCCACCCGGTACCTGGTCAACGACGCGGCCGTGCTGCTGGGCAAGCCGTACGTGTGGGGCTCGATCTTCCGGTTCGAGGGCCAGGTCAGCGTGTTCTGGGAGGACGCGCCCAACGGCCAGGGCCTGAACTACCGCGACCTCTACCCCGAGCCGCCGCCGCCCGGCATGGTGCCGTCGTGCGCGGAGGGTGGCGTGCTGGGCGTGCTGTGCGCGTCGATCGGGTCGGTCATGGTGACCGAGGCGATCAAGCTGCTGACCGGCATCGGCGACCCGCTGCTCGGCCGCCTCATGGTCTACGACGCCCTGGAGATGTCCTACCGGACCATCAAGATCCGCAAGGACCCGGAGAGCCCGAAGATCACCGAGCTGATCGACTACGAGGCGTTCTGCGGTGTCGTGTCCGACGACGCCCAGCAGGCCGCCGCGGGCAACACGATCACGCCGCTGGAGCTGAAGCAGAAGCAGGACAGCGGCGAGGACTTCCTGCTGGTGGACGTCCGCGAGCCGCACGAGTACGAGATCGTGAAGATCCCGGGCTCGGTGCTGATCCCGAAGGACCGCATCCTGTCGGGCGAGGCGTTCGCGGAGCTGCCGCAGGACAAGCAGGTCGTGCTGCACTGCAAGTCGGGTGCCCGGTCGGCGGAGGCGCTGGCCGTGCTGCACCAGGCGGGGTTCAAGGACGCCGTGCACGTGGGTGGCGGTGTGCTGGCGTGGGCGCGTGAGGTCGACCCCTCGCTGCCGACGTACTGATCGGCGCCCGCACACCGGCGCCCCGCTGACCGACGCTTCGCAGGGGTCCCCGCCAAGGGGGCCCCTGCTGTGATTTTGCCAGGTGGGACCGACAGCGGGCGGCGGGCGGGCGCGGGCCTGTGGACAACTGCGTGTTACAGGTCACAGCCGGCGCGTTTCCTGCTGAGACCGCAATAATGCGGTTACGCCGAATGCGTGGACACCGCGTGTTCGAACCCCTCACGTCCACCAACGCGAGCCCCGCTCCAGGTAGCGTGCCGGCCGTGACCACTCCGGAGCCGCCACCGTCGCACGTGCGCGCCGCGTTCGGCGCGCGTGACGCCGAGCCGGAGCTGATCGACGGCGGCCCGGTCTGGCGGTGCGGTGACGCGGCCATCCGGCCCGCGGGCAAGCCGGCCGAGGCCACCTGGGTCGCCAAGACCCTCGACGTCCTCGACGTCGAGAACCTGCGCGTCGCCCGCCCCCTGCGCTCCACGGACGGCCGTTACGTCGTCGGCGGTTGGGCGGCGACCAAGTACCTCTCCGGTCGGGCCGAGCCGAGGCACGACGAAGTGGTGGACGTGGCCGTCAAGCTCCACCGAGCCACGGCCGATCTGCCCAAGCCCCGCTTCCTGGACGCCCGGACCGACCTGTTCGCCACGGCCGACCGCTGCGCGTGGGACGAGGAGAAGGCCGAACTGGACCCCGACCTGGGCGGCCGGTTGTTCGAGCAGTGCGCGGCCTACCGCAAGCCGGTCATGCTCAAGCCCCAGGTCGTGCACGGTGACCTGTTCGGTACCGTCCTGTTCGCCGGTGACGCGGCACCCGCGATCATCGACTTCGTCGCGTACTGGCGGCCCGCGCCCTACGGTGCCGCCGTCGTGGTCGTGGACGCGCTGTCCTGGGGTGGCGCGGATCACGGCCTCCTCCAGCGCTGGTCCCACTTGGACGACTGGCCGCAAATCCTCCTGCGAGCAACCCTGTTCCGCCTCGCAGTCCACGCCCTGCACCCCCGTTCGAGCAGACAATCTCTCGTCGGACTGGAGCGAACGGCCGCACTCGTGCTCGATTCCCTGTGACCTCACCCGCTTCGCGCCAACCACGAGCAGGCAAGTTCGCGTGGACGAAACAATTCGCGTCCTATCGTTAACAGCCGCTTCTTACCGTCGGGCTCGTGACCGCCTCCGCGAGCATCGACACGCACTGCCCGTACTGCGCGCTGCAGTGCGCCATGTCGATCACCAACGGCAAGGTGTCGCCGCGCGAGTTCCCGACCAACCGCGGTGGGCTGTGCCAGAAGGGCTGGACGTCGGCCGAGCTGCTGACCTCGCCCGCCCGCCTGACCACGCCCCTGGTCCGCCGTGACGGCGAACTCCACCCCGCCACCTGGGACGAAGCCCTCGACCTGATCGCGGCCAAGCTCCAAGCCCTCCGCGACACCCACGGCCCGGACTCGGTCGCCGTGTTCGGCGGCGGCGGACTGACCAACGAGAAGTCCTACCTGCTGGGCAAGTTCGCCCGCGTCGCGCTGGGCACCTCCCAGATCGACTACAACGGCCGGTTCTGCATGTCGAGCGCCGCCGCCGCGGGCATGAAGGCGTTCGGCCTGGACCGCGGCATGCCGTTCCCGGTCACCGACCTCGACCGGGCGGACGCGATCCTGCTGGTCGGCGGCAACCCGGCGGAGACGATGCCGCCGTTCGTGCAGCACCTGAAGAACGCCGAGCTGATCGTCATCGACCCCCGCCGCACGGCCACCGCCGAGCAGGCCACGCTGCACCTGCAGCCCGCGCCGGGCACGGACCTCGCGCTGGCCCTCGGCCTGCTGCACACGGCCGTGGCGGACGGCCACCTGGACAAGGACTACCTGGTCGAGCGCACCACCGGCTTCGACGACGCCTGGCGGATCGCCGCGACCTGGTGGCCGGAACGGGTCGAGCGCGTCACCGGCGTGCCCGTGGCCGACCAGCGCGCCGCCGTCCGCATCCTGGCCGAGGCGCACAACGCCTTCATCCTCACCGGTCGCGGCACGGAGCAGCACGCCAGCGGCGCGGACACGGTCTCGGCGTGGATCAACCTGGCCCTGGCCCTGGGCCTGCCCGGCCGCGAGTACTCGGGCTACGGCTGCCTCACCGGCCAGGGCAACGGCCAGGGCGGGCGCGAGCACGGTCAGAAGGCCGACCAGCTCCCCGGCTACCGCAAGATCGACGACCCGGCGGCCCGCGAGCACGTCATGAACGTCTGGGGGGTGGACGACCTGCCCGGATCGGGCCGTTCCGCCTACGAGCTCCTCGACGCCCTCGGCCAACCGAACGGCCCCAAGGCGCTGCTGGTGTTCGGCAGCAACGTGATCGTCTCCGCACCCCGTTCGCAGCACGTCGCCGACCGGCTCAAGGCACTGGACCTGCTGGTCGTCGCCGACCTGGTGCTGTCCGAGACCGCCGCCGTCGCCGACGTCGTGCTGCCGATCACGCAGTGGGCCGAGGAGAGCGGCACGATGACCAACCTCGAAGGCCGCATCCTCCTGCGCCAGGTCGCCGTGACCCCACCCGAAGGCGTGCGCAGCGACCTGGACGTGCTGCGAGGTCTGGCCACCCGGTTGGGTCAACCGGCCGAACGCTTCCCGACCGAACCCGAAGTGGTGTTCGAGGAACTCCGCCAGGCCTCCAAGGGCGGCGCTGCGGACTACTCGGGTGTGACCTACGAGCGCCTGCGCCAGGGGGAAGCCCTGCACTGGCCCGTCGTCCAGGAGAGCACGCCGCGGCCCTTCCTCGACCGGTTCGCCCACCCGGACGGCCGGGCGAGGTTCATCCCGGTCGAGCACCGGGGGCCGGTCGAGGTGCCGGACGAGGACTACCCGTTGCAGGCCACCACCGGCCGCGTCCTGCAGCACTACCAGTCCGGCGCGCAGACCCGGTTGGTGCCCGAGCTGAACCGGGCCGAGCCCGAGGTCTACGTCGAGGTCCACCCGGACACCGCGACCCGCGCCGGGCTGGCCGACGGCGGGATGGTCGCCGTGGTCTCGCGGCGCGGCCGGACGGTGGCGCGGGTGCGCTGCGTGCCGTCGATGCGGATCGACGTGGTGTTCCTGCCCTTCCACTACGCGGGCGAGGGCCGGGCCAACCTGCTGACCAACCCGGTGCTGGACCCGACCAGCCGGATGCCCGAGTTCAAGGTGTGCGCGGTCCGATTGGAGTCGGTATGAGGAACGTTGTCATCGTGGGCTACGGCATGGCCGGTGCCCGGTTGGCCGACGAGATCCGCCGCCGCGACCCGAAGGCGGAACGGGTCTCGGTGACCGTGCTGGGCGACGAGGCGCACCCCGCGTACAACCGGGTGCTGCTGTCCAGCGTGGTGGCCGGGTCGCTGACACCCGAGGCCGTGCGGCTGCACGACCCGGACTGGGCCGCGAAGCACCACGTGGACCTGCGGCTGGGTGGGTCGGTCAGCAAGATCGACCGGACCCGGCGGGTGGTGCACGTGGGCGACCAGGAGGTGCCGTACGACTCGCTGGTGCTGGCCACCGGCGCCCGGTCGTGGGTGCCGCCGACACCGGGGCTGCTCGACGGCAACGGCGACCTGGCGCCCGGAGCGGTGGCGTTCCGCTCGCTGGACGACTGCGCCCGGATCGTGGACCACGCCTCGCCGGGGACGCCGGTCGCGGTGCTCGGCGGCGGGCTGCTCGGGCTGGAGGCCGCGCGCGGCTTGGCCGGACGCGGCTGCCTGGTCACCGTGGTCCACCCGGTCGGGCACCTGATGGAACGGCAGCTCGACGCGGGCGCGGGCCGGGTGCTGGCGACCACGTTGGAGGGCCTGGGCATCGAGTTCCGGCTCGGTGTGCTGGCCACGAAGTACACGCCCGGCGAAGGGCTGGAGCTGGACGACGGCACGCACGTGCCCGCGGACCTGGTCGTCGTCTCGGCAGGCGTGCGCGCGGAGACGAGCCTCGCCGACGAGGCGGGCATCGAGGTCGACCGGGGCATCCTCGTGGACGACGCGCTGCGCACCTCCGACCCCAGGGTGCACGCCATCGGCGACTGCGCCCAGCACGTCGGCACGGTGTCCGGCCTGGTGCAGCCCGCGTGGGAGCAGGCCGCCGTGCTGGCCGACCGGCTCACCGGCGTCGCGCCCGCCGCCCGGTACGCGGGCACGACCGTGGTGACCAGGCTCAAGGCGCGTGATGTCGACCTGGCCGCGTTGGGTGACGTGCACGTGGGCGTCGACTCGGCCGACGACGAGGTGCTGTGCTTCCAGGACCCGGCCCGCGGCCGGTACGCCAAGCTGGTGCTGCGCGACGACAGGGTGACCGGCGCGATCGTGCTCGGCGCGCCGGACGCGGCGGCGGCCATCACCCAGCTGTTCGACCGCGGCCTACCCGCGCCGACCGACCGGCTCGCGCTGCTGCTGGGCCGCGCGCTGCCCGCCGAGAACGAGGCCAGCCCCGCCGACCTGCCCGCGTCCGCGGTGGTGTGCCGGTGCAACACGGTCAGCAAGGGTCAGCTGGTCAGCGCGTGGCGGGCGGGCGCGACGACGCTGTCCTCGATCGCCGAGGTCACGCGCGCGAGCACCGGCTGCGGGGGCTGCAAGGACGCGGTGTGCGGGATCGTCGACTGGCTCGCCGCCTCACAGCCCCAGTCCGCGTGATGTGCAGAGGAGTTGCCGCCGACGACACCTGTCCGAACGTCGGGGTAACGGACCGTTCTTAGTGTTCCCACAACGGGAAATCGGTGTCCGGGAGGGTCCAATGAGCACGGTGATGGAGACCGCGAGCGTTGCGCCTCAGGCGAAGCGCGGTGGTCGGTGGATCGAGCACTGGGAGCCGGAAGACCCGTCGTTCTGGGAGTCGACCGGCAAGAAGATCGCCCGCAAGAACCTCTTCTTCTCCATCCTGGCGGAGAACCTGGGCTTCACCGTGTGGAGCCTGATGAGCATCGTCGTGGTCAGCCTCGGTCCGGTCGGCTTCAGCTTCAGCGTCGGCCAGACGTTCTGGCTGCTCATCGTGCCGAACCTGGTCGGCGCGGTGCTGCGCATCCCCTACACGTTCGCGGTGCCGAAGTTCGGCGGACGCGCGTGGACCACGATCAGCGCCGGCCTGCTGCTGATCCCCACCACGATGCTGGCGATCGCGGTGAGCAACCCCGGCACGCCGTACTGGTTCTTCCTGCTCACGTCGGCCGCGATGGGCTTCGGCGGCGGCAACTTCTCGTCCTCGATGGCCAACATCTCGTTCTTCTACCCGGAGGGCAAGAAGGGCCTGGCGCTCGGCCTGAACGCGGCGGGCGGCAACCTCGGGGTGGCGATGGTGCAGCTGGTCGTGCCGATCATCATCTCCCTGGGCACGGGCATCAACCTGGCCTACGCGGCGCTGTTCTGGATGCCGTTCATCATCGTCGCCTCGGCGTCCGCGTGGTTCCTGATGGACAGCCTCACCCAGGCCAAGCCGGACGGCACGTCGTACCAGAAGGCGATGTCGAACAAGCACACGTGGGTGATGTCGTTCCTGTACATCGGCACGTTCGGCTCGTTCATCGGCTTCTCGTTCGCGTTCCCGTCGCTGATCAAGCTGAGCTTCGTGGACTACAAGAGCTTCGTCGGCCTGGCCTTCCTCGGCGCCCTCATCGGCTCGGTGAGCAGGCCGTTCGGCGGGTGGCTCGCCGACCGGTTCGGCGGCGCGCGGATGACGATGGCGGTGTTCCTGGGCCTGGCCGCGGGCACGGTCAGCCTGCTGGTCAGCATCGAGATCCGCAGCTTCGCGCTGTTCTTCGGCTCGTTCATCGCGCTGTTCGTGCTGGCCGGCGTGGGCAACGGCTCCACCTACCGGATGATCCCGGCGATCTTCATGGCGCAGACCGAGGACGTCCGGTCGGCCAAGCGGCAGGCAGCCGCCGTGGTCGGCATCGCGGGCGCGATCGGCGCGTTCGGCGGCGTGCTGGTGAACCTGGTGTTCAAGTTCTCGCTCGAGGGCAGCAAGACCCTCGCGCCGGCGCTCACCGCGTTCCTGGTCTTCTACGGCCTCTGCATGGCCACCACCTGGTGGTTCTACATGCGGCGCCGGGTGTTCGCCCGCGTGCCGAGCCTCGCCTACGCCGGCGTGTGACGCACACAACGCTCTGAAGTGCGGCGTGAGTCTGCTTTAACGCCTGCGCAACATTCGCGACCTTGGCACGACACGGTGCCCGGTGAGCATTGACCCGGGCAGAAGAAGGGATTGGTCCCATGACGCGAACGCTGGTGGTGGTCGGTCACGGCATGGTCGGTCACCGGCTCGTGGAGGCCCTCCGGGAGAAGGACGTGACCGGTCAGTGGCGGGTCGTCGTGTTCGCCGAGGAGACCCGTCCGGCCTACGACCGGGTCGCCCTGTCGTCCTACGTGGACAGCTGGGATCCCGAGTCGCTCAGCCTCGCGCCGCACGAGGACGAAGCCGTCGAGCTGCACCTGGACGACAAGGTGGTGCACCTCGACCGCGACAACAAGGTCGTGCGCACCGCGAGCGGCCGGACGCAGTCCTACGACGCGCTGGTCCTGGCCACCGGCTCGGTGCCGTTCGTGCCGCCGGTGCCCGGCCGTGACCTGCCCGGGTGTCACGTCTACCGCACCATCGACGACCTCGACGGCATCCGGGCCACGGTCGAGTCGGCGCGGGCCGCCGGTCGGCACGCGGGCATGGTGCTCGGCGGCGGCCTGCTCGGCCTGGAAGCGGCGAACGCGCTGCGCGGCATGGGCATCTCCCCGCACGTCGTGGAGCTCGGGCCGCGGCTGATGCCGTTGCAGGTGGACGAGGGTGGCGGCGGCCTGCTCAAGCGCCTGGTGGAGAAGCTGGAGCTGACCGTGCACACCGGCACGTCCGCGTCCTCCATCGAGCAGGACGGCGAACGGCTCATCGCCAAGCTGTCCAACGGCGTGGAGCTGGACCTGGACGTGGTGGTGTTCTCCGCGGGCATCCGGCCGCGCGACGAACTGGCCCGCGAGTCCGGCCTGGAGGTCGGCCCGCGCGGCGGCGTCGTGGTCGACCAGGGCTGCCGCACGTCCGACGAGCACGTCTACGCCATCGGCGAGTGCGCCAACCTCGACGGCATGGTGTACGGGCTGGTCGCGCCGGGCTACTCGATGGCCGAGGTGGTCGCGGACCGGCTGCTCGGCGGCGAGGCGGAGTTCCCGGGCGCCGACCTGTCCACCAAGCTCAAGCTCCTCGGCGTGGACGTCGCCTCGTTCGGCGACGCGCACGCCAAGGAGGAGGGCGCGCTGGAGGTCGTCGTCAACGACGCCGTGGCGGGCACGTACGCCAAGGTAGTCGTGTCCAGCGAAACCACAGCCGCGAAGTCCGCTCTACTGGGCGGCATCCTGGTCGGTGACGCGTCCAAGTACACGATCCTGCGCTCGCTGGTCGGCCGGCCCGTGCCCGGCGACCCGGTGGCGCTGATCGGGCCGGAGGGCGGCGTCGAGCTGACGATGCCGCACGACGCCCAGGTGTGCTCGTGCCACGCGGTCACCAAGCAGCAGATCGTGGACGTGGTCGACTCCGGTGACGCCGTCGACGTGCCGGGCATCAAGGCCTGCACCAAGGCGGGCACCGGCTGCGGTTCGTGCGTGCCGATGCTGAAGAAGCTGCTGTCCGAGTGCGGTGTCGAGCAGTCCAAGGCGCTGTGCGAGCACTTCGAGCACTCGCGGGCCGAGCTGTTCGAGATCGTCCGCTCCACCGGCGTCACCACGTTCTCCGAGCTGGTGTCCCGGTACGGCCGGGGCCACGGCTGCGACATCTGCAAGCCCGCCGTCGCCTCGATCCTCGCGTCGCTGGACAACGGCCACGTGCTGGAGGGCGAGCAGGCCACCCTGCAGGACACCAACGACCGGTTCCTGGCCAACATGCAGCGCAACGGCACCTACTCGGTCGTGCCGCGCATCCCCGGCGGCGAGATCACCCCGGAGAAACTGATCGTCATCGGCGAGGTCGCCCGCGACTTCGGCCTCTACACCAAGATCACCGGCGGGCAGCGGATCGACCTGTTCGGCGCGACCGTCGACCAGCTGCCGCAGATCTGGAAGCGCCTGGTGGACGCCGGGTTCGAGTCCGGGCACGCCTACGGCAAGGCGCTGCGCACGGTGAAGTCGTGCGTCGGCACCACGTGGTGCCGCTACGGCGTGCAGGACTCGGTGTCGCTGGCCATCGAGCTCGAACTGCGCTACCGCGGCCTGCGGTCGCCGCACAAGCTCAAGTCCGCCGTGTCCGGCTGCGCGCGCGAGTGCGCCGAGGCGCGCGGCAAGGACTTCGGCATCATCGCGACCGAGAACGGCTGGAACCTCTACGTCGGCGGCAACGGCGGCTTCACCCCGCGCCACGCCGACCTCATCGCGTCCGATGTGGACACCGAGACCCTGATCAAGCTGATCGACCGGTTCCTGATGTTCTACATCCGCACCGCGGACCGGTTGCAGCGCACCTCGACCTGGATCGAGTCGCTGGAAGGCGGGCTGGACCACCTGCGCGACGTCATCGTCAACGACAGCCTCGGCATCTGCGCCGACCTGGAAGCCGCGATGGCCAAGCACGTGGACAACTACGCCGACGAGTGGCGCGGCGTGCTCGAGGACCCGGAGAAGCTGGCCCGCTTCACGTCGTTCGTCAACGCCCCCGGCACGCCCGACCCGACGATCTCGTTCCGGGAAGAGCGCGGCCAGAAGGTGCCTGTCCTGCTGGGTGTTCCCACCTTCAACGAGGTGGAGAGTCAGGTGGAGGTTTCCCGATGACGCCTGTGTGCGAGTTGAGCGCCCTCCGGCCCGACCAGGGGGTCGCGGCCCTGCTGCCCGACGGTTCCCAGGTGGCCGTGTTCCTGACCTCGGCGGGCACGGTGCACGCGTTGGGCAACATCGACCCGTTCAGCGGTGCGGCGGTGCTGGCGCGCGGCATCGTCGGCGACCGCGGCGGTGTGCCGGTGGTGGTGTCGCCGGTCTACAAGCAGGCGTTCGAGCTCTCGACCGGCAAGTGCCTGGACGACCCCTCGACCGGGGTGCCGGTGCACCCGGTGGTCGTGACCGACGGCGTCATCCAGGTCGGGTCACCGTGAACGCCGCCCCGCTGGCCGGGTACACGGTCGGGGTGACCGCCGCCCGGCGGGCCGACGAGCTCTCGGCTCTCTTGGAGCGCAAGGGCGCGACCGTGCTGCACGGCGCCGCCATCAGGATCGTGCCGCTGCCCGACGACGCGGAGCTGCTGGCCGCGACGCGGCTGGTGGTGGAGGAACCGGTGGACGTCGCGGTGGCGACCACCGGCATCGGCTTCCGCGGCTGGGTCGAGGCCGCGGAGGGGTGGGGCCTGGGCGCGCGGCTGCTGTCGCGGCTGTCCGGGGCGCGGGTGCTGGCCAGGGGGCCGAAGGCGCGGGGCGCGGTGCGTGCCGCCGGATTGGTGGAGGCGTGGTCGCCGGAGGGGGAGAGCAACGCCGAGCTGCTCGACCACCTGTTGCGGACCGGTGTGTCCGGCAAGCGCATCGCCGTGCAGCTGCACGGCGAGCCGTTGCCGGAGTTCACGTCGACCTTGCGCGCGGCCGGTGCCACGGTCGTGGAGGTCCCCGTCTACCGCTGGACCGGCCCGGCCGACCCCGCGCCGCTGGAACGGCTGCTGGAGGCCGTGCTGGCGGGCCAGGTGGACGCGCTGACGTTCACCAGCGCGCCCGCCGCCGCGTCCGTGCTGCGGGTGGCGGAGGGGATGGGCAAGCTGACCGAGCTGACCTCCGTGCTGCGGCGGGACGTGCTGGTGGTGGGCGTCGGCGCGATCACCGCCGGACCGCTCGTGGCGGCGGGCATCCCGGTGGTGCAGCCCGCCCGTGCCCGGATCGGCGCGCTGGCCCGTGAGCTGACGCTGGAACTGCCCGCCCGGGCGACCCGGCTGCGGATCGCGGCCCGGGACATCGAACTGCGCGGCCAGGCCGTGGTGGTGGACGGTGAACTGCGCCCCGTGCCGCCCGCGCCGATGGCCGTGCTGCGCGTCCTGGCCGCCGCGCGCGGGCGGGTGGTGTCGCGGCGCGAGCTGCTGGCCGCGCTGCCCAGCGGCGGTGAGGAGCACGCCGTGGAGACCGCGATCGGCCGGCTGCGCTCGGCGCTGGGCGAACCGCGCATGGTCGCCACCGTCGTCAAGCGCGGCTACCGCCTGGCCATGGACCCCGCCGGAGTCGCGGTATGACCCTCGTCCTCGTCGCGCACGGCACCCGCGACCCCGCAGGTGCCGTTGTGGTGGAAGAAATCGCGTCCCTGGTGCGTGCCCGGCTGGGTGGCGTGCCGGTGCGGGTGGCTTACGCGGACGTGCGGCAGCCGGACGTCACCTCGGTGCTGTCGTCCGTCTCCGGCCCGGCCGTCGTCGTGCCCGCCTTCCTCGCCGCCGGGTACCACGTGCGGGTGGACATCCCGGAGCAGGTCGAGGCCTCCGGTCACCCCGATGTGGTGATCACGGACCCGATCGGGCCCGCGTTGCTGCCCGCGCTGCTGGCCCGGTTGACCGAGGCCGGGTGGACGCCGGGCGACTCGGTGGTGCTGGCCGCGGCGGGGTCCTCGGACCCGCGGGCGCTGGCCGACGTGCGGGCGGTCGCCACCGCCTTGTCGCACCGGGTCGGCCCGGTCACCATCGGCTACGCCGCGACCGCCGAGCCGCGCATCACCGACGTGGTGGCCGCGGCGTCGGGTCGGGTGGCGGTGGCGTCGTGGTTGCTGGCGCCCGGTCTGTTCCACCAGGTCGTGGCCGAGTCGGGCGCGGCCGTCGTGGCGGCGCCGATCGGGGCGCACCTGCGGGTGGTGGAGGCGGTCCTGCTGCGGTACTACGAGGCCCGCTGCTTCCAGGACGTGGCCTGAAGTCGCGAATCCGCTGACGCGGGTCACTACCGCGGTCGATGATCGCGGCATGGGCGTGAGATGGCTGTCGGAGCTGCTGCAGAACGCGGTCGACCGGCTGCCATTCCGGCTGATCACCCTGTTGCGGGTGCTGGTGGGCGGCGCGGGCGGGCTGCTGTTGGCCGCGGCGACCGCGCACTACGGGTGGCCGCCGTTGGCGCTGGCCTGCGTCCCGGTGCTGCTGTGGGTGTTCACGGCGACGTGGCGGGGGATCGCCGCGTCGAGGGCGCGCTCGCGCTGGCCGGTGGGCTCCTGGCGGCCTGGCAGTGGTGGCAGGCGCACCGGCTGCCGCTGTGGCCGAGGTCGGACTACCGGAAGGTGCGGCGCGAGGGCTACGCGCGCGTGCCGGCGTTCCGCGCGGGTCCGCCGGTCGAGCTCATCGCGCCGGACCTCACCCGGAATAGTTGAGGCCTCAACTAGGTTGACGCGGGTGAGACCGCCGAACCGGGCGGTCACCGCCCGAGGAGGCAGCCATGCCCGCCGTCACCGCCGACACCCTCACCCTCCCGCGCCTGCCCCGGCTGCCCGAGGCCACCACCGCGTGGCGCGGGGTGCGCCGGGTCGTGCGGGCGCAGCGGTTCCTCGAAGGCGAGGGCTTCCAGGTCCGCCGCCCCTTCCCGGGCGTCGAACTGGCCGACGCGGACCCGTTCCTGCTCCTCGACCACATGGGCGCCGTCGAGTACGGCCCCGGTGAGGCGAAGGGCGCGCCCTGGCACCCGCACCGCGGCTTCGAGACCGTCACCTACATGATCGACGGGGTGTTCGAGCACCGGGACTCCACCGGCGGCGGTGGGGTGATCACGAACGGTGGCACGCAGTGGATGACCGCCGGTTCCGGCGTCCTGCACTCCGAGCTGCCGTCGCAGGAGCTGGTGGCCAAGGGCGGGCTGTTCCACGGCGTGCAGCTGTGGGTCAACCTGCCGAAGGCCGCCAAGTGGACCCCGCCCCGCTACCAGGACATCAACGCGGCCGACACCGTGCTGCTGTCCAGTGACGACGGTGGCGCGCTGGTCCGCGTGATCGCGGGCGACGTGGCGGGCTACCGGGGACCGGGCCGGACGCACACGCCGATCACCTATTTGCACGCCACCCTCAGCCCGCACGCCCACCTCACGCTCCCGTGGCCGGAGGACTTCACCGCGATGGTCTACGTCCTGTCCGGTCGCGGCACGGTCGGCACCGACCGCCGTCCGCTCGAAGAAGGCCGCCTGGCCGTCTTCGAGAACGACGGGGCCGCGCTCACGATGCAGGCCGACACGACGTGGGACGTGCTGGTCCTGGGCGGACTGCCGCTGCGCGAGCCGGTCGCGCGCTACGGGCCGTTCGTGATGAACACGAGGGCCGAGATCCTGCAGGCCATCGAAGATTTCCAAGCCGGGCGACTGGGCGTCACGCACGTGCCGCACGTCACCTCGGCGGACGAGGAGCTGTCATGACCGACGTCCTGGAGCTGCTGCGCAAGGGCCGCATGTTCCGCGCGTCCGGCGACCCGAGCGGCGCGGCGCGGTACCTGGCCGAGGCGGCGGAGCACGCGCCGCAGGACCGGACCGTGCTGACCGAGCTGGCGCTGGCGCACTTCCAGTCGGCCGCGCTGGGCAAGGCCGAGGGCGTGCTGACCACTTTGGTCGACCTCGACCCGTCCGACGGCTACGCGCGCCTGCTGCTCGGCCGCACGCTCAGCAGGCAGAGCAGGCACGCCGAGGCGCTGCCGCAGCTGCGACTGGCCGCCGCGATCACGCGGGACCCCGAGGTCGCGTCCGAGGTGGCCCGGGTGCAGGCACGGCTCACCACAGGCCGGGAGGCTCCTCCGCCTTCTCCTTGACCGCGTCCTCCCAGCGGTACGTGCGCAGGTCGACCTTGCCGTTGTCGGCCACCACGCCCTCTTCGCGCAGCAGCTGCAACTGCTCGTCGGCGATGTGGGGCGCGCACGTGCCGTTGGCGCGCAGCACCCGGTGCCACGGCAGGTCGTGCCCGTCCTGGTTGAGCACCTGCCCGACCAGGCGGGGCGACGGCGCGCGGGCGATGTCGGCGACGTCACCGTAGGTCGCGACCCGGCCGCGCGGGATCTTGCGCACGACCTCGCGGACCATCTCGTGCAGCTCTTCGTCCACGCGCACAGCTTTCCACGTGAGTTCGGGCAACTTTCCGCACCCTCGCCGCGAGGTCGACTTCCAGGCGACCTCGCCCGCGACGCCGGAGGCGGCGCAATCCAACACTGTCGGGGGTCTGTGGTTCCATCTGCGGCGTGGCAGTGAACAGGGCGCCGTTGCTGGTGCGCCGGGTGCGGCAGGAGGAGCCCCGGCGCGACTGGGACGCGCCCGCACGCGCCGTGTTCGACCACGCCGGCGGGCCGTTGCGCGTCCTGGGTGGTCCCGGGACGGGCAAGACGACGTTGCTGGCCGAGGTGGTGGCGCACCGGGTGCTGCGCGGCGGCGTGCACCCGGAGAACGTGCTGGTCCTCACCCCCAACCGGCGCGCGGCCGAGGCGATGCGCGCGCACATCACCCGACTGCTCACCGGCGCCCGGACGGACGGCGTCCTGCCGACCACGCAGGAACCCCTGGTCCGCACGGTCCACTCGTACGCCTTCGCGGTCCTGCGCGCCCAAGCCGTCCACCAGGGCGAACCGGCCCCTCGCCTGCTCTCCGGTCCCGAACAGGACGCCGTGGTCCGCGAACTGCTCGCCGGTGACGTGAGCATGGGCGCTCCGAAGTGGCCCGAACGCCTCCGGCCCGCCCTCACCCTCCCGGGCTTCGCCCACGAACTGCGGGACCTGATGCTGCGCGCCACCGAACGCGGCCTCGCCCCGGAGGACCTGACCGAGCTGGGCCGCAAGCACTCCCGCGAGGAGTGGGTGGCGGCCGGTCTGTTCGCCACCCAGTACGAACAGGTCAACCTGCTGGCCAGCAGCGGCCAGGGGCACGCGCCGTCGTTCGACGCGGCCGAGCTGGTCGGCAGTGCGCTGCTCGCGTTCCAGACCGAGCCGGACGTGCTGGCCGCCGAACAACGTCGCGTCCGGCACCTGCTCGTGGACGACGCCCAGCACCTCGACCCGCTCCAGTACGAGTTCATCAGCACCCTCGGCGCGTCCGCCCAGGAGTTCGTCCTGGCGGGCGACCCCGACCAAGCCGTGTTCTCCTTCCGCGGCGCCGATCCCACGCTGCTGGCCGAAGCGGACGGCCCCGCGGTCGTCCTCACCACGGGCTACCGGATGGCGCCGGAGATCCGGGCCGCCGTGGGTCGCCTGGCCGCCCGCCTGCCCGGCGCCTCACCGACCCGCGACGTCTCCCCGGTCGACGGCACGGGCCACGTCCAGGTCCGCCTGTTCGCGTCCGCCGCGCAGGAGGCGAGCTGGGTGGCCGACCAACTGCGCCGGGCACACCTGATCGACGAGATCCCCTGGTCCCACATGGCCGTCGTGGCGCGCTCGGCGACGAGATCCCTGCCGGTCCTGCAACGCGCCCTGCTCGCGGCGGGTGTGCCGGTGGCCGTGCCGCGCGACGAACTGCCGCTGGCACGTCAACCGGCCGTGATGCCGTTCCTGGCGTTGCTGCGGTGCGCGGCCGTGCCGGGCAGCCTGGACGAGGACACCGCGGCGATGCTGCTGTCGTCACCGCTGGGCGGCGCGGACCCGTTGGCGCTGCGGCGGTTGCGGCGCGGCCTGCGCCGGCTGGAGCTGGCCGCGGGCCGCGACCGGCCGAGCGGTGAGCTGCTGGTCGAGGTGATCGAGTCGGACGACCGGTTGGCCGCGCTGGAGGACGCCGAGGTGCAACCGGCCCGGCGCATCGCCGGCCTGCTCCGCAAGGCGCGCAAGGGGATCGCGGACGGGTTGTCGGTCGAGCAGGTGCTGTGGGAGCTGTGGCAGACCACCGGTCTGGAGACGCGCTGGGTGGCGCAGTCCGCGCGGCACGGCACCGTCGGCATGCAGGCCGACCGGGACCTGGACGCGATCGTGGCGCTGTTCGAGGCCGCCGCGAAGTACGTGGACCGGCTGCCCGGTTCGGGCGCCGAGGGTTTCGCGGACTACCTGGCCGCGCAGGAGATCGTCGGCGACACGCTGGCCGCCGCGGCACCCACCGGTGAAGCGGTGTCGGTGCTGACCGCGCACGCCGCCGCCGGTCGCGAGTGGACGGTCGTGGCCGTGCCGGGCGTGCAGGAGGGCAGCTGGCCCGACCTGCGGCTGCGCGGGTCGCTGCTCGGCGTGGAACGCATGGTCGACGTGGTCGCGGGCGTGTCGACCGAGACGGTGTCCGCCGTCGCGCCCATCCTGGCCGAGGAACGCCGCCTGCTCCTCGTCGCCGCGAGCCGGGCCCGGCGAACGCTGCTGGTCAGCGCCGTCCGCGGCGAGGACGAGCAGCCGTCCCGGTTCCTGGACGAGATCGAGGAGCTGTCCACCGGCGAACCGGAACGGCCCACGTTCACCCCCGAGCGCGGCTTGGTCCTGGCTGAACTGGTCGGCGAACTCCGCCGCGTCGTGTGCTCCGACGACGAGCCGGCCGACCGCCGTGAGCGCGCGGCCGTCCAGCTGGCGAGGTTGGCCGCGGCGGGCGTGCCCGGGGCGCACCCCGATTCCTGGTACGGCTTGGCGGACGTCACCACGGAGAGTCCACTGTGGACCGAGGAGCACACGGTGAGCGTGTCGCCGTCCACCGTGGAGACGCTCGCGAAGTGCCCGCTGCGCTGGGTCGTCGAACGGCACGGCGGGCAGGACCCGGCCGAGCTGGCGTCCATCACCGGCACCCTCGTCCACGCCCTCGCCCAAGCCGCCGCGACCGGCGCGGACGAAAAAGAACTGCGCGCCAAGCTGGACGAGGCGTGGGCCGCGGTGGACGCGGGCGCGCCCTGGTTCTCCCGCCGCGAGCGGACCCGGGTCGAACGGATGCTCGACACGTTCCTCGGCTGGCTCGCCTCCAGCCGCTCCCAGCTCACTCAGGTCGCGGTCGAGGAGGAGATCTCCGTCGAGATCCCCCGGCAGGACGGCGGCCCGAAGCTGCGCGTGCGCGGCCGGGTCGACCGGCTGGAGACCGACCGGGACGGGCGACCGGTCGTCGTGGACGTCAAGACCGGCAAGACCCCGGTGAGCAAGAACGACGCCCAGGAGCACCCGCAGCTGGCCGTCTACCAGCTGGCGTCGGCGCTGGGCGGCTTCACGCACCTCGGCCTGGCCACCGACCCGGGCGGCGCGCGGCTGCTGTACGTGGCCAAGGAGGACCGCAAGACCGGTGCCGTCGAACGGGAGCAGGCGCCGCTGGACGAGCAGGGCGTGCGGGTGTGGCTGGAGGCCGTGCAACTGGCCGCCGGGTCGAGCGTCGGGCCGCGGTACCGGGCCGCGGAGAACGCGGACTGTGATCGCTGCCCGGCCCGCACCACCTGCCCGGTGCACTCGTCCGGCCGTCAGGTGAGCCAATAAGGCAGGTCTGACCAGCGAATACGGCTTCCGCCTGCGGGTCGCCGAAGCAGCCGGGGCCCGACCACGGAGAATGCGGGACGTGGTCGTGCCGAGCGGGGTCGAACGGGTGGCGGGTGAGCCGGTGGCGCTCGCCAGCCCGTTCGAGGTCGCCGAGGCGCTCGGCCTGCCCAAGCCCACCCCCGAGCAGGCCGCCGTCGTCGCCGCGCCCACCGCGCCCGCGCTCGTCGTGGCCGGCGCCGGCGCGGGCAAGACCGAGACGATGGCCGCCCGCGTGGTGTACCTGGTCGCCAACGGCTTCGTCACCCCCGACCGGGTCCTCGGTCTGACGTTCACCCGCAAGGCCGCCCGCCAGCTGTCCGACCGGGTGCGGCTGCGGCTGCGCCGGCTCGGCGGCTCGCCCCTGCTGGACCGGCTCGACCCCGGCGGCGAACGGCGGGCCGCCGTGCTGACCACCGAACCGGTGATCCTGACCTACCACGCGTACGCGGGCCGGCTGGTCGGCGAGCACGGCCTGCGGCTGCCCGTGGAACCGGGCGTGCGGCTGCTCACCGAGACCGCCGCGTGGCAGCTCGCGCACCGGGTGGTGTCGACGTGGGCCGAGGACATCGACACCGACAAGGTGCCCGCGACCGTCACCGGCTACCTGCTCGCGCTGGCCGGCGAGCTGGGGGAGCACCTGGTCGAGCCGACCGCGTTGCGCACGCACGCCGAGTGGCTGTGCGGCGTGATCGAGAACGCGCCGAAGACCGCACGGCAGCGCGACGGGCTGCCCGAGTCGCTGAAGGCCGTGGTCAACGCCCAACGCCTGCGCGTCAACCTGCTGCCGCTGCTGGAGGCCTACCAGGCGCGCAAGCGGCGTGAGGCGGCGATGGACTTCGCCGACCAGATGTCCCTGGCCGCACGGCTGGCGTCCGAGCACCCGGAGGTCGTGCGCGGCGAGCGTGAGCGCTACGGCGCCGTGCTGCTGGACGAGTACCAGGACACCGGCCACGCGCAACGCGTGCTGCTGAGGTCGTTGTTCGGGCGGGGCGAGCCGATGCCGGTGACGTCGGTGGGCGACCCGGCGCAGGCGATCTACGGCTGGCGCGGCGCGTCGGCGGCGAACCTGCCCCGGTTCGTGCACGACTTCCCGCCCGCCAAGAAGTACGGCCTGCTCACCAGCTTCCGCAACCCGCCGGAGGTGCTGGCGCTGGCCAACGCCGTGTCCGCGCCGCTGCGCGCCATGGGCTTGGACGTGGACGAGCTGCGCGCCCGGGACGGCGCCGGGCCGGGTGACGTGCGGGTGGCGTTGTTCGACGACGTGCGGCAGGAGCTGGACTGGGTCGCCGACACCGTCGCCGCGCAGTGGGAACAGCACCTGGACACCAGCGACGAGCCGCCGACCGCCGCCGTGCTGGTGCGGCGCCGTTCGGACATGGCGAACATCGCGGCGGCGCTGCGGGAACGCGGCCTGCCGGTCGAGGTCGTGGGTCTGGGCGGGCTGCTGGACGAGCCGGAGGTCCGTGACCTGACCAGTGCCCTGCGCGTGCTGGTCGACCCCTTGGCGGGCACGGCCGCCGCCCGGCTGCTCACCGGTTCCCGCTGGCGGGTCGCGGCGTACGACCTGGCGGCGTTGTGGACGCGGGCGCGTGACCTGGCGGGTTCGCCGAGCCGGCAGTCCGTGGCGAACGACCCGCTGGCGGTGATCGCCGACGCGTTGCCCGGTGAGCACGCCGAGCAGGCCGGTCTCGCCGACGCGTTGGACGACCCGGGCGACCCGACCGCGTACTCCGCCGAGGGCTACCGGCGGATCCGGCGGCTGGGCGCGGAGCTGTCGGCGCTGCGGCGTCGGCTGGACCAGCCGCTGCCCGAGCTGGTCGCGGACGTGGAGCGCACGTTGCTGCTGGACATCGAGGCGATGGCCCGGCCGGGAGGGGTCGGGCGGGCGCACCTGGACGCGTTCGCCGACGTGGTCAACGACTTCGCCGCCGCCAGCCCGTCGGCCACCCTGCCCGCGCTGCTGGACTACCTCTACACCGCCGAGCAGGCCGAGGACGGGTTGGAACCCGGCGAGGTGGAGGTCGCCGAGAACCGGGTGCAGGTGCTGACCATGCACTCGGCGAAGGGCCTGGAGTGGCACATCGTCGCCGTGCCGCACGTGGTCAAGGACGTGTTCCCCGGCCGGAAGAAGTCGTCCAGCTGGCTGCGTTCGGTGGCCGAGCTGCCCGCCGACCTGCGTGGTGACGCCGAGGACCTGCCGAAGCTGCGCATCGCGCCCGACGCCAACCGCAAGGAGGTCGAGGAGGCGCTGGTCCGGCACGAGGAGGACTTCGACGAGCGGCGGCTGGTGGAGGAGCGGCGGCTGCTGTACGTGGCGCTGACCAGGTCCGAGCACAGCCTGCTGGTGTCGGGGCACTGGTGGGGCGAGACGGGCGACAAGCCGAAGGGGCCGTCCGCGTTCCTGACCGAGATCCGGGAGGCGGTGCAGGCCGCCGACCACCCGCCCGCCGACATCGCGCACTGGGCGCCCCGCCCGGCCGAGGACGACCCCAACCCGCTGGCGTCGCAGACGAAGACGGCCCAGTGGCCGACCGACCCGCTGGGCAAGCGCCGTGCCGCCGTGGCCGAGGGCGCCGAACTGGTCCTCACCGCCCTGGACCGCCACCTCGCCGAACCGGACCCCGTCCTCCCCTCTGCCCCTGCCCTTACCCTCCCCTCGGACCCCGACCTGCCTCCGGAACCCCCGGACGACGACCTGCCCCCGGAACCCCTCGACTTCGAGCCACCCCCCGACGACCAGGACCCGCGCGAGTCGAACACCCAGGACCCGCGTGTCGAACCTCCAGGACCCCCGAACTCCACGTTCGAGGACCCGGAAGGCTGGTCCCGCGACGTCGACGTGCTCCTCGCCGAACGCGCCGCCGCGGCCGACCGCCGGGAACGCGTCGTCCTGCCCGACCACCTCTCGGTCAGCCAGCTGGTCGAACTCGCCGCCGACCCGGACCTGCTGGCCCGCCGGCTGCGCCGTCCCCTGCCGTTCCCGCCCAACCCGCTGGCCCGCCGCGGCACGGCGTTCCACACCTGGCTGGAACAGCGGTTCGGCGCGAGCCGCCTGTTCGACCTGGACGAACTGCCCGGCGCCGCCGACGAGGGCGCCGCACCGGACGCCGACCTCACCCGCCTGCAGGAGGCGTTCCTGGCCAGCGCCTGGGCCGACCGCGTCCCGCACGACGTCGAGGTGCCGTTCGAAGCGGAGATCGACGGGCTGTCCGTGCGCGGCCGGATGGACGCCGTGTTCGCCGACGACGACGGCGGCTGGACCGTGGTCGACTGGAAGACCGGCGCCGTGCCGGACGAAGACCGCCTACCGGCGCTGTCGGTGCAGCTCGCGGCCTACCGGCTGGCGTGGGCGGCGTTGACCGGCACCCCGGTCGAGAAGGTGCGGGCGGCGTTCCACTACGTCCGCCAGGACCACACGCTGCGCCCCGCCGACCTGCTGGACGCCGACGGCCTGCGCGAGCTGATCCGCTCGATCCCGAACTAGGGCCGCGGCACTAGCTGTTGACCCGCGCGTTCGCGGGCACTTCCTTCAACACCCGGTCGTAGAGCACTTCCAGCAGCCACCGCCCGAACAGCGACGGCCCGAACTCGGTCGACCGGTCCTCCGGCGGCACCAGCAGCTCGGCCGCACCCGCCGAGTCCACCGCGACCACGCCGATGCCGTAGTAGTCCAGCTCGATCAGCGGCCACGACTGCGTGCCCTGCGGCCCGGCGGGCAGCACCACCGAGCACGGCGCGAGCGTCATCAACGTCCCGCACGACTGCAACGCGCGGTCGACCGTCGACTCGCCCACCAGGACGCCGACCAGCTCCACCGCGGGCACGGGCAACCGGTCGTGCGCGGCCGGCTCGAACCACGAGCGGAACCACGACGGGTCGGCCTGCGGAGGCCAGCCGTTCGCGCTGCGCCACTCGTGCACGTCGGCACGAACCCGCACGACGGCCGACACCTGGTGGCCCAGCACGGCGACGTCGGGCACGACGATGCCGCGCCAACCCAACGCCGACGCGGCATGGTGGAGGAGCGGTTGCACTCGGGCATCCTAGGACTGGTTTCGGTTTCAATGACAGACCCTCGGCCGCGCTGGGTGTCGAACCCGCTGCCGAGAGTGATCAGGGAGTTGAGCGCCCCACGCGCAAGGCCCACAGGACCAGCGGCACCTGCAACGGCAACCGGCCGTAGGCGATGGCCTTCGCCCTGCGTGACTTCGTGCGGTAGTCGTAGGCCATCTTGACGTTGGCCGGGAACACCGCCGCGAAGAACCCGGCCGCCAGCTTCCCTCCCACGCCCCGCGTGCGCGGCACGGCGACCGCTGCCGCCAACGCCAGCTCCGCGGCACCGGACAGGTACGTCCAGGTCCGGGGCTTGCCCGGCAGCGCACGCGGCACGATCGCGTCGTACGGCTTCGGCTTGGCGAAGTGCGTGACACCCGCGGCGCCGAGCAGCCCGGCCAGCGCGAGCGCCGACCGGGAACGGGAACGAGTGGGTTCCATGCGACCACCCTGTCACGTCGTCCGCCGCACGGCGCTCGCAGGGTTGTCGCGGGGCTATCCTCCCGCACCGTGAGCGGTGATCCCGAAGAACCCGGACATCCCGAGCGGGCGGCCGTGGCCGCGTTCGCCGACGACTTCCTGATCGGCCTGCGCGAGTGGCTGGCCATCCCGTCGATCGGCGTCGATCCGGCGCACCACGGCGACGTGGCCGCCTCCGCGCACTGGCTGGCCGACGCGTTGCGCCGGGACGGGTGGCCTGACGTGCGGGTCTGGGACGAAGGTCCGGCGTTGCCCGCCGTGTACGCGTGCTGGCCCGCCGCCGATCCGGACGCGCCGACCGTGCTGGTCTACGGCCACCACGACGTGCAGCCGGTCGACCCGGTGGAGCAGTGGCACCACCCGCCGTTCGAGGCGACGTTGGTAGGCGAGGAGCTGTTCGGGCGGGGCGCCAGCGACGACAAGGGCCAGGTCGCGATGCACCTGCTCGGGTTGCGGGCGCACCTCGCGGCGACCGGCGCGGCGCAGCCGGCGGTGACGGTGAAGCTGTTCGTGGAGGGCGAGGAGGAGTCCGGCTCGCCGCACCTGACCCGGCTGCTCGACGACCACCGCGACGACCTCGCGTGCGACCTGGTGGTGTTCACCGACACGCCGCTGTACGGGCGTGACGCGCCGACCGTGTGCACGGGGCAGCGCGGGGTGTACGGCGCGGAGGTCGTGTTCACCGGCGGCACGTCGGACGTGCACTCCGGGCGTTCGGGCGGCAGCGTGCCGAACCCGGCGACGGCCATCGCGCGGCTCGTCGCGGCCCTGCACGACGCGGACGGGCGCGTTCAGCTGCGTGACTTCTACGCCGATGTGATCGAACCCACCGAGGCCGAACGCGCCGACTACGCGGCGCTGCCGTTCGACGAGGCGGTGTGGCTGGCGAACGCCGGTGGCGCCCAAGGGCTGGCCGGTGAACCCGGTTGGTCGACCCTCGAACGGGTCTGGGTGCGGCCCACGGCCGAGGTCAACGGCATCCACGGCGGCTACACCGGGCCGGGGCTGAAGACGATCGTGCCCGCGCGGGCGTCGGTGAAGCTGTCGTTCCGGCTCGTGCCCGACCAGCGGCCCGAGCGGGTGGCGGACGCGTTGCGCGAGTTCGTCGCCGAGCACACCCCGCCCGGGCTGCACGCCGAGGTCCTCGCGCGCGGTGACGGCGCTCCGCCCTATGCGGTGGACATCTCCCACCCGACCGTGGGAGCGGTGCGTGACGCTCTGCAGGCCGCGTTCGACCAGCCGGTCAGGTTCAGTCGGACGGGTGGCTCCGGTCCTGCGGCGTTGCTGCACGGGTGGCTCGGCGTGCCGGTCGTGTACCTCGGGGCGACGTTGCCGGATGATCGGATCCACGCGCCCAACGAGCGCGTCGTCGTGCCGCTGCTCCTCCGCGGCGCCGAGGCCGCCGCCCTGCTGTGGCGACTACTCCCGGAGAGGTTGTCATGATCCGCCGCACCAGTCCGGGCGAACCGCTGGCCAACCGGCCCGGCCACTCGCTCGTCGGCGTGATCCGGATGCCGGACGCGGCGCAGAGCCCGGTCCGCGCGATCCTCAAACGGGTGATCGGCGCGCTCACCGCGCTCATGGCCGCCGTGCTGATCGTCTACCTCGACCGCGACGGCTACCGTGACGTCAACGGGGACGGACTGTCCCTCTTGGACGCCGTGTACTACGCGACGGTGTCGCTGTCGACCACCGGATACGGTGACATCGCCCCCGCCAGCTCCTCGGCGCGGCTGGTCAACGTCCTGGTCATCACACCCTTGCGGGTGCTGTTCCTCATCGTCCTGGTCGGTACGACCCTCGAAGTGCTCACCGAGCGTTCGCGGCAGGCGCTGCGCATCCAGAAGTGGAGGACCAAGGTGCGGGACCACGTGGTCGTCATCGGGTACGGCACGAAGGGCCGGTCCGCGGTCAGCGCCCTCATGGGCGACGGGGCCGAGCCTGGCTCGATCGTCGTGGTCGACACGACTCAGGAGGCCCTCGACGCCGCCTCCGCGATCGGCCTGGTCACCGTGCACGGCTCGGGGACCAGCAACGACGTGCTGCGCGTGGCGGGGGTCGCCCGCGCGCGGGCCGTCGTGGTCGCCGCGAACCGCGACGACACCGCCGTCCTGGTCACCCTCACCGCCCGCGAGCTGGCGCCGAAGGCCCAGATCGTGGCGTCGGTGCGCGAACGCGAGAACGAGCACCTGCTCCGCCAGTCCGGCGCGGACTCGGTCGTGGTCTCCAGTGAGACCGCGGGCAGGCTCCTGGGCATGGCCACCGCCACCCCGTCCGTGGTCGACATGGTGGAGGACCTGCTGACCCCGGACGCCGGCCTGGCCATCGCCGAACGCGACGTCGAGCCGTCGGAGATCGGCGGTTCCCCCCGCCACCTGCCGGACATCGTGCTGGGCGTCGTGCGCGACGGCACCCTGTACCGGGTCGACGCCCCGGAAGCCGACGCCGTGGAAGCGGGCGACCGCCTCCTCTACGTCAAGAAGGTCACCCCACCGAAAGACTGACCCCGCTCACCGGGCCACTCACCGGCCAACGGAATCCGCACCTCGAACACGGCCCCCGACACCTCCGCACCACCCCGCCCGGACGTCTCGGACACCCCCTCCGGCCGCGAGACGCCCCCGCCCTGCAACTCCACGGCGGAGTCGCCCTCCCCGGCCACCTCCGGCGCAGCACTCCCGCCAACCGGGTCCGCCGCCGGCCAGCGGTCGTCGGCGATCGCGTGGTGTTGTCGCGCGGTCGCCGCCGGGTGGGGGTCGTCGGGCAGGTCGGCGACCGCACGGTGCTGTCCTGTGATCGCGGCCGGCCGGGGGTCGTCGGATGCGCCGGTAGCTGTGCGGTGGCCGGGGTTGGTGGCTGGGCGGGGGTCGTCGGGCGAGTCCGCGACTGCGCGCTGTTGTCCTGCGTTCGCGGCCGGCCGGGGGTCGTCGGATGTGCCGGTAGCTGTGCGGTGGCCGGGGTCGGTGGCTGGGCGGGGGTCGTCGGGTGGGTCGGCGATTGCACGGTCTTGCCCGGGTGCGATGCACGACAGTTCGCCGCCGTGTGCCCGTACCACGCCGCGGGCGATCGGCAGGCCGAGGCCCGACCCGCCGGAACGCTGGTCCCTCGCCTCGTCCAGCCGCACCAGCCGGTCGAAGATGCGTTCCCGGTCCTCCGCCGGCACGCCCGGACCGTTGTCGGACACGACGAGCACCGCGAAGCCGCCCTCCTGTGACACGCGCAGCCTGACCCGACCCGACAGGCCGGTGGCCTGGCGGGCGTTGTCGGCCAGGTTCGCCAACACCTGCGCCAACCGCTGCGGGTCGCCTCGGACGAACGCGGGCTCACCCTCGGCGGCGATGTCGAAGTCCGGCGCGAGCAGCTGCGTCCGCCCCACCTCGGCCTCGGCCAACGCGAGCAGGTCGACCCGTTCCCGGTGCAGTTCGAGACCGGCCTCGATGCGCGCCAACGCCAGCAGGTCATCCACCAGTCGCCCGGCCCGCCGCGACTCCCGCACCAGCAGCAGGTTCAACCGCTCCCGCTCCTCGGCGCCGGCCGTCTGCATCAACGCCTCCGCGACCGCCTGCACGCCCGCGATGGGTGTCCGCAACTCGTGCGCCGCGTCGGCCACGAACCGCTTCGTCCGCTCCTCCGATCCCTCCAACGAGTCCAACATGTCGTCGAACGCGGCAGCCGTGCGACCGAGTTCGTTGTCCGCCCGCGACGGGTTGAGCCGGTAGCCCCGGTTGCCGCGCGCGATCGACCGGGCCAGCGTGGTCATGGCGTCCAAGGGCGCCAGCGCACGCCGGACCGTCAACACCATCGCCCCGGCCGTCACCGCCAGCGCACCGAACCCGGCCAGCAGCAGCAACCGCCGCAGCCTGGTCTGCGCCACCGTGATGACCGACGACTCGGCGTACACGGTGATCGTCGACCCATCGCTCAACTGCCTGCTGACTTCGTTCGCCACCTCCTCGTTCGGCGCGTTCCCGAGCACCGTCCCGTCCGGCATGACCAGCCGGACCTCCACGCCCCGGCCTTCCAGCCGGTCCACCAGGTCGGCCCCGCGCACCCGCTGCTTGACCAACTGCTGCGCCACCCGCGCCTTCTCCAGCAGCGCGGTGTCGACGTCCCGCTTGGACTGCGCCGCGAACAGCCCGTCCACCGACAACACGACCCCGATCAGCACCACGGCGAGCACACCGATCGCGGAGAGCGTGACCCGCCGCCGCAGCGAGACGGTCCGCAGGCTCACGTCTCGTCCGCCCGCAGCACGTAACCGAGCCCCCGCACGGTGTGCAGCAACCGCGGACCGTGCTCCTCCAACTTCCGGCGCAGGGCGCTGACGTGCACCTCGACCAGGTTGGGGTCGTAGTCCTCGTAACCCCAGACCGCGGTGAGGATCTGCGTCTTGCCGACCACCCGCCCCCTCTGCGCGGCCAGGTACCGCAGGAGGCGCAGTTCGGTGGCGGTCAGCTCGACCGGTACGTCGCCCCGCAGCACCACCGCCGAGTCGGCGTCGACCACGAGGTCGCCGATCTGGACGGTGGACGGTGTCCGCCCCAGCCGCCGCAGCACCGCGCTCACCCGGGCGACCAACTCGGCCAGCACGAACGGCTTCACCACGTAGTCATCCGCGCCCCGGTCGAGCCCGCGCAGCCGGTCGGACACACCGTCCCGGGCGGTCAGCATCACCACCCCGGCACCGCACGCCCGCCGGATGACGTCCAGCAGCATGAAGCCGTCCCGACCGGGCAGCATCACGTCGAGCACCACCAAATCCGGCCGGAACCGGACCAGCTCGCCCTCCAGGTCACGACCGTCCGGCCGGACCTGCACCTGGTAACCCGCATCCCGCAAGGCGGAACTCACGGCGGCCGCGATCGCCTCCGCGTCCTCGATCACCAGCACCCTGGCAGCAGTCGACACCTCCATATTCTGCGTCGCGTCGCCTGCCGCGGCGGTGAAGCCGCGACAAGCCTGACCAAACCGACTTCCCCTCACCCACACCCACCGCCGCCGATCACCCTTCAGCCGCGGCGCGACCGACCGTCCGGGCAACCGACCGACCATGCGGCCAGCCAGTTGGCCGGCCGGCGGCCAGCCGACCGACCGGCGGACCGACCGGCGGACCGACCGGCGGACCGACCGGCGGACCGACCGGCGGACCGACGAACCGGCCGTGCGACCGACCCACCGGCCACCGACCGACCCACCGGCCATGCGCCCGCCGACCGACCGTGCGGGCGGCGACCGACCCGCCGACCCAGCAACCCCGCCGACCCAGCGACCCCGCCGACCGACTGTGCAACCGGCCAGCCGAGCCACCGATCCGATCCACCGACCCACCGATCGTGCGGGCGGCTGACCCGCCGACCGTGTGACCGGTGCAACCGCCCCCACCGACCGACCGTGCGGGTCGGCGTTGTGGACTGAGTGTTGTGGGCCGGTCTCCCCCGACGTGGGCGCGGAAGGGAGAGACCGGCCGTCCGTGGACCCCGCGGGCACCTCGGGTCGACGTGCGGTGATCGACGGCCGGTGGGCCTGCGGGATCGGAATCCGATGTGGACGAGTACTGGGCGGGTGGGCGTGGTGTGAGCCGTGAGATCAGTATCGAACAGCAGTTCGAGGGTGGGCAAGATCACGATCGAGTGATGTTTGAGCGGGCGGCGGACGGCCTCCGCCCCCACGACAACCGGCCACCCCGTCTGCGACCATCCACGCTGTGGCGGTTCCGCGAAGCCCGGTCAGGTGGGCGCTGGTGCTGCTGGTCGTGGGGCTGACAGCCGTCGCGGCAGCGGTCGCGTTGTGGTGGCCGCGCACGTCCACCGAGGTCCGCCGGGCCACCGCCACCGTCGTCGCACCCGCCTCCTGCGGTGACGCGGAGGCCTACGACCGGGTCGAACTGACGATCGGTGACCGGACGCACACCGCGAAGCTCGACGGCTGCGGCCACCAGCGGGACGAGGTCGTGGAAGTGGTCCTGCCCGCCGACACCAGCGGCGAGTTCACCGTCCAAGCCGCCGCCAGCACACCCCAGGGCATGCCGTTCGACGTCCGGCTGACCACGTTGCTGATGTGCCTGAGCGGCCTCGCCGGCGGCCTCTACGCCTACCTGCTGACCAGGCGCTCTCAGCCCACGGCCTCCGCCGAAGCCGCGTAGGTGTTGCACGACGACGTCTCACCCGTGGTGAACCCGAGCGACGCCCACTCGGACTGGTTCTCCGGGCTGCCGTGGGCGTTCTTCTCCGGCGGCTCCTCCATGGCGTACTGGAAGTCGTCCGCCGCTTCCCGCGCGAGCCCCGTCCCGATCGACTCGGACGCCGCCACCAGGAACATCCCGGCGAAGCAGTTGGCCTGCAGCTCGATCCGCCGCGACATCTCCAGCCCCGCCGGCGTCTGCTCACCGGCCGAAACGATCTTGCTGTCCGCCGCGCGCAGCATCCCCGACAACGCCTGCACGTGGTGCCCGTACTCGTGCGCCAATGTCGCCAGGTGCGACCCGGCGCGCTCACCGCCACCGTTGTCGCGCAGCCGCCGCGTGGGCATGTAGATGGTCCTGTTGCGCCCGCAGTAGTACGCGACCGCCTCGCTCTCCGCGGGCGCCGAGCCGCACGGTCCCTCGACCAGGTCCGGCGACGTGTCCAGCGCGGGCGGGTCGAACGGCAGGTTCGCCTGCTCCAGCGCGGGCCGCCACGCCTGGTCCAGGCACACCACCCCGGCCTTGTAGTACGCCGACAGCTCCGCGTCCGACACCCCGAACCCCGGCAACGCGCACGTCACGGCGGGCAGTCGAACGGGCGCGGTGAGCAGCGGGTGGTCGGCCAGTCGGTGCACGGCCCGCGGCCGAGGTGCCTCGGTCTCCGACGGCTGCACGACCCGCACACCGGGCGCGGCCACCGCGTGGCCGTTGATCCGCCGGGACGTTTCCAGCTGAGTGATGCCGCCCAAGCCCAGTACGCACAACACGATCAACGAGAACACGCCGATGAGGACGATCGGGTTGTTCTTGGTCTCCTCGGGCGTGTGCACGGTCCTCCAGTCGGGTCAGCTGACGTCCGCCGCGCTCGCTACCCAAGTGTTGCACGCGCTGGTCTCGTTGTTTTTGAACCCGTGGTTGACCCACGCCGCGTTCTTCTCCGGCGCACCGTGGTCCCGGTTGGGGTAGATCGGGTAGTCGCCCCGGTTACCCGCGTCGGTCAGCGCCACCGAGATGACGTCACCGGGCACGGCGCCGTGCGACAGCGGCGCCAGCGTCATCCCGCCGAAGCACGTGGCCTGCAGCTCCTTGCGCCGGTTCAGGTCGAGGCCCTCGGGGGTGTCCCAGCCGCCCTTCTCGTACTGCGCCTGGCTGGACGCGCGCAGGATGCCGGACAGCCACTGGATGTGGTGGCCGTACTCGTGCGCGAGCTGCCCCAGGTACTTGCCCGGGTGGTTGGGGTTCGCCGAGCCCTGCTCGTTGGCGTAGTGGTTCGGCGTCCAGTAGATCGTGCCGTCGCAGTACATGGCGGTGCGGTCCGGGCCCATGTTGCCGCACGTGTTGGTGATCTGGGACGTCACCATGACCAGCTCGACCGGCTGGTAGGGCAGGTTCGCGCGCTCGAACGACGGCTTCCACATCGCCTCGATGCACGGCAGCGCGGCGCGCAGGAACCGGTCCTGGCCGGCGGGCGAGTAGTCCATCGCCGGCAGGGGGCAGCCGTCGATGTTGAACGCGCCGAGGCCGGCGGCGTGGATCGGGTTGTCGCCCAGCGTGATGGAGGCCTTGGGGCCCGCCTTCTGCGTGCTGGTCGGCGTGGACCGCCTGCTGGTGCTCGCCTTGGACGTGGTCGTCGTCGTGGTGGTCGTGGTGGTGGGTTCGGGCGTGTACGTGTAGCTCGCGTACCCGGCGTTGCCCGAATCGCTCGCCTCTTTGCTGCCGCTGGTCGCGGCCACGATGCCGATCGTGGCGACGCCGAGCACGAGGAAGCCGACGACCAGCACCGCCACCAGCGGGCCCTTGCTCTTCTGCCGCGGCAGCGGCGGGTAGGGCATCGGCGCCGGGCCCCAGTTCGGCGGCGGTCCGGCCGGCGGCCCCCAGTTCGCCGGTGGCGGCTGCGGCATCGCGGGCGCCTGCCCGGGCCACTGGGGAGGCTGCTGGAACTGCTGGGGCTGCTGCGGTTGCGGCCCGGTCGGAGGCGGCGGCTGCTGCGTCGGCCACTGACGGGTCGGCTGAGGTTGAGGCTGGGCCGGGGGCTGCTGCTGGTGCAGCGGTGCGGGCATCGGCGGTGGCCCAACCGGTCGTGGCGGTGGCCAGCCACCCGGCGGCGGTGGTTGCGTCATCGCTGGTGGTCCCCCATATCGCGGATGCCCGAATCAGCACAAGAGCTTAGGGGAACTCCGCTATTCTCCGCGGCCGTGTTGAAAAACTGGGGAGCGGCGGCACTGTGCGCGGTCGCGCTGTGCACGGGCGTCGGCACGGCGTCGGCGCAGCCGAGCGGCACGGCCGGACTGCCCGGGACGGTCGGCGCGGACGTGCGGCTCAAGTTGGAGCGCGACGGCAGGCTGACCGTGACCGAGGTGGTCACCGTCCCCGACGGCGGGACGGCCACGCGGGTCGTTCCGCTGCGGGTGCCCGTGTCCGCCGAGCGCGACCGGGTGTTCCAGGTCGCCGACGTGACCGTGGAGGGCGAGGGCACGGCTTCAGCATCGGACGACGAGCTGACGATCGCACTCCGACCCGGCACGTCCACCGTCCGGTACTCGGTGATCGGCACCGTCGCGAAGATCGGCGACACGCTGGAGCTGCGGTGGCAGCCCGCGAGCGGCTGGGACACCGCGCTCGACTCGGTGAAGGTCTCCGTGATCACGCCGGACGCGCCCAGGTCGGTGAACTGCCTGGCCGGCGAACCGGGCACCTCGAAGCCGTGCACCAGCGCGGACCTCGGCGACGGGCGCGGTGTGCGGGCCACCGAGATCGGCCTGGCCGCCGGTGAGCGGGTCGACGTGGCGGTCGGGTTGCAGGAGGGCGCGGCGCCGGCCAACGCGCGGGTCGAGGAGACGTCCGGGTTGGCGGCGGCGTTCGCGTTGACGCCGTTGACCGGCGCGGGGCTCGGTGGGCTGGTCGTGCTGCTGCTGTGCGGCGGGTTGTTGTTGTGGTACCTGCGGGGGCGGGACGCGCGGGCCTTGGCCGGTGAGGTCGGGCCGGTGAACATGCTGGTCACGGACGGTTCGGGGCGGATGGTGTTCGCCTCGCCGGACGGAGTGCTGCCCGGCCAGGTCGGCACCGTGGTGGACGAGCACGTGGACGTGGTGGACGTGACCGCGACGATCGTGGACCTCGCGGTGCGCAACTACGTGTGGATCGAAGAGGTGGACGGGCACGACTGGCGGTTCGTGCGGCGCAACCCGGCCGATTCGGCGCTGTCGGGGTACGAGCGCGCGGTGTACGAGGCCTTGTTGCCCGATGGTGTGGACGTCGTGACGTTGTCCGAGCTGAGGGGCAGGCGGATCGACCTGTCCCGGGTGCGGGACGCGTTGTACGCCGACGTGGTGGCGAAGAACTGGTTCGCCCGCCGGCCGGACGCCGAGCGCAGCCTCTGGTGGTGGGTCGGGGTCGGGGTCGGTGTGCTGGGCGCGGCGCTGACGGTGGTGTTGGCGCTGGTCGGAGGCGCGGCGCTGTTCGGGCTGGTGGTCGTGGTGGCCGGGGTGGCGTTGGCGGTGGGTGCGCGGTCGATGCCCGCGCGGACCAAGCGCGGCAGCGCCTTGTTGGAGCACGTGCGCGGGTTGCGCGGGTACCTGCACACGGCCACTCCGCAGGACATCCCGGAGTCCGACCGGGAGATGGTGTTCTCGCGGTCGCTGCCGTACGCGGTGGTGTTGGGGGAGACGGAGCGGTGGCTGGCCACGTTCGCCGGCACGCGGCCGGGGCTGTACTGGTTCGGCGAGGCCGAGCAGGGCGGTGACCTGCGGCGATTCGCGCAGCGGTTCCCGGCGTTCCTCGGTGCGGTCGACGGTGTGCTGGCGCAGGCGGGGCACCTGAGGTCGCTGCGCGGCTGACCCGCGGTCCCCGCGTTTCACCCGAAAGTGATCTTGCGCTACCTCGAACAGCAGTTCGACCATGGACGCATCCCACGAACACGGACCCGAGGGCGGCGGGCGAAGGTTCGAGGGGGCAGGGCCGAAGTCATCCCGCTGTCCACACGCGCCGGCTCCACCGGGTGGTCGGCCTGCTGAGACAGGCGGTGGTCCGGACCGGTGCGGGCGTGTGCCCGGTCCCGGATCGGCCGTCGAGCCGCTGGTCGGCCGGTCCGAACCCGGTCGGTTCGCGCTGGGCGTAGCGGCACGCCCGGATGGGTGGGCGACCATCGGGCTGGGCAGTGGTGTGAACCCGTAGGCTGCGTTCATGGCGCTACCCGAACTGCACAGGTTCACGCTTCCCAACGGTCTGCGGGTGGTGCTCGCACCCGACCGCAGCGCCCCGGTCGTCGGGGTGAGCGTGCACTACGACGTCGGCTTCCGCTCCGAGCCCGAGGGGCGGACGGGGTTCGCGCACCTCTTCGAGCACCTCATGTTCCAGGGCAGTGAGAGCTTGGAGAAGCTGGCCCACTTCCGGCACGTGCAGTCCTCGGGCGGCACGTTCAACGGGTCGACGCACCCCGACTACACCGACTACTACGAGGTGCTGCCGTCGGCGGCACTGGAGCGGGCTCTGTTCCTCGAGGCGGACCGCATGCGGGCGCCGAAGATCACCGAGGAGAACCTGCGCAACCAGATCGACGTGGTGAAGGAGGAGATCAGGCTCAACGTGCTCAACCGACCGTACGGGGGGTTCCCGTGGATCCTCCTGCCGCCGGTCCTGTTCCAGACGTTCCCCAACGCGCACAACGGCTACGGCGACTTCACCGACCTGGAGAACGCCACCGTGGACGATTGCGCCGCGTTCTTCGACACCTACTACGCGCCGGGCAACGCCGTGCTGACGGTGGCGGGCGACTTCGACCCCGAGGGGGCGAAGGCGCTCGTCGAGAAGCACTTCGGTGACGTGCCCGCCCGTCCGGTGCCGGTCCGGCCGTCGTTCGCCGAGGCCGCGCCGAAGGGCGAGCTGCGCGCCGAGCACACCGACAAGCACGCGCCGATGCCCGCCATCGCCGTGGGCTACCGGATCCCGGACCCGGTGAACGAGGTCGAGGGCTACCTCGCCTACCTGGTCCTGGCCGGTGTGCTCACCGACGGCGACGGGTCGCGGCTGCAGCAGCGGCTGGTGCACCGTGACGCGATCGTGGTCGACGTGGGTGCGGGGTGCGGTCTGTTCGGGCCGCTGGAGGCGCGCGACCCGGACACGTTCAGCATCACCGCAATCCACCCGCCGGAGGTCACCTCCGAGCAGGTGCTCGGGGCGGTGGACGAGGAGCTGCTGCGGTTGGCCGAGGAAGGGCCGACGGAGCAGGAGCTGGCGAAGGTCGTCGCGCGCTGGGTGTCGACCATGCACCGCGAGCACGACCGGCTCACCAGCCGGACGCTGGGCCTCGGGTCGGCCGAGCTGCTGTACGGGCGGGCCGAGCTGCTGTACGAGCTGCCGGACAAGCTGGCCGGCATCACCACCGACGAGGTCGCCGCGGCGGCCAAGGCGCTGCGGCCGGACTCGCGCGCCGTCCTGATCCTCAACCCCGCCGACGGAGGTACCGAGTGAGCGCCCCGACCAAGCACCGCAGCGCCGAGGAGATCGGCCGTACGGAGCTAGGGCCTCGCCCGTTCCCGGAGTTGGGCGAGCAGCGGGCGGCGGCCGACCTGGACACGGTCGACACGACGCTGGCCAACGGCCTGAGGGTGCTGGCGGTGCGCCGGTCGTCGGTGCCGCTGGTGGAGGTGCGGCTGCGGATCCCGTTCGGCGACCCGGCGTCGAGCAGCGTCGGCTCGACGCACGCGGCGCGCGCCGAGGTGCTGGCGAACACGATCCTCACCGGCACCGCCACCCGCAGCCGGGTGGACGTGGACACCGAGCTGGCGCTGGTCGGCGGCGAGCTGGACGCGGTGGTCGACCCGGAGCGGCTGGCGCTGTCCGGCAACGCCCTGGTGTCCGGTTTCGGCACGGTGCTGGACGTGCTGCGGGACGTGCTGACCGGCGCGACCTACCCGGCCGACGAGGTCGAGCGGGAACGCGCGCGGCTGGTGGAGCGGATCCGGTTGGCGCGGTCGCAGCCGAACGTGATCGCGCGGGAGGCGTTGCAGCGCCACCTGTACGGCGACCACCCGTTCGCCAAGGAGATGCCCGAGGCGGACGAGGTCGCGGCGGTGACGCGGGACGACGTGCTGGCGCTGCACTCGTCGGCCGTGCTGCCGCGCGGGTCGGTGATCGTCGTGGTCGGCGACGTGGCGCCGGACGCGGCGGTGCGCGCGGTCGAGGAAGCGCTGGGCGGCTGGACCGGCGAGGGCACCGCGGTGGCGTTGTCGCCGATGCCGCCCGTGCGGGGTGGTGACGTGCTGTTCGTGCACCGTCCCGGCGCCGTGCAGTCGCAGATCCGGCTCGCCGGGCGCGGCCTGGAGCGCACCGACCCCCGCTACCCGGCGTTGCAGCTGGCGAACCTGGTGTTCGGCGGGTTCTTCTCGTCCCGGCTGGTCGAGAACATCCGCGAGGACAAGGGCTACACCTACAGCGCGCGGTCGCACCCGGAGTTCACGCCGGGCGGCGCGACGCTGCTGGTGGACGCCGACACGGCGAGCGAGGTGACCGCGGCGGCGCTGCTGGAGACCCGCTACGAGCTGGGCAAGCTGGGTCTGGTGCCGCCGACGGAGTCCGAGGTGGACACCGCGCGCCGGTACGCGATCGGGTCGCTGCTGACCGCGACGTCGTCGCAGGGCGGGCTGGCGTCGTTCCTGATGAACCTCGCCGGGCTCGGCCTGGACGTGGAGTGGTTCACCGGGCACCCCGGTCGGCTGGCGGAGGTCACCGTCGAGCAGGTCACCGAGGTGGCGTTGGAGTTCTTCGCGCCGACGGCGTTCACCGGCGTGCTGGTGGGCGACGCGGAACTGCTGACCCCGCAGCTCCGGGCGCTGGGCGGTGTCATCCTGCCGTGAGCTTCGAGTTGGTGGAACTGCCCGCGCTGTCGCGGTTCGCGGTGGACCGGCACGAGCCGTTGCGGGGCGACGCCGAGCGCATCGCGCAGTTGTGGCCGAAGGCGCGCGTCCTCACTGTGGACGCGCACGGCCGCACGTTGGTGGCCGACCGGGCTTCGCGCCTGGTCGACCGCCCCGCCACCGAGTTCGGCGACGGCCCGCCGGACACGGCGGTGCTGCTCGGCGAGCAGGACGGCGTGGCGTACTGGGCGGTTCCGCTGACCGAGGACGAGACGGACGTCAGCGCGCCGTCCGGCCGGGCCTGGATGCGGCCGGAGCTGACCGACGAACCGCAGTGGCTCGACCTGCGGGCGTGCGGCGCGCTGCTGGACGACACCGGCGCGGGCCTGTTCACGTCGGCGGTCGCGTTGTTCCACTGGCACCGGTCGGCGAAGTTCTGCGCGGTGTGCGGCGGGGGGACGGAGTCGATCAAGTCCGGCTGGGCGCGGGTGTGCGAGCAGTGCGGGAACGAGGAGTACCCGCGCACGGACGCCGCCGTGATCTGCCTGGTGCACGACGGCGCCGACCAGGTGCTGCTCGCCCGTGGCGCCGGGTGGCCCGAGGGGCGGTACTCGGTGCTGGCCGGGTTCGTCGAGGCGGGCGAGTCGCTGGAGGCGTGCGTGGCGCGGGAGATCGTGGAGGAGGTCGGCGTCGAGGTCGGCCGCATCCGCTACCTGGGCAGCCAGCCGTGGCCGTTCCCGCGGTCGTTGATGGTGGGGTTCGAGGCGGTGGCCGACCCGACCGAGCCGCTGCGGCCGGCGGACGGTGAGATCGCGCAGGCCAAGTGGGTCAGCCGGGCCGACGTGCGGCAGGCGCTCGCCGAGCCGGGCAGCGTGCCGGACCTGCTGCTCGCGCCGGGCGCCTCCATCGCCTACCGGATGATCCAGTCCTGGGCGGCGGCAGGCGAAGCCGCTGAGTGATCGCGACCTCCCGGGGGTGGCCCGCATCGGGCGAAAACTGCTGGAAGCGCACGGCAAATGGGACACCAAGCGGATCGTCACCGACTAACGTCGGGGCTTCGACACGCCCGTGTGGCGGCCGTGGTCCTACTCGCCCGATGGGGGTCGCCGTGCACCGCAGACTGACCGTGCGCGACCTGCGTGCCGGCAACCGGGCACGGGTGCTGCGCGCGCTGTACTTCGACCAACCGCGCAGCCGGCAGGAACTCGCGGGCGTCACCGGGCTCAGCCAGGCATCGGTCAGCAACGTGGTCGCCGAGCTCATCGCCGACGGCGTGGTGGTCGAGGCCGGGCAGGTCGACTCGGACGGCGGGCGGCCCCGCGTGCTGCTGCGGGTCGACCCGGCGCACGCGGCGGTGGTGGGTGTCGACGTCGGTGAGACGCACGTGCTGGTCGAGGTGTTCGACCTGACGTTGCAGCGGCTGGCGGAGGCGACGTTCCCGATGGAGCCGGACGTCCACTCGGTCGACGACGTGGCGCGGCGGGTCCTCGAAGGGCTCGACCGGTGCCTCGCCGCGAGCGGGGTGGGTGACGTGCTCGGGGTCGGCATCGGTGTGCCCGGGCAGGTCGAGCGCGGCCGGGTGTACGCGCAGACCGTCGGCTGGCACGGCGTCGCGCTGGAGCAGCTGTTGCGGACCGGCACCGACCTGCCGTTGTTCCTGGACAACGGTGCGAACACGTTGGGGCAGGCCGAGGTGTGGTTCGGCGCGGGCCGCGGCACGGGTGACGCGGTGGTCGCGTTGATCGGGTCGGGTGTCGGCGCGAGCGTCATCACCGGTGGCGTGCTCTACCGCGGTTCGTCGGGCGGCGCGGGGGAGTGGGGTCACACCACGGTCGCGCTGGACGGCCGCCCGTGCCGGTGCGGTGCGCACGGGTGCCTGGAGGCGTACATCGGCGCGTCGGCCGTGGTCGACCGGTACCGCGCGGTGAAGGCCGACGTGCCGGCCGAGCAGGAGGCGGCGTTGGCGGCGCTCGTCGCGGACGGTTCGCGTGCCGCGCGGGACGTCCTCGCCGAGACCGCCCGCTACGCCGGGCTCGGCATCGCGAACCTGATCAACCTGTTCAACCCGTCGCAGGTGATCCTCGGCGGCTGGGCCGGGCTGCTGCTGGGCGCGCGGATCCTGGACGACGTGCGCACCCAGGCCTCCCGCCACGCCCTGCACCGACCGTTCGAGCAGGCGTCGATCACCCTGTGCGAGCTGGGGCCCGAATCGGTCGCACTGGGTGCGGCGACGCTGCCGGTGGCCGACTTCCTGGCCGCGGGCGGTGTGCGCCGCCGCACGCCCAGCCCCGTGGTCTAGCTGGTGTGGATTCCCGGCCGGGAACGCACCACTGCCCTGGTCAGGCGGCGTACTGGTAGGCCGGGTAGGTCAGGTAGCCCGCGTCACCGCCCTGGTAGTACGTGTCCGGGTCGACGGGCGCGATCGGCAGGTCCCCGCGGAGCCGTTCCACCAGGTCGGGGTTGGCGATGAAGGCACGGCCGAAGCTGATCAGCTCCGCGCCCAGGTCGAGCCAGTGGTCGGCGGCGGTCCGGTCGGTCTGCTCCGGGCCCATCGGCACCACCGGGTTCATGACCAGGGTGCCCGGCCACGCGCGGCGCAGCCCGATCAGCACCTCCTCGTCGGCCGTCGCCTCCAGGTGCACGTAGGCGAGGTCGAAGCGGGCGAGTTCCGCGAGCAGGGCCGCGTACAGCTGCGGCACCTCGGTCTCCTCGACGCCCCAGAACGTGCCGCCGGGCGACAGCCTGATCCCGGTGCGGGCCGCGCCGACGGCGTCCACCGTGGCGGCGACCGCCTCGACGGCGAACCGGATGCGGTTGACGATCGGACCGCCGTAGGAGTCGGTGCGCAGGTTCGCGTTGGACGACAGGAACTGCGAGATCAGGTAGCCGTTCGCGCCGTGCAGTTCGACGCCGTCGAACCCGGCTTCGACGGCACGCCGGGCGGCGTCGGCGTACGAGCGGGCGTGCTCGGGCACCTCGGAGGTGGCCAGGGCGCGAGGGATCGGTGTGGGCTGCGGTCCGTTCGGGGTGAACACGTCCCCCACGGCGGCGACGGCGGACGGCCCGACCGGCTGGAAACCGGTGGTGTCGGGGTGCGAGACCCGGCCGCCGTGCATGATCTGGGCGAAGATACGCCCACCGTTGGCGTGCACGGCGTCGGTGACGGGCCGCCAGGAGGCCACCTGCTCGTCGGTGTGCAGGCCCGGCGTGCCCGGGTTGGACTGCCCGACCAGGCTGGGCTGCACCCCCTCGGAGACGATCAACCCGGCGGTGGCGCGCTGGGCGTAGTAGGCCGCCATCGACGGGGTCGCGAGGCCACCGGCCGCGGCCCGGACCCGCGACATCGGGGCCATCACGACCCGGTTGGGCAGGTCCAGGTTCCCGAGGCGGTAGCGGTCGAACAGCGTGGTCATGCCGGACTCCTTCGTACTGGTCGAGGCCCTTGAGGGACCGACGAGTACGCTAAAACCTGACGTCAATGTGAGAGGCAAGTCGTGCGGCCAGGGTCACAGCGGGGAGGGTGAGATGCGGATCGGCGAGCTCGCGGCGCGGGCCGGGGTCAGCGTTCGTTCGCTGCGGTACTACGAGGAGCAGGGTCTGCTCCGCAGCACTCGCAGCGCCGGCGGGCAGCGGCTGTACACGGAGGGCGATGTCGAGCGGGTCGCGTTCGTGCAGCGCCTGTACGCGGCCGGACTGTCCAGCCGCACCATCACCGAACTGCTGCCGTGCCTCGACTCGCCCAGCGACGAGAACTCCGACGCCGCGATGGAGCGCATGGCCAAGGAACGCGAGCGGCTCTCCGCCCACATCGAAGAGCTGCTGCGCACCCGTGACGCGCTCGACGCCCTGATGGTCGTGGCCCAGGCGCACCGCGACGCCCGGCAGGTCGCCTGTGTGAGTTAGTGCCGCGACCGGCAGCCTTCACCTCGTCTTCCGGCGCCCAGCGGGGCGCCTCGGGGCACCGGCCCCACGCCCCCATCCGACCAGGATGAGGACGTGGGGCCGGCACCCCGATCCACCCATCTGACCGGCGGAACACGGGGCGAAGGCCACCGGTCGCGGCACTAGGGGTCGACCCGGTCCAGCGCCGCGCCGTCCCACGTGGTCTGCGTGCACGCCACACCACGCCCGTTCTTGGGCCGCAGCACGTCGTAGATGTGCATGCGCGGGATCTTGTCGGACACGCCCCAGCCGCTCGGCCAGGTGATCACCCAGTCCATGTCGAGGTCCACCAGCAGGCCGAGCATGCGGGCGATCGTGGGGTCGTCCAGCCGCTCGAACGCCTCGTCCAGCAGCACCAGCCGCAGCGGTTCGAACTCGCCGCTGACCGCGTCGTAGAACGACGCCGCCGCCGCGAACAACGTCACGTACGAGATGAGCCGCGTCTCGCCGGACGACAGCTGGCGCAACCGGCGTTCGCGCGGGTTGCCGTCCGGGCCGGTGTCGGCGACCGTGACGGTGAACTGGTGCCACGTGCGGTAGTCGAGGGCGCGGGACAGGATCTCGGCGTAGTTGCCGGTGTGCGCGTCACGTTCGGCTTCGATGCGTTCGGTGAACACGCGGCGCAGCGTGGCGTCCTGCTCGGGGTCCCGTTCCGCGTAGGGCAGGCGGACCAGCGCCAACGCGTCGCGCGTGTCCTCCTCCAACGCCGCCGACGGCTTCCACGCCAGCTTCACGTGCACGCCCTGGCTCGAGCGGGCCTTGCCGAGCACCTCGTTCATCCGCTTGCACAGGTCCTCGGCGACCGCGATCTGCCCGCGCAGCCACTCGGCGAGGTCGCGGATCAGGTAGTCGGCGAAGATGTTCTGGTACTGCTCGTCGAGGAAACCGCGCTGTTCGGCCAGCTTCGCGGTGACCCGGCGGGCGGCGACGGCGACCGGGCGGGCGCCTTCCTCTCCGGTGACCGTGACGGTGAGCAGGCCGACGTGCTGCTCGGCGGCGATGTCGTGACTGCCCGCGAGTGACGTCTGGAGCGCCTGGAGCTTGGTGATCACCGTCGCCTCGCCCGCGCCGCGCCGGTCGGAGGTCATGAGCGCGGCGCGGACCGACGTGACGTCGTCGGGGACGTCCGGCAGTGCGGCGACGAGGATGCCGGGTGCCTGCACGGTGGCCTTGAAGTGCTCGGTCGCGCGGGTGAGGGCGTCCTTCGCGGAGGCGAGCTGTTCGGCCGAGGTTTCGAGTTGGGCGCTCAGCTTCGCGGCTTGCTCGCGCGCCGACGCGACCTGCTCGCGCACACCCTTGAGCTCATCGCGCATCTCCCGGCGCGAACGCTCCAAAGTGGACAGCTGCTCCGCGATTTCCCTCGCCTCACCGCCGATCGCGTCGGTCAACTCGGCCAACGTCGACGCCTGCGACGCGTAGTCGACGCACCGCGCCTCCGCATCGACCTCCGCCGCCACCCGATCCTCCACTGCCGCGTGGTACCGGTGGGACGCATCGGTGAGATCGGCCACCGTGCCGCGGCACTGGCGGCGCAGCACGTCACCCAACCGGTCGGCCGTCCGCTGCGCCTCGGCTGCCGCCTGCTGGGCCTGCTGCAGGCCCTCGGTGGTGGCGGGCAGGCCCGCGTCGCCGGCCTGGCGCACGACCTCGGCCGCCGCCGCTTCACCGCGCGCTTGGGCGGTTGCGAGCTCGTCGCGCAACTCCTCCGCTCGGCGGGCGGCGCGATCGGCGGATTCCTGCGCGGCCTGCAGGCGCCCGTGCCGCGCGACCAGTTCGCGGTCGGCGGGGAAGCGCTCAAGATGACCCTCCCACCGCTCGACCAGACCGTGTGCAGCCGCGAGGTCCGCCTCCGCCACGCCGAGTTCGGCGCGCAGGCCGGCCAGCTCGTCCTCCAGTTCCGCGATCCGGCGCCGGCGCGCCGCTTCCCGGGCACCCGCCCCGATGAACTCCGCCGCGTCCTTGTGCCACGCGCCGGTCAGCACGCCCGCCTGCCAACGCCCGTCCGGCGACACCGCGAACGCGGCGGGCACCGGTGCCAGGGCGCGCAGGGACACCGACGCGAGCAACTCCGCCACCACCGCGGCCGGTACCGGCGAGTTCGGCTCGACGGCCGGGATCAGCACCGTCGCCAGGGACGGGCCGTCCACCGGGGTGCCGGGTACGGCGAGCACGTCGTGCGGCGCAGGCACAGGCGCAGGCACGGGCGCGGAGACGACCGGCGCGTCGCTGCCCGGGGTGGCCGGCGGGTCGTGGGGGACGGGATGGGTCGAGGCAGGGGTGGTGGTTTCGGCGGGTCCGCTGGTTTTCAACCGAGGTACGAGAACAGTGTTTCCGTACATATTCGGGTCAGGTTCACCCGATGGTGTGGCGGTGACCCAGGCGTCCAGGAGGCCGGAGGCTTCCAGGGCCGCCTCCAAGCCCGCGCGGGCGGAGTCGTCGATGGTCGGGTGGAAGTCGACCAGGCGGTAGAACGGGGCGCCGGTCGTGTTGTCCCTGTCCGGCGCGGTGAAGCGGCCGCGGTCGGGGGTTTGGGCGGTTCCGGAGCGCAGGCCGGACAGTTCGGCGTCCAGCGTGTTGATCGACGTGATCAGGTCGGCACGGCGTCGCACGACCGTGTGGGCGCCGTTCCGGGCGGCGGTGACGAGAGGTGCGACCCACTCACGGGCGGCGGTGGTGAGGGTTCGGGCGGCGGTCGGGTCGACCGAGGTGGGCAGGACGAGGGGGGAGTCGGGCTGGGTTTCGGCCAACGGGCCGGAGTCGCGCCACGACCCGACCTCGGCCAGCCAGCCCTGCGCCACCTCGGCCAGTTCCTGGGCCTCCTGGTTGCGCAGCGCCGCCGCCTCGGTCGCCGCGTGTTGCGCGTCCCGCGCCGTCTGCCGGAGGGCGTCCACCTGCCGCTGCGCCACGTCCAACTCCGCCGCCTGCGCGGCCAGCGCCAGCGCCAGCGCCCCGCGCTGCCGGGCCGACGAACCGATCTCCGAAGCCCGAGCCGCCACTGCCTCCAGCACGTCCGAGTCGACGTCGGACGCCGGCGGCACCCGCCGCTCGATCGGCAACGGCTCGGCTTCCGGGTCCGGCTTCGCCCGCACGGACTCCGTCCGAACCACAGCGTCGAAAGTGGACACGACAGGCACGTCGGGCACCGCGGCAGTGGACAGCCCGGCCACGCGCAAGTGGTGGCGCAACGGCTCGACCAGCTCTTGCGCCGACCCCAGGTCCTCGGCCAACCGCCGCAGCAGCCGCAGCACGCCGTCGACCGCGCCGTCCTCCTGCAACCGCTGCTTGTTCGCCATGTCCAACGCCGCCACCGCCGACGAACGCTTCTCCGCCACCAGCTTCTCGCGCGTCTGCAAGTCCTGCAGGTCGCGGAACGCAGGCAGCTCCTTCAACGCGCCGATGGTCTCCTCGGCCTGCTGCTCACCGGCCTCCAACGACGCCAACGAGTGCTCCGCCGCCGCACGCGCCGCCAGCGTCTCCTCCAACGACGCCGACAGCCGAGCCGCCGCGCGCTCCAGCTTCCGCACCCCGTCCTCGGCGCCACCCAACCGCTCCGCCGCCGCACGCAACCCGCCGAACGCGTAGTCCGAGTACGTCTTCAGGAACGTCCCCAGCGCCGCATCGGCCGCCGACAGCCGGGTGATGTTCTCCCGGATCGACTCCAGGTCGTCGAACGAGGTCGCCAGCTGCTCGACCATCGCCGCGTCCAACGGCGGCAGCGCGTCGGACAGGATCTGCTCCAGCTGCCCTTCCAGCACCTTCAGCCCGACGTCCGGGTTGCGCAGCGTCCGCTGCAGGTGCAGCAGGTCGCCGTACCGGGCCGCGGGCACGCCGTACACGGTCTCGGCGACGCGCGCCCGGAACGCCGCCTCCTCCAGCACGCAGTCCGCACCGATCAGGTCACGCAGCTGCGCCGGTCCCAGCGGCGTGCGGTCCGGGCCGACCAACGTCAAGCCGTGCCCGACCCGGGACGACGTGATGAACCGCCAGGAGTCGGTGATCGCCTGCGACGTCTTGGACGCCTTCACCCCCAACCCGCAGGTCAGGTACTCGTCGTCACCCCGCGTCAGCTCCACCCACGCGTACCCGATCCGGTTGGGCCCGCCGTCGTAGTCGTCCAGCATGAGCCGCCGCAGCGACACCGTGTCGAAGCCCTTGGAGCCGACCTGCCGCAGGTCACCGTCCAGGCACAGCGGCAGCAGCAGTTCCAGCGTGCGCGACTTGCCGGACCCGTTGGTGCCCTGGAAGATCGCGCGCCCACCGGAGAAGTCGAACGTCTGCTCGGTGTACTGCCAGATGTTGACGATGCCGCCCCTGTGCAGCCGCCACCTGTTCACGCGGTCTCCTCATCGAACAACGACCAGCTGGGCACGTCCGGCACGACCACAGGCTCCACTTCGCGTTCCGGGTCGCCGTCGGGCGACGGCAGCCACCGGTGCGCCGCGGCGTTGAGCAGCCACTCCCCGTCGGAGTGCACCGCCAACCCCATGCGGCGCAACAGTTCCAGCACCTCGGCGACCAGCCGCTCCAAGTCGTCGGTGAACTGCTTGGACCACGCGGTCGGGTAGTCCTCGACCAACCGCGCGCACACCTCGCGCAGCTCCGAGGGCACCACGACGTGCCGCCCGTCAGCACGGGGATCGGACTCCAGCAGCTCCGGCAACGCGAGCAACGCGATCCGCGCCACCGTGGACGTGCCGGGGAAGTACAGGTCGGTCAGGTAGTCCTCGGGGTCGGCCGCGAGCACGCCCTCGACCCGGCACTCGGTGTGCAGGCCGAAGCACGTCTCCAGCAGCGCGGACTCCTTGCGCTGATTGCGCCGCAACCACTCGGCCTGCTCGGGCGGCAGGTCCGCGTACAGCACGACGGGGTTCTCCACCAGCTTGCGCCGCACCGCGTGCTCGACACCGCGCGGACCGGGCCGGGCCGCCAACTCCACCAGCCGTTCGGGCGACGACGCCTCCGCCACCGGCCCGGTGAACAGCTGGCCGAGAAGGTCGGTGTCGATGGTGATCAACGCCTCGGTGTGCACGTCCACCGTGCCCTCGGTCTCGTGCAGCACGCCCAACGACACCAGGTGCCGCAACGCCGCCGTCAACGCCCGCCGGTCGGCCACGTCGTCCACGACGGTCAACCCCGCTTCCACCGCCGCCGCACGGATGTCCGCGACCAGCCGCGACAGCAACGTCTGCCGACCGATCCCGGTCAGCACCGCCGCCGTCAGCGCCACGTACGCGTACCCGCGCGGCGACATGCCGAGCACGCCGCGCGAGTCGTCGGGGCCCGGCCCGGCCTTGTAGAGCCGCGCGAACCGCCGTTCCACCACGAGCCGGTAGCCCAGCAGCCGGGCGAACAGGTCCTGCAGCGCCGCGCGGTGCCGGTAGACCAACGCCACCAGCTCGCCGTCCGGCCCGTCGGCGCGCAGCAACGGCCGCCGCAGCAGCGTGCGGGCGCAGCGCACCACGTTCGCCGCGTCGATCTCGGAGAGGTCGTCGAACATCAGTCGAGCACCAACGTCGAGTCGTGCAGCGTCAACGTCCCCGCCGCGGACCGGATCCGCGTGGCCCGACCGGCCGCGTGCTCCACCGTCACCCGCAGTCCCCGCACGGGGTCGGTCGCCGAACCGGAGTCGGCCGCCGTGTCGCGCTGCGCCATCGCCAACGTCAGCAGCTCGCACAGCACCCCGAGCGCTTCACCGGACAACGTCGTCTCGGCCAACCGGGGCGCCGCCGCCGCCAACTCCGCCACCGAAGCGGCCCGCCGTTCGTCGGCCTCACGTGCCTCGGCCAGCAGCGACTGCTCGGTCATCGGGTCGTCCAGGATCTTCGACGTCCGCCCGCGCGCACCCCGGTCGCTGCGGCTGCGCACGCTCACCTGCACGTCGACCACCGGCCCGTCGCGCCACGGCGTGCGTTCGTTGTCGCTGTCGTGCTCGGGCGCGGGTGACACGTGCCGCGCCGAGTACAGCCCGAACGCCGCCGCGTACAGCTCGTGCGCCCGCTCACGCGTGCCCGCGTCGAACCACGCGGCCAGCTTCAGCAGCTCGGCCCGCCGGCTCGGCAGCAGCCCGCCACCGGACGTCGCCCGCTTCACGCTCGCCAGCAGCGACCCGATCGCGCGTGCCGTCGCCTCGCGCAGCGCCGTCACCTGGCTCGGCCGCCCGGGGCGGTCCACGAACCAGTCGGTCAGCTCCTGCCAGTCCTCCGCCGACCGGCCCCGGGCCCGTTCGACCTGGTCACCGAGGTCGGCCCGGCCCAGCAGGCGCAGCAGCTCCGAGCGCGCGGAGTTCACCCTCGCCAGGGCGTCGGCGATGGCCGGGGTGTGCCGCAGCACGTCCTCGACCACCATCTGGATGTACTCGACGAGCAGGTTGCGGAACCCGGAGATCTCCTCGGCCGCCAGGTGGTGCCGCGTCACGACCTGCCCGAGGTAGGCGTAGAAGTCGCGCACGGTCGCGGCCAGCTCGGCGTGCTGCAGGAACAGCGTGGTGACCTGCTCGGCCAGCACCTCGCGGGTGCGGGGCGCGCCGCTGATCAACGCGTCCGACAGCGACCGGCCCAGCCGGTCCAGGCCGCGCTCCACGGCGGGCAGCAGCTCCCGCGACACCTCCCGGGCGCCCTCGGGCACGCGCAGCAGCTCGTCCACGTCGCGCTGGACCCGGACCGCGAGCTTGCTGACCTGGTAGCGGACGCTGCCGTGCTGGAACTCGGCGATGCTGGACGCCACCACCTCGCGCCTGCCCTGCACCAGGTTGCCCCACTCGACCAGCTGCCGGAGCCGGTTGACCACGTTCTCGATGCGCGACTCGCCCGGCTCGACCCGACCCTCCCGCTCGGCGCCCGCCAACGCGCCCGCGACCTCGCCCGCGGACAGGTCGGCCAGCAGCGTCGACGTGAACAGCCGCATGATCGCCAGGTACGTGCGCTGGTGATCACGGGCGTCCAGGTACGCGTAGAGCTTGAGGCGGCCGGCTGGTTCCACGGTGCGCCACCCTAATGCGGCGGTCCGACACGTGCGGGCTACCGTGCCCGTGTGAGTCTGGGGCGGGCGGTGGGGTTGGTGCTGGGCGTGGCCGCTGACGCGGTGTTCGGCGACCCCAAGAGGTATCACCCGGTAGCGGGATTCGGCCGTGCGGCGGCGGCGCTGGAGCGCAGGCTGTACCGCGACCACCAGGTGGGCGGTGCGGCGCACACGGCGGTGCTCGTCGGCGGCACGGTCCTGGCCGGGGTGGCGGTGGAGCGGCTCGGGCGACGCAGCCCGGTCTTCCAAGCCTTGAGCACGGCCGCGGCGACGTGGGTGGTGCTCGGCGGGGCGTCGTTGGCCGACGAGGGCACCGCGATGGGCCGCGAGCTGGACGGCGGCGACCTCGAAGCGGCGCGCAATCGTTTGCCCAACCTGTGCGGGCGGGAACCGCGCAAGCTCGACACGATGGGCCTGGCGAAGGCGACCGTCGAGTCCGTGGCGGAGAACACGTCCGACGCCGTGGTGGCTCCGCTGTTCTGGGGCGCGGTCGCGGGCGTGCCAGGGCTGCTCGGCTACCGGGCGGCGAACACCCTCGACGCCATGGTCGGCCACCGCAACGAGCGGTACCGGCGGTTCGGCTGGGCGGCGGCCCGGCTGGACGACGTGGCGAACCTGCTGCCGTCACGGTTGGCCGCGCTGCTCACCGCGGCCGGCGCACCGGTGGTCGGCGGGTCGGCGAGTGAGGCGTGGCGGACGTGGCGGCGGGACGCGGCGGCACACCCCAGCCCGAACGCCGGTCAGGTCGAGGCGGCGTTCGCGGGCGCGTTGGAGGTGCGGCTGGGCGGGCGCACGGTGTACGCGCACGGCGCGGAGGACCGGCCGGTGCTCGGGCACGGCCGCAACCCCGACGCCGGTCACGTCACGCGGGCCGTGGAGCTGTCGCGGGTGGTCGGCGCGTCGGCGGCGGCCGTGACCGCGGTCATCGCGCTCGCGCGGCCCGGTTCTCGTCTTGGGCGAGTCGTTCGTCTTCGGCGAGTTGCTCGGCGACGGACTTCCGCCTGACCTTCGCCGTGCCTGCTTCCTGGCGGAGCGCACCGCCGGGGCGGATCTCGCGCACGGTGAAGTACAGCCAACCGCCCAGCGCCATCGCGCCGAACGCGATCCACTGCAACGCGTAGGAGAAGAACGGGCCCGCGTCGAGCTTCGGCAGCGGCAGGGCCTCCTCCACACCGGGCTGGCCCTCGGTGAGCTGGAAGTAGCCCGGTCGGAGGTCGAGCCCGGCGGCCCGGCCGACCACGGCGGCGTTCACCGAGTACACCTGCCGGTGCTGGTCCTCCTGGAACGCGTCCCGGTTGTCCGACTCGTCCCGGCGGGCCAGCGCGACCAGCGTGACCTCACCGGTCGGCACGGGCTTGAGGTCGGGCACCTTGATGCCGTTGACCGGCCGCACGTAACCCCGGTCGACCAGCACGGTCGGCCCGTCGGTCAGCCGGAACGGCGTCAGCACCTCGAACGCCGCCTCACCCTGCACGGTCCGCAGCCGTGCCACCGCCTGCCCGTCCGGCAGGTAGCGGCCGGTCAGCGTGACGCGGCGCCACTCGACCTCGGCGTTGGGCCGGTCGAGGAGCGTCGTCACGGGCACCGGGTCGGTCCGCAGGGACGAGGTGACCGCGTTGTTCTGCGCGTCGCGCTCGGTGTCGCGGTCGAACTGCCAGGGCGCGAGCAGCGTGAAGCACGCGCCCGCGAACACCCAGACGGCCAGCGTCAACGCCAGCCAACCGGGCTGCAACAGGAACCTCAACCGCACGTGACCACGGTAAGCCCTAGGCCGTTGTGACCTGCACCCGGTCGAAGCGGGCGGTGAAACCGGGGCCCGTGGGCGCGGCCACCATCACGCCGACCAGCGTCTGGACCTCGGGCGGGAAGTACGCCAGCCGCAGCAGGGTCGTCGGCTCGGCGTCGCCCACGCCGTAGCGGACGGTCACCGCGTCACCCTCGCGCACCGCGGCGATCGTGACGCGGCCCACGCGCCCGGCGGGCACCACGGACCAGTCGGAGAAGTCCCTGGTCACGACCGTGCTGACCTGGAACTCGTCGTCCACGAGCTCGACACCGGCCTTGATCCAGTTGCGGTCGTCGAGCCACAGCGCGATGCCGGCCTGGTCGTACTGGGCGGCGTAGTCCGCGGTGAACGAGGCGGCGATGGTGAAGTCACCGGCCAGCGGCACCCCGAGCACGTGGCCGCTGCCGCGGTCGTAGCCGTAGTGGGTGGTGCGCCAGAAGTCGGTCTCGGGGTCGCTGGTGACGGTCAGGCCGTCCTCGTCGGTCCAGGTGCGCGGCTCGTTGAGCCACTGCCAGTCGTCGCGGTCGAACGCCGTGATCTTCATGGGGTCATGATGGCAGCGAACGGGCTGCCGACAACGCCTGTTGGGCGTAGCCGCGGCCGAACAGCACGGCGTGCACGAGCAGCGGGAACAGCTGGTGCAGCGGAAGGCGGTCACGCCACCCGTCGGCCAGTGGTGCGGCCTCGTGGTACGCGGCGAGGATGCGGTCCAGGTGGGGGCAGCCGAACAGGGCGAGCATGGCCAGGTCGGTCTCCCGGTGGCCGCCGTGCGCGGCCGGGTCGATGAGCCACGCGCGGCCGTCCGCGGCCCAGTGCACGTTGCCGCTCCACAGGTCGCCGTGCAGGCGGGCGGGCGGTTCGTCCGGGGCTTGGACTCGGACGTTCTCGATGGTGCGGGCTTCGGCTGGGGTGAGCGTGCCCGCGTCGAGCGCGAGCTTGGTGTAGGGGGCGATCCGGTGTTCGGCGAACCACTCGGCCCAGTCTCGGGAGGCGAGGTTGCGCATGGGTGCGAGGCCGATCGACGCCTCGGTCGGGCCGCCGGGTGGTGGGGCGCCGAAGGCCGGTGCGCCGGAGGCGTGCAGTGCCGCCAGCCGACGGCCGAAGTCCTCGGCGGCGGTGGGGGTCGGGTGGCCCGGTTCGATCCGGTCCATCACGAGCCAGTGGTCGGTGTGGTTGCGGAGGTGGGGGAGGGGTGGGGCTTCGGCGGTGGCGGTGGCCAGCCAGGTCAGGGAGGTTGCCTCGGCCAAGGCGGCGTTCGGGTCGTCGTGGCGTTTGACGACTACTTGGCTGCCGTCGGGCAGGTGCGCTTCCCAGACCGTGCCGCCGAGTTGCCGGAGGGAGGTTGCCGGCATTCCGGTCAGCTGCTCGATCGCGCCGGTCAGCTGCTCGGTCGCCGCTCGCGTGGGTCGCGTGGGTCCGAGGTTGTCCACAGGCGCTCCCTCGGTTTGGCGGTTGTCCACAGGTGCGAGGTTGGTGCTTCCGGATTGTCGGTCTGGGGTGGCAGGGTAAAAGCAGGGGTCCCCTTGGCGGGGACGTCTGCGTAGCGGTGGCTGAGGGCCGGTGCGGGGTGGGAGCTCGAAAGATCAAAAGAGTCCTCGCCGGACGGGCAGATCAGCAGGATGACATCCCCCGGTGCCGTTCGGGGTCTGGTTGTGTCGGGAACTCCCGTTGCGCTGTGGGTCCGGACTCCGTGTCATCCCACCGACCTCCCTCCGGGCTACCACACGCGTCAAGGGGCCGTTCCAGCCCGACGCGCCGGTCATGCCGGCAGGTGCCCCCTTGACACGTGCGGTAGGGCTGCGCCAGGTCGGCGGGATGACACGAAGCCCTCCTTTTGTGAGGTGAGCAAGTGCGTCCTGGTTGCACACGCGCCGGTATGACCGACTCCGCGCTCGTCGGCGACGTCCCGCGCCGTCCGGGGCGGGGGGTGTGGGTGTGGGGAGGCCGCCGAGGGTAGGGGAGTGGTCGAACAGGGGTTCGGTGATGAAGCTCGCGTGGTGCGGGTGGGGTCGGGTCAGAGGCGTTCGCGGACCCAGGCCAGCAGGCCGGGGACGGCGGCCTCGACCATGTCCACCACGAGGTCGAAGCCGGGTTTGTCGCCGTAGTAGGGGTCGGGGACGTCGGTGCCGTCGGCGTTCGGGTCGAACGAGCGCAGCAGTCGGACCCGTTCCGGGTCGGTGATCATCCGCCGCAGTGATCGGGCGTGACCGGAGTCCAGTGCTACCAGCAGGTCGGCGTCCAGGTGGTTCTCGTCGACCTGGGCGGCGACGTGGGTGGTTGGGTAGCCGTTGTCCGCCAACGACTTGGCGGCGCGCGGGTCGGCCGGGTCGCCCACGTGCCAGCCGCCGGTGCCCGCGCTGGTCACCTCGACCAGGTCACCCAGGCCGGCTCGGCGCAGGTGCTCCCGGAATATGATCGCGGCCACGGGGGAACGGCAGATGTTGCCGGTGCAGATGAACGAGACGGTCAGCGTCACGGCGGGTCAGTCTGCCAGGTCCGGGCGCTTGGAGGACCGCTCGCGTTGGGGGTCGGAGCATGTCCGGGGTTGTGGTGTTGGTTGTCGTGCTGCTCGTGGTCTTGGTGGTCGTCGGGGTGGTGGTGCACCGCCGGTCGTGGCCGGAGACGCCCGCGTTCGCCCGACCACGGCCCGTGACATCGCCTGGTGGGCTGGCTCCCGACCCGAACGCCGGATTCTTCACGCACCACCGTTTCGGGTTCCGGAAAAGGCATTTCTTCGTCGGTACGGGGTGCCCGCCGGTGCTCGTCGCCGATTTCTCGTCACTCGACGTGTTGCGGCGGGAACAGCCTGTGCGCATTGCTCGGTACGGCATTCGGGTGTGGTGGTGGTTCGGGGAGGATTTCTACCGTGAAGCGGTCGGCTTGGGTGCCGACGACGTGCGAGCATGGGTGCGGGAGCGGGACCGGAAGCGGTTGGCCCGGCAGGACCGGGCGCGGCTGCTGTCGGCGGCGGAAGAGAGTCTGCGAAAGCGTGATAACGAGTAACGAGCCGGCCCGCGATTCCGACGCCAATGGTGTGGGGAATGTGTCGGGAAGGAATGTGAATGACGCGCACAAGCGGCGGGCGGCGGGGTCGTCCGTCCAATTCGGAGCCGTCGACGCGAGGACAGGGCGGCGAGCGGCCATGACCGAGCCGCCGCTGTGCCGTGCCGGGAGGTGCGAGGTGCCCTCGGTCGTGCACCTGGTGCTGAGCCTCGCGCTGGTGTTCTTCGCGGTCGCGGTCTCGATGCTCTGACGGTCGTCTCAGCGGGCTCTCAGGTCGGGCGCGCGACGATCATCGTGTGTCCACAGCGCAGACGACCATGCCGACCATGCCGGCGCTCGCCAGGGCGTTGCCGCGGGTCGAGGACGAGATCCGGGCTTTGGCGACGTCGTCGTCCCTGCCGATCGTGAACGACTTCTCCGGCCGCATCACCGCGGCCGGTGGGAAGCGGCTGCGCTCGGTGCTGGTGCTGTCCGGGTCGCTGGCCGTGTCCGGCGCGATCACCGACAAGGCCGTCACCGCCGCGGCCTGCGTCGAACTGCTGCACGCCGGTTCCCTGGTGCACGACGACCTGATGGACAACGCCGAGGAACGGCGCGGCGTGCGCACCGTCAACGCGGACTGGGGCACCGGCCCCGCCGTGCTGGTCGGCGACTTCATGCTCGCCCGTGCCAGCCAGGCCGCGCTGGACCGGATCTCGCCGTTCGCCGCGAGCAGGCTCGCCCAGGCCGTGACCGACCTGGTCGAGGGCCAGGTGCTGGAGGTGGTGGACCTCTACGACGCGCACCGCAGCCCGGAGAACGCCCTGCGGTCCATCGAGCTGAAGACGGGTGCGCTGTTCGAGGTGGGGTGCGTGCTGGCCGCGCACTGCGCCGACGCCGACGACGCGACCACCGCCGGGATGGCCCGGTTCGGCGCGCTGTTCGGGTTGATGTTCCAGGTCCTCGACGACCTGCTGGACCTGGCCTCGACGTCGCAGCGGCTGGGCAAGCCGGTCGGCAACGACCTCCGCCAGGGCGTCTACACGTTCCCGTTGCTGCGGGTGTTGACCGACGACCAGCGCACGCTGCTCGCCACGCGCGGCCGTGAGCTGACCGACGCGGAGGTGGCCGGGCTGCTCGCGGAGCTGCGGCAGACCAGCCTGGTCGCGGACACGCTCGCGCACTGCACCTCGCTGGCAGCGCAGGCGGTGCACGCGCTGCCGGACCTGCCGGAGTCGGAGGCGCTGGGCATCCTGCGCGAGCTGCCGGGCGCCTACCTGGACTGGGCCGCCTCGCAGATCGGGTAGAGCGCGGATCGCCCGGCGCGGATCGCCTAGACTCGCGGCGATGACCAGCCAGGATTCCGGCCGGGCGCTGCTGCGCCACCACGGGGACGTCGACGCCGCGCCCGGGCTCGCGGACTTCGCGGTGAACGTGCGGCTGCCCGCGCCGCCGCCGTGGCTGCGGGAACGCCTGGTCGCCGCGCTCGACGGCCTCGGCTCCTACCCGGCCGCCGCCGCCGACGAACGCGCCCGCGCCGCCGTCGCCGCCAGGCACGGCCGCACCCCCGACGAGGTGCTGGTCCTCAACGGCGCCGCGGAGGGCTTCGCGCTGCTGCCGAACCTGCACCCGTGCCTGGCCGCGGTGGTGCACCCGTCGTTCACCGAGCCCGAGGTGGCGTTGCGGGACGCGGGCGTGCCGGTGCAGCGGGTGCAGCTGTGGCCCGAGGACGACTACGGGCTGCGGCCCGACCTGGTGCCCGACGAGGCCGACCTGGTGGTGCTGGGCAACCCGACCAACCCGACGTCCGTGCTGCACCCGGCGGACGTGGTGGCGTCGCTGAGCAGGCCCGGCCGGGTGCTCGTGGTGGACGAGGCGTTCGCCGACACCATTCCCGGCGAGCCCGAGTCGCTGGCCGGCCGCGCGGACGTGCCGGGGTTGCTGGTGCTGCGCAGCCTGACCAAGACGTGGGGCCTGGCGGGGCTGCGCGCGGGCTACCTGCTCGGCGCGCCGGAGCTGCTGGCCAGGCTCGCGCTGCCCCGGCCGCAGTGGCCGGTGGGCAGCCTGGTGCTGGAGGCCGTCACGGCGTGCTGCGAGCCGTCGGCCGTGGCGGAGGCCGAGGAGCTGGCCCGCCAGGCCCAAGAGCACACCGCGCACGCCGTCGCCCGGCTGGGTGATCTGGTGGTCGTGCCACCGGACGCGCCGTTCGTGCTGCTGCGCGTGCCGCAGGGCGAGCGGGTGCGGGAGGCGTTGCGGGACAAGGGGATCGCGGTGCGGCGCGGCGACACGTTCCCCGGCCTGACGCCCGACCACCTGCGGGTCGCGGTCCGCGCGCCCGAGGAGTTCGCGCTGCTGGTGGACGCCCTGCGAGTCGTGCTGGAGGAGCTGTGACCACGCTCGGGGACGTGCTGGCCGTGCTGGAGGCCGCCTACCCGCCCGCGACCGCCGAGTCCTGGGACGCCGTCGGCCTCGTCTGCGGCGACCGCGCCGAACCGGTGTCGAAGGCGCTGTTCTGCGTCGACCCGGTCGAGTCCACAGTGGACGAGGCGCTGGAGGTGGGCGCGCAGCTCATCGTGGCCCACCACCCGCTGATGCTGCGCGGCGTCACCGGCGTGCCCGCCGACGACCCCAAGGGCGGGCTGGTGCACCGGCTCATCCGCGCCGGCGTCGCCCTCTACACCGCGCACACCAACGCCGACGCGGCCAAGCCCGGCGTCTCGGACGCCCTGGCCGACGCCCTCGGCCTGCGGGTCACCGGCCCGCTGGTGCCCGCCGACGAGGGCGCCGACACCGGCATCGGCCGCATCGGCGAACTGGACCGCCCCGAACCGCTGCGCGACTTCGCCCGACGAGTCGCCGAGGCCCTGCCCACGACGGCGTGGGGCGTGCGCGCGGCCGGTGACCCGGACCGGCCCGTGCGCCGGGTCGCGGTGTGCGGCGGCGCGGGCGACAGCTACCTGACGGCCGCGGCACGCGCGGGCGTGGACGCCTACGTCACCGCGGACCTGCGCCACCACCCGGCGGGCGAGCACCTGGCCGCCGGCGGGCCCGCCCTGGTCGACGTGGCGCACTGGGCCAGTGAGTGGCCGTGGTGCGGACAGGCGGCCCACGTCGTGCGCACCGCCCTCGGCGGTACCGTCGAAGTCCTCGTCTCGACCCGCCGGACCGATCCGTGGACCGTAGGCGTGACGAGCCGAACAGGAGGACCCCAGTGAAAGCCGATCCCGCCGTGCAGCGCAGGCTGCTCGACCTCGCGCAGGTCGACGCCGAACTGTCGCGCGTCACCCATCGGCGCCGCACGCTGCCCGAGATCGCGGAGATCGCCGAGGCGGAGAAGCAGTTCCGCGCCAAGCAGGACGCGCTGACCACGATCGAGACGACGCTGGGCGACCTCAACCGCGAGGTCAAGCGGCAGGAGACCGAGATCGACCAGGTCCGCGCCCGCGAGGAGCGCGACCGCAAGCTGCTGCAGGGCGGCTCGGTCGGCGCCAAGCAGCTCACCGACCTGGAGCACGAGCTGGCCACCCTCGGCCGCCGCCGCGGCGCGCTGGAGGACGACCTGCTGGAGCTGATGGAACGCCGGGAGGCCGTCGAGGCCGACATCCAGCACGCCCGGGTCGCGTTGGACAAGGCGCAGGAGGCGCTGTCCGACGCGGCACGCCGCCGCGACAGCGCGCTGGCCGACCTGGAGTCGACCGAGGCCAAGCGCACCTCCGAGCGCGGGCTCGTGACCGGCCAGTTCCCGGAGCCGCTGCTGGCGCTGTACGAGCGGGTCCGCACGCACAAGGGCATCGGCGCGGCGCTGCTGCAGTCACGGCGCTGCGGCGCGTGCCGCATCGAACTGGACCGCAACGCGTTCGCCAAGGTCAAGGAGTCGGCGGCGGACGAGGTCATCCAGTGCGAGGAGTGCGGCGCGATCATGGTGCGCACCGGGGAATCGGGTCTGTGAAGGTCGTCGTCGAGGCCGACGGCGGCTCGCGCGGCAACCCCGGGCCCGCCGGGTACGGCGCCGTCGTGCTGGACGCGTCGGGCGCGGTGCTGGCCGAGCGGTCCGAGGGCATCGGCATCGCGACGAACAACGTGGCCGAGTACCGGGGCCTCATCGCGGGGCTGCGAGCGGCGGCGGAGCTCGGTGCGTCCGAGGTGGACGTGCGGATGGACGCCAAGCTCGTGGTCGAGCAGATGTCCGGCCGGTGGAAGGTCAAGCACCCGTCCATGCAGCCGCTCGTCGCCGAGGCGCGCGAGGTGGCGCGGGGGTTCGACCGGGTCGGCTACACGTGGATCCCGCGTGAGCGCAACCAGCGCGCCGACCGGCTGGCGAACCGGGCGATGGACGACCAGGCGGGCGTTCCCCAGGAGGAACGGGCACAGCCGGAGAAGGCCGAGGCCGTTCGGCCGGAGCCGCAGCAGCCGGACGCGGCGGCCACCCAGTCACCGGTGTCGTGGACCGGCGCGGTGGGCGAGCCGACCCGGCTGTACCTGCTGCGGCACGGGCAGACGGAGCTGTCGGTGGCCCGCCGCTACTCCGGGCGCGGCAACCCGCCGCTGACCGAGGTCGGCCGCGGGCAGGCCGAGGCCGCCGCGCGCCGGCTGGCCAAGGTCGAGGGCCTGGTCGCGGTCGTGTCGTCGCCGCTGGGCCGGGCGCGGGAGACGGCGCGGGCCGTGGCCTCGGCCACCGGCGCCGAGCTGACCTGGGACGACGACCTGATCGAGACCGACTTCGGCGCGTGGGAGGGCCTCACCTTCGCCGAAGCCGCCGAACGCGACCCCGACGTGCACCGGCGGTGGCTCGGCGACCCGTCCGTGCCCGCGCCCGGCGGCGAGAGCTTCGAGCAGGTGCACCACCGGGTGCGGCGGGCGCGCAACGCCGTCGTGTCCCGCTTCGGCGGCGCGAACGTCGTGGTCGTCAGCCACGTCACGCCGATCAAGTGCCTGCTGCGGATGGGACTGGACGTCGGCCCGTCGCTGCTGTTCCGGCTGCACCTCGACCTCGCGTCGCTGTCGGTGGTCGAGTTCTACCCCGACGGGCACGCGTCCGTGCGGCTGGTCAACGACACGTCGCACCTGGGCTAGCCGGGTCCGTTCGCGCCGGAACCGGGCCTGCGCGACCGCCGGCGTCAACCGGTCCACCGCGCCGGTATCCTGGTGCCGCGGATGAGTCGGCAGGGCGGCCGCGTCGGCGGTGCGCGAGCGCCGTCGCCGAGGAAAGTCCGGACTCCACAGGGCAGGGTGGTTGTCAACGGCAACCAGGGGCGACCCTCGGGACAGTGCCACAGAGAACAGACCGCCCCGGTGCGAGCCGGGGTAAGGGTGAAACGGTGGTGTAAGAGACCACCAGCGTTCCCGGTGACGGGAACGGCTAGGTAAACCCCACCCGGAGCAAGGCCAAGAGGGTGCCCCAGGGCACCTGCGCAGGCGTTCGAGGACGGCCCGTCCGATGCCTGCGGGTAGGCCGCAAGAGCCTGTCGGCAACGGCAGGCCGAGATGGATGGCCGCCGAACGGGACCGCCGCGAGGCGCCCGGGAACAGAATCCGGCTTACATGCCGGCTCATCCGCCCTTTCCGCCCATCGGGCGCGTCCATTCGGCCTTTCCGGCTCCCCGGCGGGCTACTTCTCCGCCTGTAGATCCCATGCGCGCCAACGGCGTTACACAAATGAGGCCGTTCGAGTGGTTGTCGGTATCAACCCCGGCCGGCCGCCGTCCTCCCCGCAGACCACGGGCCCTGCCCCGCGGTACCACGAGGAGGGAACCGCAATGTCCACGAACAGCAGGCGGGCCGCCACCTGGCTCGCCCTGACCGGCCTGATGGGTGCGGCGGCGATCACGGGGGCCACCGCCACCGCCACGGCCGCACCGGCGGAGTTGCCGGTGTACGAGGTCCGGTCCGCCGGGCGCACCCCGGACGAGGCCGCCGCGCTGCAGCGCGCGTTCGGCCTCAAGGACGTCCGGCTCGCCGAGGACGGCACGGTGTCGTTCGCCGACGAGTCGACCTACCTGCGCGTGCCCGGCCTGGACCTGGGCGCGGGCAAGCCGGACGAGGAAGGCGCCGAGACCGCGCAGACCGCGCTCGACGTCGAAGCCCTGAGGCGGCTGCGCGCCATCCCCGTCGAGGACGCCACCAAGCGCGCCCTCGAAACCCTGCGCGGGGTCGGCCTGCTGCCCGCCAACGCCACCCCGACCGCCCGGCAGACGACGTTCGAGATCGTCGATGCGAACCAGAAGGCGGTCGTGACGGCACCGCTGGACACCGCGGTGTCGTTCGCCTTCACGCTCGACGGCGTGCCGCTGGAGGGTCCGGGCGCGAAGCTGCGGATCGCGTTCGACGGCCAGGGCGCCGTCGCCGGTCTCACCTACGCCACCCGTGAACTGGTGAAGGCGGGCAGCGTGCCGGTGCTGGGCCTGGACGAGGGCCGCGAGCGGTGCGCGAAGGTGTTCGGCGCGAGCGTGCGGCCGACCGGGGTGTCGTACGTGTACGAGGCGCCGGCGTTGAGCGAGAAGGTCGACGAGCTGGAGCCCGGGTTCCGGTGCGACGGCGTGAACTCCGACGGCGCTGCGGTGCAGTCGGTGGTCGTCGGCGCGGCCGTGGACGCCCGGCTGCCGCAGCCCGGCCCGGTGGACCCGCCCCGCGAGGAGGGCGCGTTCAGCCCGCAGTGGACCAGCCGGATCGACGTCGGCAGCGAGGGCACCGGCCCGTGCTCCGGCCTGCCTTGGACGGCGGACAACCTGGCGTCGTTCAACAACCGGTTCACCGCCGCGGGCGTGCCCGTGCAGTTCAGCTGGGTCAACCACAACGCGTGGGAGCGGGACTTCAAGGACCCGGTGTTCCCCGGCGGCCAGGACCACCTCTACGCCGACGACGTCGACATGACCTACTGGCAGGGGCACGGCTCGCCGACCGGCTTCTCGTTCGCCGGGTGCAGCAGCAACACCGACACGTTCCTGTCCAAGGACGAGGCGCGCTGGGGCAACAGGGACGTCGAGTGGATGAGCCTGTTCACCTGCTCGATCCTGCAGGGCTCGGCGGGCGGGCAGAGCTGGGCGGCGCGCTGGGGCAAGGCGTTCCGGGGGCTGCACCAGATCAACAGCTTCGACACCGTGTCGTACCACTCCGCCGTGCACGGCGGGAAGTTCGCGAACTACCTGGTGCGCACGCCGTTCCTGTGGTGGAACAAGCCGATGAAGGTCCGCGACGCGTGGGCGCAGGCGTCGATCGACACCCAGCCGGCGTCCGTGACGTGGGCGACCATGGGCCCGATCGGCTCCGGTGGCCTGGCCAACTTCGACGACTACTTCTGGAACAAGGGACCGGTCGGCCCGGACACGCTGCCGACGTACGGCTACTGGCGGATCTCCGGCGCCAGCTGACCCGGCACGCGTGAGCCGAGGGGGTCCCTTCCCCACTGGGGGTGGAAGGGACCCCTTCACCTTCGAGAGTCCAACGCTCACCTCGCGCGTGTCCTACGTTCGCGTCGCGCGTGTCCTACGTTCGGAACACCCGAGTTGAACACTCAGAACAAGATCGACTGTGCTGAGTGTTCAACTCGGGGTACGTGAACGTAGGACACACGCGTTCTGAACGTAGGACACGCGCGTTCTGAACGTAGGACACGCGCGTTCTGAACGTAGGACACACGCGTTCTGGACGTAGGACACGCGCGGTCAGGTGCGGCGGGAGGGGCGGCCCGGTGGCATGCGGAACACCGGGCGGAACGCGGCGCCGCCGTTGTAGCGGCGCTCCAGCTCGGCCACGTAGGCCTCGACGGCCGGGTTCACGATGTCGGCCAGGCTGCGCACGCCGGCCTCCGCCTCGTACGCCGCCAGGTAGGTCGCCGCCGCCCGCGCCCGCTCCAGCACGTCCTGGTCGAAGTTGACCGTCCGCTGCACCCGCCGCCCGGTTTGCCGGTCCACCCCGGTAACCTGATCACTGCCCGAGACGGTCACGGAGACGGTGATTTCGTTCACTCCGTCGGCTGGTTCGGGCACGGCCTCGGGCGGCTGGGTCATCGGCGAGCCTCCTCGGCGTCGTCACTCCGGCCTGCGGACCGTTCGGGTGCCCGTCGCTCGGCCGGACGGGGGAGTCGACGTGGCCGGCGAGAAGTGGGCTGGAGGTCGTGCACACTGTGCGTGACCAGGGGGTTCGCAGTCGGGTGAACTATCTCAGCAATCGGGAGAATCCGGGGACGTCGGTTCTCCACCGGCTCCCCCCGAACGATGATGGCTGTGGTCAGATTAGACGTAATCGAGTGCCAGGGGAACGGTTATTGATCTACCCACCGCTAGCCGACCGATACACCTCGTGACGAAGACGTGTTCTACTCGATAGCGCACCAACCGGACGGGCACCCCTCGGCCCGCCCGGCGAAGTCCTGCGTACTCAGGAGTACGAGATGACCGCCATGACCCTGGTAACACTCGCCCAGCAGCCGCCCGCCCTGGGCACAGGCGGGGTGCGCCAGTGGATCCTCGACAACCTGGTCCCCCTCCTCTTGTTGACCGTCGCGGTGCTGCTGCTCTGGCTCGGCGGAGGCAAGGGCGACAACGCCGGGGTCATGCGCCGCCTGGGCGGCGTCATCATCGCGTTGGCGATCATCGGTCTGGCCGTCACCACGAACGCGGGCGCCAACATCGGCCAGTGGATCGCCGGCCTGTTCACCGGCGGGTGACCCTTGCGGGTACGCACTGACGACGAGGTCTACCGGGTCGACGCCGTCTGGCTCGGCCCGCCCAGAGCAACCTTCCCGTGGCGTGCGCGGTACGTCGCGTGGGGTGTCGGCATCGTGGTCTTCCTGCTGGTCACCGCGGTCCAGCGCCAGGTCGGCTTCGGCTTCGACTTCATCAACACCGGCTGGGGCTTCGTGATCACGATCGCCCTGACGAGGTTCATCTGCTCGCGGATCAGCCACGAGCGCCCGCTGTCGTCGGTCATGGCGATGTGGGTGCGCGAGCTGACCGCGCCGCGGGAGACCACGGCGGGCCGTGGCGGCGCGGCCAGCGCGGCGCGGATCCGGGTCAACCCGGAACGCCCGCGCAAACGTCACAAGAAGGGGGCGAAACGCGCGAGCGCCCCCACCCGATCCCAGCACCGTGGGCAGCAAGACCGCCGTCAGAAGGAGGTGCGCGGTGTTCGGACGCCGGCGTGACCGTGACCGACGATCGGCCGCACACGTGGCGCAGCACGCCGCCGCCGCGCGCGACGACCGCAAGGTCTACAGCAAGCGCGGCCGCCGCCTGCCGGGCGAGCAGTCCGTGCCGAGCTACACACCGTCGATCGCCGCGCGCAGCATCGACGGCCACCTGCTGCGCACCGGCCAGGAGGTGTACGCCTGGTACAAGCTCGCGCCGCAGCGCTGGTCGTTCCGGTCGGACTCGCAGCGCCAGGACCTGATCGCGGCGATCGCGGGCCAGTACGCCGAGCTGCAGGGCCGCTGGATGCACCTGCGCGTGACGACCCGGCCGTACCCGATCCGGATGTGGGCCGAGGCGCACGTGCACAACGCCGTGCGCCGGCTGCCCGACACCCCCGGCACGTTGAGCTTCGACGACTACATGGTCGGCGAGCAGCAGCAGCTGATGGGCCGGTCGATGGCGGAGAAGGAGGTCTACCTCGGCGTCCAGGTGCAGACCCGCAACATGATGGACCGCGCGGTCGAACGCGCCGCGCCCGTGCTGCGCAAGGTCTTCCCGGACGCGGTGGACGCCGAGCTGGTCGCGATCGAGTCCGAGATCGACCACCTCGACCAGGTGATCGGCTCCGCGGGCCTGGAAGGGCGCCCGGCCACGGCCGAGGAGATGTCCTGGCTGATGCACCGGTCGTGCTCGCTGGGCCTGCCCGCGCCGCGCAACATGCCCGCCGTGCCGGGCGCGCCGTGGGAGCCGGAGGACCTGGCGTCGTTCACCGACGCGGCGGACTTCCACCAGGAGCCCTACTCGCCGACGGTGACGGTGCGCGGTCGCACGGGGTCGAACGCGGGCATCAAGCGGCACGTCGCCGTGCTCACCGTGGGTCTGATGCACGGCCTGCAGATCCCCGAGCAGGACGACCCGTGGGTGCAGCGCTCGGACCGGCTGCCCGCCGCCGTGGAGTGGTCGGCGCGGATCTACGTGCGGCGCCCCGAAGAGGTCTCCGGCGAGCTGCAGCGGCAGATGAGCAAGGTGCGCTCGCAGGTGCGCCACTACACCGACGAGCACGAGCTGGACCCGCCGCAGTCGTTGGCGCGCCAGGCGTCCCGGGTGCTGGAGATCGACGACGAGATGACGTCGGGCTTCACCGCGCTGGGCACGCGGGTGCGCAGCTGGTGGCGCCTGGCGGTGTCCGGGCCGACCGAGCGCGAGGCGCTGCGGCTGGCGCAGGGCCTGCTCGACCTCTACAAGCCGAAGGTCGCCATCGAGCACCCGGAGGCGCAGTACGCGATCGCGCGGGAGTTCATCCCGGGCGAGCCGCTGTCGTCGTCGGCCTACCTGCGCCGCGGTTCGGTGCTGTGGGCGGCGTCCGCGGTGCCGACCGCGACGGCCGAGGTGGGCGACCGGCGCGGCATCCTGCTCGGCGAGACGGTGACCGCGACCCGCCGCCCGGTGGCGTGGGACCCGTGGATGGCGCAGGAGCTGCGCGACTCGTCCGGCCTGACCGCGATGGTCGCCGGGCTGGGCGCGGGCAAGTCGTTCCTCGGCGGCGGCATCGTCTACAAGACGTTGCGGGCCGGGGCGCACTGGACGCTGCTCGACCCCTCCGGCCCGCTGGCGGCGCTGTGCGAGCTGCCCGAGCTCAAGCCGTACGCCCGGCCGATCAACCTGCTCAACGCGCAGGCGGGCATCCTCAACCCGTACCGGGTGGTGGCCGAGCCGCAACTGGACCACTTCGTGGACGAGGAGGACCCGGAACGGGCGTGGCGGCGGGAACGCGCGCTGGCCGCGGCCACCCGGCGCCGCCTCGTGCTGGACGTGCTGTCCGGCCTGCTGCCGTTCGAGGTGGCCCGGCTGCCGCAGACCAGGATCGTGCTGCTGCGCGCGGTCCGCACGGTCGGCGGACGGCCCGACGCCCACCCCGGCATGGTGTTCGAGGCGCTGCGGCGTGATTCGAGCGAGCACCACGAGCACGCCGTCGTGGTCGCCGACTTCCTCGACGAGATGCGGGAACGCATGTCGCTGCTCATCCCCGAGCAGGACGCGGACCCGTACAACGAGGTGCGGGACGACCGGTTGACCGTGCTGACCATGGCGGGCCTGAACCTGCCGAAGGACGGCGTCGGCCGCGAGCACTGGACGGACGCGGAAGCGCTCGGCGTGGAGATGCTGAACCTCGCCGCGTGGCTGACCCAGCGGTCGATCTACGAGCGGCCGAAGGACCTGCGCAAGGGCGTCTGGATCGACGAGGCGTTCTTCCTGTCCGAGGTGCCGACGGGCCGCGTGCTGATGAACCGCTTCGCCCGCGACTCCCGCAAGTGGAACGTCCGCGTGCTGCTGTCGTCCCAGATCCCGGCGGACTTCCTCAAGATCCAGGGTTTCGTGACGCTGCTCGACTCGGTGTTCGTGGGCCGGTTGGACGACGACCAGGCCCAGGCGGACGCGTTGCGGCTGCTGAAGGTCCCGGTCGGGGCGGGCTACGAGCAGGTCGTGGCGTCGCTGGGCCGTCGGCCGGGCGGTGTCCGCACCAACGTCGAACGCGACCGCGCGCCGCGCCAGTTCATCTTCGGCGACGGCGCGGGCGGCGTGGAGCGGATCCGCATCGACTTCTCCGGGCCGCACCTGGAGCACCTGCGCAACGCCCTCGACACCACCCCGGACGCCCTGCGCGACGGCGCCGAGCCGGCCGAGGTCGAGGTCTCCTCCCCACCGCAGGACCCGTTCGCGTACGCCGAGCAGTACACCGACGAGTACGACGACGAGCTGGCCGCCGACCTGGAGGTCGGGTTGGTCGACGAGCTGGTCGACTCGGCGCACGGCGAGGGAGGAAACCGCCGGACGGGCCGGGAAGGTCGCGCATGAGCGAGCTCGCGAGCGATTCGTTGAACACAGTGCTTCGTGCGCTTGCCGCACCGAGCCCTGACGAGGTGCGTGCATGAGCACCCTCTTCTTGGTGGCGCTGGTCGCCGTCGCGCTCTATGCGCGACGGCGATTCAGACACGCTCAAGAGCACGCGGTGGCACACGGCCGACCGGCGCGCGCCCGCTGGCGCGCGATGGCCGTGGTGGTGGCGATCGTCGGCCTCCAGGTCGTCATCGGCGCCACGCCCGCCAGCGCCGCGCCGTGCGGTGAAGCGCCCAACCCCGAACGCCCCGGGGCGGGCATGGTCGGCGCGATCGACCCGCCGATCGGCAACGGCCTGCCGGAGACGCCGTACCTGAACCACGGGTACGCGGGCATGGTCTGGCACACGTACCAAGAGAAGTGCCTGGTGCCCAACGCCACCCCGGTGCTGGACACCTGGATGGGCAACGAGCTGTTCAACGTCGCCAAGAACATCGTCGGCGCGACGAACGCCCTGCACTACACGGTCGTCGGCCAGGGTCTGCTGCAGCCGCTGGACGAGGCGGTCAAGAGCGGCGTCCAGCGCGTCTACGACAACGTCTACCTGCGCTGGTTCGGCCTGATCGCGTTGATCCTGGCGGTGTTGATGTTCCGCCAGATCTGGCAGGGCGACCTGGCGTCGATCAGCAAACGCGGGCTGTGGGCGCTGGCCGCGATGTGGTTGGCGTCCTCGACGCTCGCGCTGCCGCAGTTCTACAACCTGATAGACGGCACCCTGGTCACCAGGACGTCGGAGATCCAGGCCGGGTTCGTCGACGTGGACGAGGGCAAGGACCAGCTCGACGTGCTGCCGTCGCAGCTGCACGACACCGTCGTCTACCAGAGCTGGCTGCGGGGCGAGTTCGGCACGCCCGAGGCGCCGCAAGCGACGGAGTTCGGCCCGCGGCTGCTGGCCGCGCAGGCGTGGACGGTGCAGGAGCTGGCCGAGCACAAGGACGGCGACCAGGCCGCGCTGGACGCGAAGAAGGCCGAGTACAAGAACATCTACGCGCAGCTCGGCCCGGCGAAGGGCTACTTCAGCGGTGACGACGGCGGCCGCACCGGCGCCGGGTTCCTGTCACTGCTGCAAGCGGTCGCGTTCTCGCTGTTCCAGATGTTCGCGAAGGCCGCGGTGCTGCTGGCGCAACTGCTCCTGCGGGTCCTCACGCTGGCCGGTCCGCTCATCGGCCTGGTCGCGTTGATCCACCACGACCTGCTGCGCAAGGTCGCCCGCGCGGCGGCCGTGACGGTGTTCAACGTGCTGCTGCTCGCGGTGCTGGCGGGCGTGCACGCGTGGCTGCTCCAGGCGATCTTCGGCGCCACCGGGTTGTCGTTGCTGGCCAGGACTCTGCTCGGGCTGATGCTGACGGTGGTCCTCTTCATCGCCGCCAAGCCGATGCGCCGGATGTGGCAGATGGTGGAGATGTCGGTCGGCTCGGTGGGCAACGCGCTGCCGATGCGCGGCGGGATCCTGTCGCGGCTGCGGAAGAAGAAGGAAGGGTCCTCGCCGCAGGAGGAGTTCTGGGACACCGTGCGCGAAACGGACCCGGACGGGCCCGAGGTGCCGCAGCGGGACCGGCGGCGGGTGCGGCCCGAGGCGGCCAACCCGGTGGCGGCGACCGCGCAGCGGTTGGACCGGGCCGGGAACAGCGTGGGCGAGCTGGGTGTCGGCGGCACCGGTCGCAACGGTGCGGCGGCGTTGCCCTCCGGCGGGTACGGCGGGCAGGCGGCGTTGCCGTCCGGGCGGTCCCGGGTGGTCGACGCGCCGCCCGTTGCCGACCGGAACTACGACCGGCTGGACGACGCGGTGCTGGTGCCGTCACGGGTGAACGGTCGGCTCGTGGACTCGCCCACCTCCGTGCCGGGGCCGCGGCGGGCCGAGACGGAGGTCGTGGCGGGACGGCAGGTCCACGTGATCTACCGGCCGTCACGCGGGCTTGAGGTCAGGGACAGCTGATGCCGATCCGCACCAATCGCGGCCGGGCGGCCGTGTACCGACGCCTGTGGGGCTGGCCGTTGCGCTCGCCCCGGCACCTGGTGGCCGCGATCGTCGGCGTGGTCGTCCTGGTCACGACGATCAGCGTGGTCATCCCGAACGCGATCAAGCCGCGCCAGACCGGCAACACGGCGGGCACCACGTCCACCACCAGGACCGACGGTGGTGGCGGCAGCCAGATCGGCGTGCTGCCCACCGTCACGTCCACCCCGCTGCCGACCAAGGCGCCGAGCCCCACGGCCGCGCCCACCTCGGCACCGGTCAACGCCAACGCGCAGCTGCGGGCCGACATGTGGGTGGACGCGTTCAGCCGCTTCGAGCCGGGCAAGACCACCAAGGAGCAGTGGCTGGCCGGGCTCGAGGAGCACACGGCCGACGAGGTGTTCCCCCGGTTGGAGTCCGTCGACCCGGCGAACGTGCCCGCGGTGATCGACGAGGCCGTGAAGCCGATCAAGTCGTTCACCGATTCGGCGGAGTTCGAGGCGAAGCTCGAGGACGGCAGGCTGATCGTCACGGTGGCGAAGCTGCCCGAGGGCTGGGTCGTGACCGAGTGGACCAAGGTGGGGTGACATGCTGAAGATCGGGCTTGTGGTCGTCGCGGTGGTGGCCGTGGTCGCCGTGACCGTGACCAACGGCGTGTCCACCGTGCTCAGCGAGAACACCCCGTCGGAGGAAGCCGCCAACATCCGCATGGCGAGCTGCAACGCCTCGATCGGCCCGTGGGGCGGTGGCGGCGAGGAGAAGGGCCGCAAGGAAGCGGAACGGCTCACCGAGGAGCAGCGCACCACCGTCGCCAACATCATCTCCATCGGCCGCGAGCGCAAGCTGCCGCCGCTGGCCTGGCAGATCGCGATCCAGGCGGGCATGACCGAGTCGGGGTTGCGCAGCCTCAACTACGGCGACCGGGACTCGCTGGGCATCTTCCAGATGCGCCCGTCGATGGGCTGGGGCACGCCCCAGCAGGTCACCGACCCGCACTACGCGATCAACAAGTTCTACGACGTGCTGCTCAAGCTGCCGGACTGGCAGGAGCAGCGGCCGGGTGACTCGGCCCAGGACGTGGAGCGGTCGGCGTTCCCCGACCGGTACCACAACTGGGAGGCCATGGCGGCGTTCCTGATCAGCAAGGAAGGCGACGTCAGCGACCCGGCGGGCTGCGGTGAGAGCGTCGGCGACTACCTGCTCGCGTCGAACGCGGCGGGCACCGCGATCGAGTTCACGAAGGAGCAGCTGGGCGAGCCGTACCTGTGGGGCGGCAACGGCCCGGACGCGTGGGACTGCTCGGGCATCCTGGTCAAGGCGTTCGCCAAGGCGGGCGTGAAGATCCCGCGGGTGGCGAACGACCAGTACATGTCCGGTGGCGCGTACCTGCCGGTGCGCGAGGCCAAGGCCGGTGACCTGATCTTCTGGGCCACCAACCCGGCCAACCCGGTCACCGTGCACCACGTGGCCATGTACCTGGGCGACGACGAGTACATCCACGCGCCGCAGACCGGTGACGTGGTGAAGATCAGCAAGATCAACTGGGACTACCACGAGTTGATGCCGCTGGCCGTCCGGCCGGGCGTGTAGGGAGGCACGACGGTGTTCAACCACGAACCCATCCAGCGGCACGCGGGGCCGCCCGCGTCCAGCACCCCGACGCGGGACTACCTCAACACCCGGCCGCCGGGCACCGACCAGTCCTACGCGGTGCTGCCGCGGTCGCTGGTCGAGGCGATGCCGCTGCCGTGGCAGCAGCAGATGGCGCACCTGCTGGCCGACTTCCACCGCACGTACGCGCACCTCAACTGGCCGGTGTACCGGGTCGTGCCGTCGCGGGTGGAACGGCTGGTCGACCTGGACGAGGACCAGCTGGCCGAGGTCGGCGCGATCGTCGAGATCGACTCGGACGGCGAGCTGGTCTACCGGGACCGCGGCGGCGCGCTGATCGACGACCCGGAGCACCGCACGGTGCTGGTGTCGGTGCTCGACCCGATCCCGGGCGAGTACGCCAACGCCAACCAGAACACCCCGCCGCGCGGCTTCCCCCAGCCGCCGGTGGTGCCGCAGCCGACGTACCCGCAGTCGGGTCCGGTGCCCGTGCAGGCGCCCCAGCCACCCCAGTGGTGAACATGACATGCGCACCCGCGCATGGAAACCTGGGCTCATGGCTTCTGACCCGAACGCTTGGTACTACTGCCTGACCCACCGGACGGTCGAGCACGGTGTGGGCTGCCGGGGCGGGGACCGCATGGGCCCCTACCCGGACGAGGCCACCGCGCAGCGCGCGCTGGAGCTGGCACGGGAGCGGACGAAAGCCGAGGACAAAGCCGATAAGGAGTGGGGCAAGCGCTGAGGCCGGCTTAGGGTGCACCCATGGTAGTGATCCGCACCGGCCGAGCGGACCTGGACTTCGGCGGCATCCGGACGGAGTTCGGCCTGCCCGGGGAGTTCCCCGCCGAGGCGCTGGCCGAGGCGCAGGCCGCGGTGTCGCGCGATGTCGGCCGGGACGACCGCGAGGACGCGACCGGGCTGCCGTTCGTGACCATCGACCCGCCCGGCGCGAAGGACCTGGACCAGGCGCTGCTGGTGCAGCGGGTCGGGTCCGGGTTCCGGGTGCACTACGCGATCGCCGACCTCGGCGCGTTCGTGGTGCCCGGTGGCGCGCTGGACACCGAGGTGCGCAAGCGCGGCCAGACGCTGTACCTGCCCGACGGCAACGTGCCGCTGCACCCGCCGGTGCTGTCGGAGGGCGCGGCGAGCCTGCTGCCCGGTCAGACGCGGCCGTCGGTGCTGTGGACGTTCGAGTGCGGCCCGGACGGCGAGCCGACCGAGGTGCGGGTGCGCCGGGCGATGGTGCGGTCGACGGCGCAGTTCGACTACGAGGGCGTGCAGGCGCAGTTCGACGCGGGCACGCCGCACCCGTCGATCGAGGCGCTGCCCGACTTCGGCCGGCTTCGGCGGGAACGCGCGGCCGAGCGCGGCGCGGTCGAGTTGCAGCTGCCGGAGCAGGAGATCGTGCCCAACGGTGACGGTGACTGGAAGCTCGTGGTCCGGCCGCGGGCCGACGTGGACGCCTGGAACGCCGAGGTCTCGCTGCTCACCGGCATGTCCGCGGCCAAGATCATGCTGACCGCGAAGGTGGGTGTGCTGCGCACGCTGCCGGACGCGGACGACGGCGCGGTGGAAGCGTTGCGGCGGTCCGCGCACGCGCTGGGCGTGCCGTGGCCGGACGGGGTGACCCCGGCGCGGCTGCTCGCGGGCCTGGACCCGAGCCGGCCGGAGTCGTTGGCGCTGTTCGTGGACGCGACCCGGCTGCTGCGCGGCGCGGGCTACACGGCGTTCAACGGCGAGGTGCCCGCCGTTTCCACGCACGCGGGCCTGGCCGCGCCGTACACGCACGTGACCGCGCCGCTGCGCCGGCTGGTGGACCGGTTCGCCACCGAGGTGTGCCTGGCCGTGACGGCGGGGCAGGACGTGCCCGAGTGGCTGACCAGCGCGTTGCCGCTGCTGCCGGGCCTGATGGGCGGTTCGGACGCGTTGGCGGGCAAGGTCGACCGGGCGTGCCTGGACCAGGTCGAGGCGTGGGTGCTGGCCGACCGGGTCGGCCAGTCGTTCGAGGCGGTCGTGCTGCGGGCGGAGGCGAACGGGGCCGACGTGTTCGTCGCCCAACCGCCCGTGATGGGCCGCTGCACGGGTGAGGACCTGCCGGAAGGCGAGCGGATCGCGGTGCGCCTGGTGCAGGCCGACCCGGAGCGCCGGAAGGTCGTCTTCGAACGGCTGTGACGCCTCACGCGTCGAGCGAGATCGAGCGGCAGGCGCTCGGCGCGTCCGGGCTGTCCGAAGACGAGTGGCTCGACGGCCAGGCGCCCGCGATGGGCGAGATCGTCGGGTCCGGCCGCTACCCCACGTTCGCGCGGATGCTCACCACCCTGGCCGCGGAGGGCTACGACCTGGACCTGGACGAGCTGTTCGAGCTGGGCCTGCGCTCGCTGCTGGACGGCCTGGCCCTCCGGCTCGACCGGCTGTGATCACGCACGCGATCGGCGGGCTCGGCCCGTTCGGCTGTGATGTGATGGCCGGGTGACTGAGATTCGTGAGCTCACCGTCGGGGTGCTGGGCGGCACCGGGGCGCAGGGCAAGGGCTTGGCGTTGCGGTGGGCCAAGGCGGGCCTGAAGGTCGTCATCGGGTCCCGCAACGCCGAACGCGCCGAGGCCGCGGCCGAGGAGGTGCGGTCCCAGACCGGTGTCGGGCACGTCAGCGGCGCGGACAACGAGGGCTGCGCGACGCAGGCGGACGTGGTGCTGATCGCCGTGCCGTGGGACGGGCACGCGGACACCGTGGCGTCGTTGCGCGAACCGCTGCGCGGCAAGGTCGTGATCGACTGCGTGAACCCGCTCGGCTTCGACAAGCAGGGCCCGTTCGCGCTGCCCGTGCCGGAGGGCAGCGCCGCCCAGCAGGCCGCCGCGCTCCTGCCGGACTCCCGCGTCACGGCCGCGTTCCACCACGTGTCCGCGGTCAACCTGGCCGACCTGTCGATCGAACGGGTCGACAACGACGTGCTCGTCCTCGGTGACGACCGCGAGGCCACCGACCTGGTCCGCGCGCTGGCCGAGACGATCCCCGGTTTCCGCGGCGTCTACGGCGGGCGGTTGCGCAACGCGCACCAGGTGGAGGCGTTCACCGCGAACCTCATCGCGATCAACCGGCGCTACAAGGCGCACGCCGGCCTCAAGATCACCGACATCTGATGCTGCCGGTCGACGACCTCGGCGAGCCGGTACCGCTGCCCGGCCCGCCGGAGCGCGTGGTCAGCCTGGTGCCGTCGCTCACCGAGGCCGTCGCGACCGTCGGCCAGGCCGAGCTGGTCGGCGTCACGGACTACTGCACGCACCCGCCGGACCTGGACGTGACCCGGGTGGGTGGCTCGAAGTACCCGAAGGTGGACCGGGTGCTGGCGCTGCGGCCGGACCTGGTGCTGGCCAACAGCGAGGAGAACCGGCCGGAGGACGTCGAACGGCTGCGCGCCGACGGCATCCCGGTGTGGGTCACCGCCGCGCCCGCCACCGTGCCGGCCGCACTGGGCTCGCTGCGCCGCCTGCTCGGCACGGCGTGGGACGTGGAGCCGGACTGGCTGGTCGAGGCCGAACGGCTGTGGCGTGACGTGACGCCGCCGTGGACGCGCGCGGTGATCCCGGTGTGGCGCAAGCCGTGGGTCCTGCTGGGGCGCGATACGTTCGCCGGGGACGTGCTGCTGCGCCTGGGGGTGGTCAACGCCTTCGCCGACCACCCCGACCGCTACCCACGCCCCGACCTGGCCGAACTCCAGGACGCCGAGATCGTCGTGCTGCCCGACGAGCCGTACCTGTTCACCCCGGACGACGGCCCGCAGTTCTTCCCCGGCCTGCGCCCGGTCCACGTCTCGGGCCGCTACCTGACCTGGTACGGCCCGTCGCTGGTGGCAGCGCGCGCGTCCCTCGAAGCGGCGCTCAGGCCCTGAACCGGTCCGTCGCGTCCAGCAACGCCCGCAGGACGCCCGGTTCGTCGAACGCGTGCCCGCCGTCCGGCACGATCACCAGCTCCGACCCCGGCCACGCCCGGTGCAGGTCCCAGGCCGTGGTGGCGGGGGTCGCGAGGTCGTAGCGGCCCTGCACGATCACGCCCGGGATGCCCGCCAGCTTCCCCGCGTCACGCAGCAGCCGCCCCTCCTCCAACCACCCGGCGTGGCGGAAGTAGTGGTTCTCGATCCGGGCGAACGCCACCGCGTACCGGGGCTGCGCGAACGCCTCCACCAGCTCCGGCCGGGGCAGCAGGGTGACCGTCGACCCCTCCCACACGCTCCACGCCACCGCGGCCGGTTCGTGCACGGCGGGGTCGGGGTCGGCCAGCAGCCGCCCGTAGGTTTCGATCACGTCGGCGCCCTCGGGCACGCGCGCCACGACCTCGTCCCACAGCTCCGGGAACAGCGCACCCGCGCCGCCGCCGTAGTACCAGTCCAGTTCCTTGCGCCGCAACGTGAACACGCCCCGCAGCACCAGCTCGGTGACGCGGTCCGGGTGGGTCTGGGCGTACGCCAGCGCCAACGTCGACCCCCACGACCCGCCGAACACCTGCCACCGGTCGACGCCGAGGTGCTCGCGGACCTTCTCCAGGTCGGCCACGAGGTGCCAGGTGGTGTTGGCCGACAGGTCCGCGTCGGGATCGGACGCGTGCGGCACCGACCGCCCGCAGCCGCGCTGGTCGATCAGCACGATCCGGTACGCGGCCGGGTCGAACAGCCTGCGGTGCACGGGCGCGCAACCACCACCGGGCCCGCCGTGCAGGAACACCACGGGCTTGCCGTAGGGGTTGCCGCACACCTCCCAGTAGACGCGGTTGCCGTCACCGACGTCGAGCAGTCCCTGGTCGTACGGTTCGGTCTCGGGGTACATGCGCACCACTCTGCCCGAGAACCCGCCCCGAGTGGATCAACGCCGGACCGCGCCGACCCCGGAGGGCCGACGCGGCGACGACGTTCACACGATCAGTGGAAGGTGTGCTCGGGGCCGGGGAACTGGTGGCCCTTCACCTCGGCCGCGAACTGCTCCGCCGCCGACTTCATCACGCCCGCCACGTCGGCGTACCGCTTCACGAACCGCGGCGCGCGACCCCGGCGCAGGCCCATCATGTCCTGCCACACGAGCACCTGCGCGTCGGTGTCCGGTCCCGCGCCGATGCCGACGGTGGGGATGCGCAGGTCGTGCGTGATCTGCTTGGCGACCTCGCTGGTCACCATCTCCAGCACCACCGCGAACGCGCCTGCGGCCTCGACGGCGTGCGCGTCCTCGACCACCGAGTCGAAGGCGTCGTTGCGCCCCTGCACCCGGTAGCCGCCGAGCTGGTGCTCGCTCTGCGGGGTGAAGCCGATGTGCGCCATGACCGGGATGCCCGCCCGCACGATGGCCTCGATGTGCGGTGCGAAGTGCTTCCCGCCTTCGAGCTTCACCGCGTGCGCGCGGCCTTCCTTCATGAACCGCACGGCCGTCGCCACGGCCTGCTCCACCGACACCTGGTAGGAGCCGAACGGCAGGTCGGCCACGACCAGCGCCCGCTTCACCGACCGCGTCACGCCCCGGACCAGCGGGATCAGCTCGTCCACGGTCACCGGCAGCGACGTGTCGTAGCCGTAGACGTTGTTGGACGCGGAGTCGCCGACCAGCAGCACCGGGATGCCCGCCTCGTCGAACAGCTCCGCGGTGTACATGTCGTACGCGGTGAGCATGGGCCACGGCTCGCCGCGTTCCTTCATCTCCCGCAGGTGGTGGATGCGCACCTTCTTGCCGGTGGGGGCGCTGCCCGCCCCGTTGCCGTAGGGTGCGGTTACCTCTGTCGAGGTCATCGTCGACCGTCCTCCCTCGGGGCCTGCTCCGTCGCGGGTCCCCGGGCCTTGTTGCACGGTTACCCGACCAGCGTGACACCGACACCGGGCGAATTGCGCGGAGTGCGAGACGCTTCACATGCCTCGCCCACCACCTCGCGAGCCCGGCTGATCAGGAGTACGGTGCCGCCCGCCCGACCGCCCCTCCCGGGGCTGCCGCGGCACGGCGGGCGGACCGCCCGGCAGTCGTCAGGCCCTCGGCGTGAGCAGTCCCGCCCGCGCCCGGATCTCCGCCGTGGCGGCGGCGAGGTCGGTCGGGTCGGTGATGGTGGTGTTGCCCTCGTAGGTGACGCCGTCCGGCACGGCGTCGCTGCCCACCGGGTCGGCGTCCCAGAAGTTGCCCCGGTAGGTGACGTGCTCCAACGGCGGGTAGACGTGCAGGACGGAGGTGTTGTCCGCGCGGGCGACCACGTTGCCCTCGACCTCCACCCACGTGGCCCCGTAGTCGGTGTAGAGGCCGAAGTTGTACGGCGTGCGGGTGTCCTCGATCACGTTCCCGCTGATCACGGCCCCGTGGTCGGCCGAACCCTGCGGGCCGGACAGGTACACGCCGCCGCCGTCGGCCAGCACACCCATGGTCCGGGTCACGAGGTTGCGCGTGACGCTGGTGCCGCCGCGCGACGGACCGGCCACGATGCCGTTGTGCGGCACGTCGTGCACGTGGTTGTGCGTGACGACGCAGTCCTCGGTGTCCAGGAACGTGATCCCGGCCGATCCGGAGTGGTCCAGCCCGACGTGCCGCACCAGGTTGTCCTCCACCAGCGCCTTCCGCGTGCCGGTGACGGCGATGGCGGACGCGGCCAGGGAGTCGAAGTCGCAGCCGCGCACCACGAGGTCCGCGCCGCCGGTCGCGCCGAGCCCGGTCGCGCCCAGCCTGGTGAACCGGCAGCCCTCGAACCGCACCCCGGTCGTCCCGTCCAGCCGCACGCAGGCCGGGATCTGCTCCGTCTCCTCCGGCACGGTCAGCCACGCGCCCTCGGCGGGCTCGACCTTCCCGATCCGGCCACCGTCGTAGTAGCCGTTCGAGTGGTAGTGCAGGAAACCCCGGTCACTGCCCGGCCGCAGCCACGTCGTGTCGGCGAACACCACGCCCCGGAACGCCACGTCCCGGACGCCGGTGGCCCGCACCAGCACCTCCAGCACGGGCACGACGACGTGCGGCTCCTCGTCCGGGAGGGGCAGGTAGTGCAGGGCGTGCCTGCCGGGCCGCGAGCGGTCCAGCGCGAACGTGCCCCCGGTCAGGAACGTCGGGTCGTTCTCCACCCTGGTCGGCGCCGGCGGACCCGACATGGTCTGGCCGAACCACTCGGAGTTGTAGACGTCCACGGCCCAGCCGAACGCGGGCTGCGCCATCGTGATCTCGCCGTCCGGGCTGACGGACGCGACCGCCGTGCGTGCTTCCGTCCACGGGTAGACGCCCCGGTGCACGAACTCGACGCTCGACGCGTTGCGCCAGTTCAGCGGGGCGTCCGTGGCGTAGCCGGTGGCCGTGCGGCGAACCGCGCCGGGCAGCCCGTCCACGCCGGCCCGTTCGACCCGCCGCCCGTTCACCACGAGGTGGCGGGTGACCAGGTCGCCGACGTCGGCCACCCACACGCCGTCCGGCCCCCGCCGCCCGGCGACCTCGCGCCCGCCGCTGACGACGACCTCCTCCCGCGCGTCGGTGCCGTAGCCGAACGCCTGGTAGACGACCCGGGAGTCCTCCTCGGTCAGCTCCAACGGCTCGGTGAGCACGTGCGTGCCCGCCCTGAGGTGCACGGTGACGTCACCGCCCACCTCCCGGGCGGCGCGTCGTGCACGCTCCAGCGTGCGGAACGGGTGGTCGGCCGTGCCGGCGGCGGAGTCGTCCCCGGCAGGGGAGACGTGGAAATCGGTCATGAGCAGTCCCCAAGGTTGTTTATGCCGTAAACAGCAAGAGGTATACCATGGAGGCGTGATGGGGAAAACGGGCGATCCCGACCGCTCGGTCGAACTGCTGTGGGACGGGCGGGGAGGGCTGAGCCTGGCGGCGATCGTGGGCGCGGCGGTCGAGGTGGCCGACGCGGAGGGCCTGTCCGGGCTGTCCATGCGCAAGGTCGCCGAACGGCTCGGCTTCACCACCATGTCGCTGTACCGGCACGTGCCGGGCCGCGACCACCTGGTCGACCTCATGCGTGACGCCGTGCTCGGCGACCCACCCGAAGTGACGGGCGGTGGCTGGCGGTCGGACCTGGAGGTGTTCGCTCGGCACGCCTGGGAGCTGCGCAAACTCCACCCCTGGCTGGCCGAGGTCCCCGCTCGGTCCGTGCCCGGTCCCAACGCCCTGGCGCACTACGAGCACGCGTTGGGCATCCTCGCCGATACCGGACTGGAACCGGCCGAGGTCGTCGCGGCGGTCGGGCTGGTCGGCCGGTTGGTGGACGCCGAGGCGTCCGCGCTGGTCGAGGCCGCGCGGGCGGAACGCGGCACGGGTGTCAGCGATGAGGAGTGGTGGGGCGCGCGGGACACGCTGTACGCCCACTTCGACCGCTACCCGACCCTGACCCGGCTGTGGGAGACCGGTGGCTTCGACCAGTCGGACTCGTTCGGGTTCGGCTTGGCGCGGGTGCTCGACGGCATCGAGCTGCTGATCGAAAAGCGTGATGTAAAGCGTGATGAAACCTGTCAAGTGTGTGGCAAACCGGTGGCGCGAGCCGCGTCCGGGCGGCCCCGCGCGTACTGCTCGCGGGCGTGCCAGCAACGCGCCTACCGCAACCGCCGGTCGACGTGAGCCGACCGGCGGGCGGCTCGGCCGTCCTCAGACCTGCACGGTCGGCAGCACGATGAGCTGCCGCAGGTTCACCTGCTTGGGCCTGCTGGTGGCGAAACCGACCACGTCACCGATGTCGGCCGCGTCCAGAGGCGGCACGTCCTGCCGCCACTGCGCCAAGTGCGCCGACACCTCCGGGTTGTCGATGTGGTCGGGCAGCTCGCTGTGCACCAGGCCGGGCTCGATGTTGGTCACCCGGACGCCCTTCGGACCCAGCTCGGTGCGCAGGTTCGCCGACAGGTGCGTGACGGCGGCCTTCGTGGCGGTGTAGACGGCGTAGTTGGGGAACGTCAGGTGCGCGGCGATGGACGAGATGTTCACCAGGTCGGCAGTGCCGGTCGCACCCGCCTCGACCAGGTCGGCGGTGAACGCCTTGGTCACGTTCAGCAGGCCCTTGACGTTCGTGTCGATCATCCGGTCCCACTCGTCGTCCCGGCCTTCGGTGAGCGGGTTGGCGAGCATCACGCCCGCGTTGTTGACCACCAGGTCGACCCGCCCGAAGGCGGTGTGGATCGCCTTCACGGCCACGGTGAGGTCACCGGTCACGTCGGCGGCGACGGCGAGCGCCTGCCCACCCTCGGCGGTGATCTTGTCGGCCAGGTCCGTGAGTCGCTCCGCCCGACGGGCCAGCAGCGCGACCCTGGCCCCCGAACGGGCGAGGACGAGCGCGATCTCGGCGCCGATGCCGCTCGCGGCACCGGTGACAACAGCAGTGCGGTTGTTCAGGTCATAGCTCATGGCAACAACATTGGACCTGGTCAGCCCTGGTACCAGAGGCTCTGCTCAGCCTGTGGAGCGCCGTTCCCTAGGACTGTCGGTACCCAGGCTCCGGACCCCGATCGCGGCCATACTGGAGAGGTGAACCACGACCTCGGCGAATTCCTCCGCAGCCGCCGGGCGCGCGTCCGGCCCGACGACGTGGGCCTGCCCGGCGGTGGTCGACGGCGCGTCCCCGGCCTGCGCCGCGAGGAACTGGCGTTGCTGGCCGGCGTGAGCGTGGACTACTACATGCGCCTCGAACAGGGACGCACCCCGGCCGTGTCGGACTCGGTGCTCGACGCCGTCGCCCGCGTGCTGCGGCTGGACGAGACCGAACGCGCCCACCTGCGCAACCTGGTCCGTCCCGCACCGGCGAAGCGCCCCGCGCCCCAGCGCGTCCGGCCGGGCCTGCGGCGGTTGGTGGACATGATGGACGACGTGCCCGCGTTCGTGATGGGCCGCCGCACGGACATCCTCGCCTGGAACCCGCTGGCCGGGGCGCTGTACGGCTTCGACGACCTGCAGCCGGAGGACCTCAACTGTCGCGTGGGGTTTGGCGTTCGAGGAGAGCGCTCAAGTTGTGTCCGAAGACGGCAGCCTCCGGATGAGCCTGCAAGGTCCGGAGAGCTGCCTGCACCTGTTCAAGGGTTCCGAGCTGCTGTCGATCTGAGTCGACAAAAACTCTTGTCAAGACAAACTGTCTTGTCTTAGGCTCAGGGCATGTCCTTCCAGGCGTACCTCGACACCATCGAACGCAAGACCGGCAAGACCCCGGCCGAGCTGCTGGCCGAGGCAGGCGACCGCGGCTACGACGCGACCACCAAGGCAGGCGTCGTCCTCCAGTGGCTGAAGGACGACTACGACCTGGGCCGCGGTCACGGCATGGCGCTCTACCACGTGCTGAAGAACGGCACCACGATCAGCGACAAGCACGTCGGCAGCACCGGCGCCCACCGGGACGACTCCACGACCCTGCGGATCGACGGCCTCGCCCACCGCTGATCAGGAACAGCGCGTGCCCTCGGCCGGCAGCTCCAGCTCGATCAGGTAAGCGTGCCCGGCCTCGTCCACGCAGTCGTTGCCGTGGAAGTAGACGGTGTGCTGGTTGCCCTCGAACGTGAGCAGCCCGCCGCCCAACTCCTTCGCCAGGCTGACCCCGGCCTCGTACGGCGTGGCCGGGTCGCCCGTCGTCGAGATCACCAGCACGGGCGGCAGGCCGGACACCGGCTTGTGCTCCTGCACGCTCGGCGGCACGGGCCAGAACGCGCACGCGTCCAGCGCGGCGCCCGGCGGCTGGCCGTCGTCCAGGAACGGCGCCGCCGCCTTGTACCGCCGCGCCACGTCGTTCAGCACGTTCTTGTCCGTCACGCGCGGCTCGTCCACGCACTTCACCGCCACGAACGCGTCGGTGATCGTGGAGTACCGCCCTTCCTTGTCCCGGTCGAAGTAGTTGTCCGCCAACAGCAGCAGCACCTCACCGCGGTTGTTCTTCAGCTCCGTCAACCCGGTGTTCAGCGGCGCCCACAGCTCCTCCGAGTACATCGCCTGGATCGCGCCGGTGATCGCGTCGTTGTACGACAGCTTCCGCTCGCCCACCGCCACCGGCCGCTGCACCAGCGGCAGGGTCAGGTCCCGGAACACCTGGTTGGCCTTCGACGGGTCGTTGCCCAACGCGCAGTCCTGCCGCGGCGCGCACCACGCGGCGAACGCGTCGAACGCCTTCTGGAACCCGGCGCCCTGCGCGATCAGCGACTCCACCTGGTTCTGCGTCGGGTCGACCGCGCCGTCGAGCACGAGCGCCCGCACGTTGCCCGGGAACGCCTGCGCGTAAGCCGCGCCGATGTGCGTGCCGTACGAGTAGCCCAGGTAGGTCAGCTTCTCGTCGCCGAGCGCGGACCGCATGACGTCCAGGTCGCGCACGACGTCACGGGTGCCGACGTTGGCCAGCACCTCGACGCCGGTCACGGACGCGCACTTGTCCGCGTACGCCTTGTTCTCCGCCTCGGTCTGCGCCAGGCCCGCCGGTGACGTGTCGATGTCGGTGTCGAGCCGGTCGGCGTCGCGTTCGGCGTCGGTCAGGCACCTGATCTGCGGCTCGCTCGCCCCGATGCCGCGCGGGTCGAACCCGATCAGGTCGAACCGCACGCCCACCGGCGACGACTTGACCTGCGCGCCCATCGCCGCCGCCGAGGCCATGCCGGACGCGCCCGGACCACCCGGGTTGATGATCAGCGAGCCGATCCGGTCGCCGCTCGCGCGCTGCCGCAGCAGGCCGACCTTGATCGTGCGGCCCTCGGGCTTGCTGTAGTCGAGGGGCACCTCCAGGCGGGCGCACTCGATCGACTTCTTGTTCTTGAACAGCGACGTCGTCGTCCCGGTCGTCGCGTACGGCGCGCAGTCCTCCCAGCCCAGCTGCTGGCCGTAGAACCGCTCCAACCCGGCGGGCACGGCACCCGCCGGCCCTCTCTGCTCCAACGCGGTACCGGCGGTGGGCGAGCCGGGCAGCACGCTCGTGCACGAGGCGAGGAGCGGGAGGGCGAGGAACAGCATCATCCGACGGCGCACATCCCGATCGTAGGTGTGACTCGTGGGACACAACGTCCGCCAAGGTTGCTCCGGGTGAGCGAGAATGCCCCCATGCCACAGCTCCGACTCGCCCTCGCCCAGGTCAATGCCTGTGTCGGCGACCTGGCGGGCAACACCGAACTCGTCGTCGAGTGGTCCCGCAAGGCCGTGGAGGCGGGCGCCCACCTCGCGGTCTTCCCTGAGATGGCGCTGACCGGGTACCCGGTCGAGGACCTGGCGCTGCGCGTGTCGTTCGCGGAGGCGTCCAAACAGGCCCTGACCGCGCTCGCGACCAGGCTGGACGGCGCGGGGTGCGGTGAGCTGGCGGTGTTCGTCGGCTACCTCGACCGCGACGAGCGCGGCATGCGCAACGCCGCCGCCGTGCTCCACCGGGGCGAGGTGGTGGCCCGGCAGCACAAGCACCACCTGCCGAACTACGGCGTGTTCGACGAGCGGCGGTACTTCACGCCCGGCGACTCGCTGGACGTCGTGCGCGTGCACGGCGTCGAGGTCGGCATGGTGATCTGCGAGGACCTGTGGCAGGACGGCGGGCCGATCGCCGCGCTCGGTGAGGCGGGCGTGGACCTGGTGGTCTCGCCGAACGCGTCGCCGTACGAGCGGAAGAAGGACGACGCCCGGTTGCCGCTGGTGGCGCGGCGCGCGGTCGAGGCGGGTGCGCCGCTGGCGTACGTGAACCTGATCGGCGGGCAGGACGAGCTGGTGTTCGACGGTGACACGATGGTGGTCGGCGCGGACGGTTCGCTGATCACGCGTGCGCCGCAGTTCGTGGAGCACTTGGTAGTGCTGGACCTGGACCTCCTCGAGGGCACGCCCCGCACGGAAGGCAGCTACGGCGGGTTCGTGGTCCACCGCCGGTCCTTGACCCACGACCCGCTCCCGGCCTACGACCCGCTGCCCGTGCCGCAGCCCGCCGAGCCGCTGTCCGACGAGGCGGAGGTGTGGCACGCGCTCGTCACCGGGCTGCGCGACTACGTCCACAAGAACGGCTTCCGCTCGGTCGTTCTCGGGCTGTCGGGCGGCATCGACTCGGCGGTGGTGGCCGCGTTGTCGGTGGACGCCCTCGGTGCCGACCACGTGTACGGCGTGTCCATGCCCTCGGTCTACTCGTCGGACCACTCGAAGTCCGATGCCTACGACCTGGCCCAGCGCACCGGCTGCCACTACTCGGAGCAGCCGATCGCGGGCATGGTCAGCGCGTTCGTGGACCAGCTCGGGCTGACCGGGCTGGCGGAGGAGAACGTCCAGGCGCGGTGCCGGGGCGTCACGTTGATGGGGTTGTCGAACCAGCACGGCCACCTGGTGCTGGCCACCGGCAACAAGACCGAGCTGGCCGTCGGCTACTCGACCATCTACGGCGACGCGGTCGGCGGGTTCGCGCCGATCAAGGACGTGCTCAAGACGCTGGTGTGGGACTTGGCGCGGTGGCGCAACGCGGAGGCCGAGAAGCTCGGCGAGCTGCCGCCGATCCCGGAGAACTCGATCACCAAGCCGCCGTCGGCCGAACTGCGGCCCGGCCAGGTCGACACCGACTCGCTGCCGGACTACGAACTGCTCGACTCGGTGCTGGACGACTACGTGGAGGGGGACAAGGGCTACCGCGACCTCATCGCGATGGGGTTCTCGCACGAGCTGGTCGACAAGGTGCTGCGCATGGTCGACAAGGCCGAGTACAAGCGCCGCCAGTACCCGCCGGGCACCAAGATCACGTTCAAGGCCTTCGGCCGTGACCGCCGGCTCCCGATCACCAGCGGCTGGCGCGAGGGCTGATCACCCGCCGTCAGGCGGTGGCCGTCGTCCCGGTGGGCGTGGCCGCCGCCTTGGCGCGGGGCTCGCGGCCGGTGCCGACCGCGCCCGCGATCGCCAACGCCCCGAAGACGATCAGCACGACCGCCAGCAGCCACACCAACGCGATCAGGCTCGCCACCGGCCACACCAGCACCACGATCCCGCCGATCGCGGTGACGACGCCGGAGAACACCGCCCACCCACTCGTGCCGACACCGTGGAAGACCTCGGCGACCCCGCCCACGACCCAGGTCGCGCCGAGCAGCAGCGCCAGCACCGCGATGGTCTGGAACGGCGCCCGCAGGCACAGGATGCCCGCGACCAACGCCAACAACCCGGCCACCGCGAGCAGCCACCGCTGCCGCCCCGGCTCACCCCCGGCGAACGAGCTCACGAGCCAGAACACGCCGGTGACCAGCATCTGCAAGCCGAACAGCACCGCCGCCGTGAGCAGCGTGAGCCCCGGCCACAGCAACACCGCCGGCCCGATCAGCAGCGTGATCGCCCCGAAGGCGATCCACAACCCCCGCCCGCGCCCGGCTCGCGCCTCACCTCGGCCAGCCTGACCAGCGGTGTTCGCATCGGGATGTGTCATGCGGCCATCGTCCGTCGACCCGACCGCCCCCGCAGGGCCACGGTTCACTCGTCCGAGTGGTTCGCCTCCGTCGGAGAACCGGCACGCGGCAGCCGCAACGACACCACCGCACCGACCACGCAGATCACCGCCGTGATCCAGAAGATCTCGTGGTATTCCGTCAGCAGCGCCGCCGTCAGCGCCTCCCGGTAGGCCTCCGCCTTCTCGGCGAACTCCTCGGGCGTCATCCCGAACGGCAGCGGCGTGTCCAGGTCGGCCGTCAGTTCCCGGAACCGGTGCAGCCCCCAAGCCGACAACCCGGCCACGCCCACCAGCATCCCGGTCATCCGCGCCACGACCACGGCCGCCGAGGCGACACCGTGCTGCGCCGCCGGCACGACCCGCAGCACCGCCGCCGACACCGGCGCGATCACCAGCCCCAACCCGAACCCGGCCACCGCCAGGTCCCGGCCCACCACGAACGACGTCACCGTGGCCGGCCACTGCGCGATCAGCGCGTACGCCCCGCCGGCCACCACCAATCCCACGAACGAGACCCACCGGTCACCCAACCGGGTCCGCGCCGCCAACCACCCGCCGACCAGCGCACCCACCGGCAACGCGATCAGGAACCGCGCCAGCATCCCCGCCGCCGCGGCCGAGTCACGCCCCAGGACGGTCTGCGCGAACAGCTCCACGTCCACCAATGTCACCATCAACGCCGCCCCGGCCGCCAACGACACGCCCAGCGACGCCAGGAACGGCCCCATGGTCACCCCCGCCGGGTCCAGCAGCCGCACCGACGACCGCCGCTCCCACAGCACGAACCCGACGAACACCACCGCCGACGCACCCAACGCCGGCCAGCCCCAGGACGGCAGCACCGACCGTGCCGGATCGGGGTTGTAGAGGGCGACCACCAGCAACGACAGCGCCAACGCCAACAAAGCGCCACCGACGAAGTCGATCCGCACCGACGACCGCACCGACCGCGGCACGGTCACCTGCACGACCGCCATCGCGACGGCGGCCAGCGGCAGGTTCACCCAGAACACCCACCGCCAGCTCTGCGGCTCCACGGACTCGAAGAACGACCAGGCGTTGAACAACGATGCCAACCCGACCCCGTACAGCGTGCCCAGCACGCTGCCCAACTCCTGCGCCGCGCCCACCACGCCCAACGCCGACGCACGCCGCTCAGCGGCCCACAGATCGGCGACCAACGCCATCGTCACCGGCAGCAACGCCCCACCGGCCAACCCCTGCACGACCCGCCCGGCCACCAGCAGCGGCAGGTCGCCCGCCAGCGCCGTCACCGCCGAGCCGACCGCGAACCCGACCAGGCACAGGTGCAGCACCAACCGCCGCCCGAACCGGTCCGACAGCTGACCCAGCAACGGCATCCCGGCCACGTACCCGAGCAGGTACCCGGTCACCACGGGCGTCGCGCGTTCCAGGTGGTTCACCGGGATGCCCAGGTCACGCACCATGTCCACGAGCACGCCGACGACCACGTACGCGTCCAGCGCACCCAGCAGGACCGCCGTCGCACCGGCCCCGATCGCCAGCCGACGGGCCCTGACCGCACTCACCGCCGAACTCACGCGGGCGGCGAAACGGTGACGGGCTTATTGAAGTCGGACAGCTCGATCGTCACCTTCGCCCCGCTCGGCAACGTGAACAGCGCCTTCTGCAACCGCTCGTCCTTCACCGAGAACTCCGAGGCGACGTCGGCGTCGATGCCCGGCACCAGGCCCGCGACCACGTCCTTCGGCACGGTCGCCTGGACCACCGCCACGCCGTCGTCGTTCGACAGGGTCTTGGCGTCCCGCGCGTCCGCCAGCACCCGCGCCACGCCCTTGTCCGGGTTCAGGATCGCGGTCGGGTCGTACACCTGGCCCGCCAGCGCCGCGGGCAGCTTGGTGTACCCGCCGGTCGGCCCCTTGAAGTGCAGGTCCTGCCCGACCAGCACGTACTCGACCTCGATCAGCTGGCCGAACTGCTCGACCTTCGCCCGGCCCTGCGACTCGCCCGCCGCGTTCAGGTCGCCCTCGGCGTCCTTCACGGTCACGCCGGGCAGCTCGCCGTCGACCTTGATCGTGAAGTGCGTGCTGGTCACCGACTTCATCCCCGCGGACGCCTTGGCCAGCAGGTCCGGCCCGTCGGGCAGGGAACCGCCGCCACCACCGGACGACGTGCAGCCCGCCACGAGTGCGAGCACGAGCGACCCGATCAGGGTGCGACGAGGGAGCATGGGGTGCATCGTAGATCCAGCCGCCCGACGGCACGGCGAAACACCGCCGCGAACCCGTGACCTGCGCGTTCACCTCGGCGTGGCAAACGGCGCAGCACGTTCGGCCGAGTCGGCAACGCGCGGTTAACCGGTCTTACCTAGGCTTCAGGTCATGAACCGCCAGCAGGAGTTCGTGCTCCGCACCCTCGAGGAACGCGACATCCGGTTCGTCCGGCTCTGGTTCACCGACGTCCTGGGCTTCCTCAAGTCGGTGGCGATCGCGCCCGCGGAGCTCGAAGGTGCCTTCAGCGAGGGCATCGGCTTCGACGGCTCGGCCATCGAGGGCTTCGCCCGCGTGTACGAGTCGGACATGGTGGCCAAGCCCGACCCGTCGACGTTCCAGGTGCTGCCGTGGCAGACCCCGGACAAGAGCCACTACTCGGCGCGGATGTTCTGCGACATCGCCATGCCGGACGGTTCCCCGTCGTGGGCCGACCCGCGGCACGTGCTGCGCCGCACCCTGGCCAAGGCCAGCGAGGCGGGCTTCACCTGCTACGTGCACCCCGAGATGGAGTTCTTCCTGCTCAAGGGCCTGCCCGACGACGGGAGCGAGCCCGTCCCGGCGGACAACGGCGGTTTCTTCGACCAGACCAGCCACGAGACCGCGACCCACTTCCGCCGCCACGCCATCGAGGCGCTGGAGGCGATGGGCATCTCGGTCGAGTTCAGCCACCACGAGGGCGCGCCCGGCCAGCAGGAGATCGACCTGCGCTACGCCGACGCCCTGACCATGGCCGACAACGTGATGACGTTCCGGTACGTGATCAAGGAAGTCGCGATCACCCAGGGCGTGCGCGCCTCGTTCATGCCGAAGCCGTTCACCGACCAGCCCGGCAGCGGCATGCACACGCACGTGAGCCTGTTCGAGGGCGACCGCAACGCGTTCTACGACGCCGAGGACCCGTACCAGCTGTCCGACACCGGCAAGATGTTCGTCGCCGGGCTGTTGAAGCACGCCCGTGAGATCTCCGGCGTGACCAACCAGTGGGTGAACTCCTACAAGCGACTGATCGTGGGTGGCGAGGCGCCGACGGCCGTGTGCTGGGGCCACGCGAACCGGTCCGCGCTGGTCCGCGTGCCGATGTACTCGCCGGGCAAGTCGTCGTCGCGGCGGGTCGAGATCCGCTCGCTCGACTCGGCCTGCAACCCGTACCTCGCGTACGCGGTGATCCTCGCGGCCGGGCTCAAGGGCATCGAGAAGGGCTACGAGCTGCCACCACCCGCCGAGGACGACGTGTGGTCGCTGACCGACCGCGAGCGGCGTGCCGCCGGGTACGACAACCTGCCGCAGAACCTCGGCGAGGCGTTGACCGAGATGGAGAACTCCGAACTGCTCCCCGAAGCGCTGGGCGAGCACGTGTACGACTTCTTCCTGCGCAACAAGCGGGCCGAGTGGGACGGCTACCGCCGCAGCGTGACGCCGTACGAGCTGCGCAACCTGTTGCCGGTCCTGTGAGGGAGACACCAGTGCGGGTGGTCCACACCGGGCACTCGGAGAAGCTAGGTTTGCAGACCGTGACCGAGGTGCCCGCGCGTTCGGAATCCCGTCCCACGTTCATCGCCTGCACGGTGGCGACCGCCGCCGAGCTGCCCGCGGTGAAGGTGCTGTCCAGCTCGTTCCTGGCCAACCACCCGCAGGCCAGGTTCATGGCGTTGGTGGTCGACGCCCTGCCGGAGAACTCCGGTCCGGGCCTGGTCACCCCCGCCGACCTGGGGATGAGCCGGGAGGAACTGGCCGAGCTGGCGACCGGCTGCACGGCGTCGCAGCTGTGCGGCGTGCTGCGGCCCACGCTGCTGGAACAGCTGCTCGGTCAAGGCGTGCCGGTGCTGTACCTGGACCCGTGGGTGCAGGTCCTCAACCCGCTGACCGACCTGGTCGAGTCCGCCGCCCGCCGCGGCCCGCTGGTCCTGCTGCCGAGGGCGCTGCGACCGCTGCCGGACGACGGCCTGCGCCCCACGCCGACCGAACTGCTCGAAACGGGCGTCTTCGACCCCGGTTTCCTGCTGGTCGCGCCGGGCGCCGAGCCGTTCCTGCGCTCCCTGGGCGAGCAACTGCGCCGGACGCCGGACGCCACCAAGGCCGTGCTCGACATGGCGCCCGCACTGGTGAACCTGCACGTCCTGCGTGACGCGACGGTCGGCCTGTCGGTGTGGAACGCGGCGCAACGCGACCTCCACCGCCGCCCGGACGGCACGTTGACGACGATCGGCGAGCCGGTCCGCAGCGTCCACTTCGCCGGCTTCGACCCCCACCGCCCGTGGCTGCTGTCGGCGGACTTCGCCGACCGCCCCCGGGTCCTGCTCTCGGAACACCCGGAACTGGCCGAACTCTGCACGACCTACCGCGCGGAACTGGTGCGCAAGGGCCACACCGCCCAGCGGGTCCGCTACGGCTTCGGCCAACTCGCCGACGGCACCCAGATCCCGGACGAACTGCGCGCGGACTACCGCGAAGCCGCCAGGACCCACCCGGGCTCCGCCTTCAGCGCCGAAAGCCGACCCCCCACCCCAACCGGTCTGGTCACCCCGACCGAGCCAACCAACCCGACCGCTCAGGTTGCCCCGGTCGCCCCAGTCGCCCCGGTCATCTCGACTGGCCCGGTCACCTTGAGCGGGCCGGTCGCCTCGACCCAGCCCGCCGCCGAGGCCGAGCCGATCACGGATGCCGCGCTTCCCACCGCCGTCGAGCCGATCGCCAAGACCGTGCCGACCACCGAGGCCGAGCCCACTGCCGACGCCGGACCCGCGGAGCCCGCCGCCGACGCCCAGCCCGCGGAGCCCGCCGCCGACGCGCAGCCCGCCACCGAGGCCGAGCCCGTCGCGGAGGCCGACCAGCCGACACCCGCGTCCGTGTCCGGGCAGATCGAGCCGAGCACCGCCGGCACCGAATCGACCAGCGCCGCGGCACCCGCGATCAACGGCACTCCTGTCCCCGCTACCGGCGGCGAGCCCGCGAGCCGTGTCGCCGCGCCTGCCGCAGCTGTCGTTGCCTCGCCGCCCGCAGTCGCCGCCGCACCTCCCGTGGTTGCCTCGCCGCCCGTTGCCGCACCTCCCGCAGTTGTCCCACCTCCCGCCGGTGCCGCGTCCCCAGCCCGAACCACCCCACCGCCGGCCTTCGGCCCAGACAGCGGAGCGGGCTTCGTCGCCTGGGCCAGCGAACCCGTACCCGACCTCCCCGGCAGCACGCGCTGGGCCGCCGCCCTCTGGCGTTCCGACGAAGCCCTCCGCACCCAGTTCCCCGACCCGTTCGGCGCGGACGGCGCGGCCTTCCGCGACTGGTGCGCGAGCGTCGGCGTGGCCGCAGGCCGGTTGCCGGTCGACGCCGTGCCCCGCCCCCGCGCCGAAGCACCCGTGCTGCACGACCAGCTCGGCGTCTCCGTCCTCGGCACCGGCCCGATCGCCGAACTCGTCCACGCCGCCGCCCGAGCGTCCGGCCTGCCGACCTCCACCATCGCCGGCTACCCGGTCGTGATCCGCGTCGGCACCACCGAACGAGTCCCGGACAGCCGTTTCGTCGTCGACTACCTCCTCGACGACGACCAGCCGACCGACGCCGCCGAACTCTGGGTCCCCTCCGAGACGACCCGCGCCACCCTCGAACGCCCCGGCGGCCCGACCGTCCGCGTCCTCCCGCTCCCGGTCCCGGAAGCCGACGACCGCACCCCCGAGTCACACGAAGGCGTGATCTTCGGCGCCCTCGCCGACCACGCCGTCGACCGCGCGGGCAACGTGCTGGGCGCCGTCTCCGCGTTCCTCTCCGCCTTCCCCGACCGCAACGACGTCACGTTGCGCATCGAGGTCACCCACGCGGACGCGCACCCCGAAGCCGCCGAACGACTGCGCCTCGCCACCGCCGCCGACCAGCGCATCGAGCTGGTCGACGCGCTCGGCGACGTCGACTGCCTCGTCCACCTGCACCGGGGCGGTGCGTGCGACCGGATCGCGCACACCCTCGCCCGGCACGCCGCCGAGGCCACGCCGATCCTGACCTCCGACCACGGCGCGGTCGCCGAGCTGTTCGACCGCGGCGCGGCGATCTTCGTGCCGTGCCGCCAAGGTGTCGAACCCGACGTCCAGGCCGCCGCCAAGCTCATGCGCGCGCTCGCCCAGGACCTGCCGACGGCCGTCGCGATCGGCATCAAGGGCCGCGACCACGTACGCGCCACCCGTGACGTCACCAAGATCGGCGAAGTCCTCCGCGAACGCGTCGAGCACGCCTACCGCGGCTGGCGCGCCCGCCGGGCCAAGCCCGCGCCGACCGTCGACCCGCTCAAGGCCTTGCACGCCGCCAAGCACGCCCTGCTGCGCCAACCCGACGTCGGCACGGCCAGCCGCACGCCCATGGCACCGCAGCTGCGCAAGGTGGTCCTGCGCGTCCTCGACCACTACGACAACCACATGCGCGACGTGCTCACGTCCCTTGTCGACGGGGTCGAGCGCACGGTTTCCGAGCTGGTCCGCCGCCAGGACGACATCTCCACCGGCGTCGGTCTCGGCGAGCTGGAGGTGCTGCGCGCCGAGCTGGAGCAGCACGCCGAGCACCAGGGCCACCTCGCCGACCAGCTCGTCGGTGTGGACGACGGCGTCGTCCGGGTCCGCGCCGACATGGCGGGCCAAGGGCGGCGGCTGCGCGAGATCGAGGACACCGTCGTCGCCGAGGCCGCCAAGCGCGCCAAGCAGAACGACGTCCTGGCCCAGCGCATCGACAAGCTCGCCGTCGCCCTCGAACGCACCCTCGACCGGATCGACTCGCTCGAGTCCAAGGTCGTGGACGTCCTGCGGGAGCGCGACGCGAAGCTCGACGCGAGCGTGCGCGCCGCCAACCAGGCCCAGCAGACCGCCGACGCCCTGCGCCGCGTCGTGGTGCGCGAGCACGAACGGCACGGCGAGGCGGTGCCGCGCAGCTCGCTCGTGCTGACCGACGTCGGCCTGCTGCGCCTGCCGTCCGACGACGCGTTCATGCTCCCGATGCTGTCCAGCAACGGGGTGTGGGAGACGGACCTGTCGGAGCTGATCGACTCGGTGGTCGAGCCGGACGGCATCTTCCTCGACGTCGGCGCGTACGTCGGTTACCAGACCGTGCGCATGCTCAGCCGGTTCGGCACGGGCGGTGCGGTGGTCGCGGTGGAGCCGTGCCCGACCTCGCGGGCGCTGTTGCGGCACAACGTCGACGTCAACCTGCCCGAACGGGTGGCGCAACAGCTCGTCCTGGTCGACGCCGCCGCGTGGGAGAGCACCGGCGAGCTGGTCACCCAGCCGTCGTTGACCGGCGGGGTGTCGGTGGCGCCGCTGCCGGAGGGCGCCGGGGACGAGGTGCCACGGGTGCGTGCGGCCAGGCTCGACAAGGAGCTGGAGGCCGTGCCGTCGTTGCAGGGTCGAAAGCTGTCCGTCGTCCGAGTGGACGCGCCCGGTCGTGGTCACCGTGCGCTGGCGGGACTGGTGCGCTTGCTGCGCCGGGATCGCCCGCACGTGTTCCTGGAGTTCTCCGCCTCGGCGACGGAGGGTTTCGGCGACGATCCGGTCACGGTCTTGAAGGAGTTCCGCATCTGGGGCTACGACCTGGTGCCGGTGGCCACCCGCGAACCGGCGTCGCCGGAGCAGATCGTGGCCGCGATGCAGGGCATGCGGACCATCACGCTGTGGCTGCGACCGCGTCCCGTGGCGCCCAAGGGACCGGGTCCGCAGGTCGCGATGCCAGCCCGCACCGCTCCCGCAGGCCGCTGACCAGGCGATTTGACACCGGCGATGGTCATGAGTAACTTTTACCGAGTCGCCAGCAAGAACCTCGGAACGAGCGGTTGACACCGCGAATCGGGCCGAGTAGACTACTGCGGCGTCAAGCTCTCAGAAACGAATAAGCAGCACAGCGTGCTGCCTCCGCTCTGGAAACTGATACAAATTGAATGCGAAGCGAGTTCAGCGCGGAGCCGAGAAGCCGAAACCGGCCGATTTGACACCGCGAAAACGAGCGAGCTAAGCTTCAACCAGAACGAAACACAAAGCCCCGGAATGAACCGCGGTAAGACGCGGGACAAGATGGTGAGCGCGTGTTCTTTGAGAACTCAACAGCGTGCCGAATAGCCAGTA
>NZ_LWLC01000035.1:0-30208 GCF_001905065.1 Saccharothrix sp. CB00851
CGACCAGCACAAACGGGTTAAAACGCCAGCGTCCGGCGAGGACGCTTTTAATCTTTGATGTGACTTGGATGTTAAAGATAGGCGCGAACCGACCGGGTGACGCTCGCCCAACACGATGCGACAGGGCCACCCACGCACCAGTCTTCGCAGGTAGATTAGCCCACATCAGCCCACGGACGAGAGCGCACAAGGACAGGCCGGTAAACGTGACGTTACGTCCCGCTCACCACCCACGACGGGATAGCGTGCGGATTTCACTCATTTCTTGTAGGCACCCCCTCATCGCCCTAGGGTGACGCAGCAGGGTCATTGACGATGGCTGCCGATTTAGCGATTCACTATTACCTCGGAGGTGATCGCCGTGTCGAATTCACCCGCCGGTAGCGTTCGTCCGGACGGTGCGGAGACCGATGCCGAGATCGGCGACTCGCTGTTGCGCCTCGCCAGGCACTTCCAGCGGGGCGAGACCTCCGCGGACGGGCGGACGTTGCACCAGATCGGCGGGCGCGGCGCGGACGTGTTCTACCGGGACCGGTGGGCCTACGACAAGGTGGTGCGGTCCACCCACGGGGTGAACTGCACGGGCTCCTGCTCGTGGAAGGTCTACGTCAAGGACGGCGTGATCACCTGGGAGTCCCAGCAGACCGACTACCCGTCGATCGGGCCCGACAAGCCGGAGTACGAGCCGCGCGGCTGCCCCCGCGGCGCGTCCTTCTCCTGGTACACCTACTCCCCCGCCCGCGTGCGCTACCCGTACGTGCGCGGTGTGCTGCTGGAGTACTACCGCGAGGCCAAGGAACGGCTGAAGGACCCGGTGCTCGCCTGGGCCGACATCGTCGAGGACCCGGAGAAGTCCCGCAAGTACAAGGCCGCCCGCGGCATGGGTGGGTTCGTGCGCGCCGAGTGGTGGGAGGCCGCCGAGATGGTCGCCGCCGCGCACGTGCACACGATCAAGCGCTACGGACCGGACCGGGTCGCGGGCTTCTCGCCGATCCCGGCGATGTCCATGGTCAGCCACGCGGCGGGCGCCCGGTTCGTCTCGCTGGTCGGCGGCTCGATGCTGAGCTTCTACGACTGGTACGCCGACCTGCCGGTGGCCAGCCCGCAGGTGTTCGGCGACCAGACCGACGTGCCGGAGTCGGCGGACTGGTTCGACGCCGGTTACCTGATCATGTGGGGCTCGAACGTCCCGGTCACCCGCACGCCGGACGCGCACTACATGACCGAGGCGCGCTACCGGGGCCAGAAGGTCGTCGTGGTGTCGCCGGACTACGCCGACAACACCAAGTTCGCCGACGAGTGGCTGCCCGCGCGCCCCGGCACCGACGCCGCGCTCGCCATGGCGATGGGGCACGTGATCCTGCGGGAGTTCTTCGTCGAGAAGACCACCCCGTACTTCACCGACTACGTCAAGCGCTACACCGACCTGCCATTCCTGGTCACCCTGACCGAGACCGACGACGGCTACGTACCCGGCAAGTTCCTCACCGCCGCGGACCTCGGCGACACCGGCGAGGGCGCGGAGTCCAAGACGGTGCTGCTGGACGCGCACGGCAAGCCGGTGGTCCCGCCCGGCTCGCTCGGCCACCGGTTCACCGACTCGGGCCAGGGCAAGTGGAACCTCGACCTCGGCGACGTCGACCCGTTGCTGTCGGCGCGCGGCGGCGGCGACCCGGTCACCGTGGCGCTGCCGCGGTTCGACACCAGCGAGCCTGGCGTGCTGCACCGGGGCGTGCCGACGCGGATCGTCGCCGGTCGGCGGGTCACCACGGTGTTCGACCTGCTGCTCGCCCAGTACGGCGTGCGCCGCGACGACCTGCCCGGCGAGTGGCCCACCGGCTACGACGACGCCACCCAGCCCTACACCCCCGCCTGGCAGGAGGGGATCACCGGGGTGCCCGCCGCCGCGGCCGAGCGGATCGGCCGGGAGTTCGCCGACAACGCCGAGCGCTCCAAAGGCCGGTCCATGATCCTCATGGGCGCGGGCACCAACCACTGGTTCCACTCCGACCAGATCTACCGCTCGTTCCTGGCGCTGACCATGCTCACCGGCTGCCAGGGCGTCAACGGAGGTGGGTGGGCGCACTACGTCGGCCAGGAGAAGTGCCGTCCGATCACCGGGTGGTCGACGCTGGCGTTCGGCCTGGACTGGCAGCGCCCGCCCCGCCAGATGCAGGGCACGATCTTCTGGTACCTGGCCACCGACCAGTGGCGCTACGACCCGTTCACCTCGGACGTGATGTCCTCGCCGCTGGCCACCGGCCGGTTCGCCGGTCGCACCGCCGCCGACAATATCGCGCTCGCGTCCCGCCTGGGGTGGATGCCGAGCTACCCCACGTTCAACCGCAACCCGCTCGACCTGGCCGACGAGGCCGAACGGCTGGGCAAACCCGCCGCGGACCACGTCGTGGACGGGCTCAAGTCCGGGCACCTGCGGTTCGCCTGCGAGGACCCGGACGCACCGGAGAACTTCCCGCGCGTGCTCACCGTGTGGCGGGCGAACCTGCTCGGCTCGTCGGCCAAGGGCAACGAGTACTTCCTCAAGCACCTGCTCGGCACCGACACCAACCTGCGCGCCCAGGACTCCGACGGGGTGCGGCCGCAGGAGGTGACGTGGCGCGACGAGGCACCGGTCGGCAAGCTGGACCTGCTGCTGTCGCTGGACTTCCGCATGACGTCGACCACGCTGTTCTCCGACGTCGTGCTGCCCGCGGCAACCTGGTACGAGAAGCACGACCTGTCCTCCACCGACATGCACCCCTACGTGCACGCCTTCTCCCCCGCGATCTCACCGCCGTGGGAGACCAAGACCGACTTCGAGGCGTTCCACCGCATCGCCCGCGGTTTCTCGTGGCTGGCCGAGAAGCACCTGGGCAAGCGGAAGGACATCGTGGCGGTCGCGCTCACCCACGACACGGTCGACGCCACCGCGCAGCCGGGCGGTCGGGTGCTGGACTGGAAGAACGGCGAGTGCGAGCCGATCCCGGGCAAGACCATGCCGCGGCTGGTCGTCGTGGAGCGCGACTACGCCGCGGTCGCCGAGAAGATGGCCGCGCTCGGGCCGCTGGTCGAGCAGGTCGGGTTGACCACCAAGGGCGTCACCGTGCACCCGGACGAAGAGGTGGAGTACCTCAAGGGCGCCAACGGGACGGTCCTGTCCGGTGTCGCGGCCGGACGACCGTCGCTGGCCAAGGACACCCACGCCGCGGAGGCGATCCTGGCGCTGTCCGGCACGACCAACGGCCGCCTGGCCACGGAGGGGTTCCGCGCCCTGGAACGGCGCACCGGCACCGAACTCGCCGACCTGGCCGCGGAGAGCGAGGGCAAGCGGATCACGTTCCCGGACACGCAGGCCCGCCCGGTGCCGGTGATCACCTCGCCGGAGTGGTCGGGCAGCGAGACCGGCGGCAGGCGGTACTCCCCGTTCACCATCAACACCGAACGGCTCAAGCCCTGGCACACGCTCACCGGCCGCCAGCACTTCTTCCTCGACCACGACTGGATGTTCGAGCTGGGCGAGCAGCTGCCGGTCTTCCGGCCACCGCTGGACATGACGGCGCTGTTCGACGAGCCGGCCGTCGGCGCGTTGAACGGCGGCGTGACCGTGCGGTACCTGACCCCGCACTCGAAGTGGTCGATCCACTCGGCCTACCAGGACAACCTGCACATGCTCACGCTGTCGCGCGGCGGGCAGGCGATCTGGATCTCCGACCGGGACGCCGCCAAGATCGGGGTCGCGGACAACGACTGGATCGAGGCGGTCAACCGCAACGGCATCGTGGTGGCCCGCGCGATCGTGTCCCACCGGATGCCCGAGGGCACGGTGTTCATGTACCACGCCCAGGACAAGGCGGTCGGCGTGCCGCGCACCGAGGCGACCGGCAAGCGCGGCGGCATCCACAACGCGCTGACCCGGCTCATGATCAAGCCGTCGCACCTCGTCGGCGGCTACGCCCAGCAGTCGTTCGCGCTCAACTACCACGGTCCCACGGGCAACCAGCGCGACGAGGTCACGACCATTCGCCGCCGCAGCCAGGAGGTGCAGTACTGATGCGCGTGATGGCACAGCTCGCCATGGTGATGAACTTGGACAAGTGCATCGGCTGCCACACGTGCAGCGTCACCTGCAAGCAGGCGTGGACCAACCGCGGCGGTGTGGAGTACGCGTGGTTCAACAACGTCGAGACCCGCCCGGGACAGGGCTATCCGCGCCAGTACCAGGACCAGGACCAGTGGAAGGGCGGCTGGGCGCTGAACAAGCGCGGCAAGCTGACCCTGCGCACCGGCTCGCGGCTCAAGCGGCTGCTGAACATCTTCGCCAACCCGGACATGCCCACGGTCGCCGACTACTACGAGCCGTGGACCTACGACTACCAGAACCTGCTGTCCGCACCGCCCTCGGACACCACGCCCACGGCCAAGCCGAAATCGTCCATCACCGGCGAGGACACGAAGGTGACGTGGGGCGCCAACTGGGACGACGACCTGGGCGGCGGTCCGGAGCAGATCGGCAAGGACCCGTTGCTGGGCAAGCTCTCCGAGCAGGTCAAGCTCGAGTTCGAAGAGACGTTCATGTTCTACCTGCCGCGCATCTGCGAGCACTGCCTGAACCCGTCGTGCGCGGCGTCCTGCCCGTCCGGCGCGATCTACAAGCGCGCCGAGGACGGCATCGTGCTGGTGGACCAGGACAAGTGCCGGGGCTGGCGGCAGTGCGTCACCGGGTGCCCGTACAAGAAGATCTACTTCAACCACAAGACGGGCAAGGCGGAGAAGTGCACGTTCTGCTACCCGCGCGTGGAGGTCGGCATCCCCACGGTGTGCTCGGAGACCTGCGTGGGCCGGCTGCGCTACATCGGCGTGCTGCTCTACGACGCGGACAAGGTGGGTGAGGCGGCGTCGGTCAAGGACGAGAAGGACCTCTACCCCGCGCAGCTCGACGTCTTCCTCAACCCGCACGACCCGCGCGTGGTCGCCGAGGCCGAGCGGGCGGGCATCTCCGGCGAGTGGATCGAGGCCGCGCAGAACTCCCCGGTGTACCGGCTGATCGTGGACTACCAACTGGCGCTGCCGCTGCACCCGGAGTACCGCACCATGCCCATGGTCTGGTACGTGCCGCCGCTGTCGCCCGTGGTCGACGTGCTGAGCCAGACCGGCCACGACGGCGAGGCGGTGGGCAACCTCTTCGGCGCCATCGACGCGTTGCGCATCCCGGTGGAGTACCTGGCCGAGCTGTTCACCGCCGGTGACGTGGGACCGGTCCGGGCCTCGTTGCAGCGGCTGGCCGCCATGCGCGCCCACATGCGCCAGGTCAACCTCGGCGAGGACGTGGACGACTCGATCGCCGCGTCGGTGCGACTGGCGCCCGGCGAGATCGAGTCGATGTACCGGCTGCTCGCCATCGCCAAGTACGAGGACCGGTACGTGATCCCGGCGGGCGCGGGGTCCGACGCGCACCGGCTGGAGGCCCTGACCACCGGGTGCAGCCTGGACGGCGACGGCGGTCCCGGCATGACCGCGTTCGACGTGATGGCGGAGAAGTTCCAGCTGACCGACACCAACGGCGCGGCGCCGCCGGACAAGGCCAAGCGCATCAACCTGCTCGACTGGGACGGGGTCAGCACCACCGGCCTGTTCCCGGGCAACGGCCGCTCGGGCAACGGTTCTTCAGGCAACGGCAACGGCGCCGCCACCGCGCACGAACCCGAGGCCATCGGATGAGCGTGCTGCGCAGACGGGACAAGAAGGTCGCGGAAGCACCGGGGCGCGACAGCCGACTGGTGTGGCGGATCGCCGCACTCCTGATCGACTACCCGGGTGAGGCGCTGACGCGCGTCCTGCCCGATCTCCGGGCGGCGGCGGTGTCGCTCCCGGCTCCGGCCGGGCCGGCGCTCGTGTCGTTCATCGACCACGCGCGGTCCACGACCGGGAGCGCGCTGGCACAGCACTACGTCGAGACCTTCGACCTGCGCAAGCGCAACTGCCTGCACCTGTCGTATTACGCCTACGGCGACACCCGCAAGCGCGGTATGGCGCTGCTGCGGTTCAAGCACGCCTACCGCGCGGCCGGTGTCGAGCTGGGCGAGCACGAACTGCCCGACCACCTCGCGGTCGTGCTGGAGTTCGCCGCGACCGCCGACCCCGTCGCCGGGCATCGGCTGCTGGTGGAGCACCGCCCGGTGCTGGAGATGGTCAGGCTGTCCCTCGCCGACGGCGGGTCGCCGTACCTGGCCGTGCTGGACGCGGTGTGCGCCACGCTGCCGGAGGTCAGCGCCGCGGACCGCCGCAAGATCGCGGCGCTGGCCGCGGAAGGGCCGCCCGAGGAAGACGTCGGCCTGGAGCCGTTCGCGATGGACCCCGCGCTGCACGCCGAGTCGGGAGGACGACGATGAGCACCTTGCTGTGGCTGGCCCTGCCGTACATCGCGCTGACCTCGTTCCTGGTCGGGCACGTCTGGCGCTACCGGCACGACCAGTTCGGCTGGACGACCCGGTCCTCGCAGATGCACGAGAGCAGGCTGCTGCGCCTGGGCAGCCCGCTGTTCCACTTCGGGCTGCTCGCCGTGATCGGCGGCCACGTGCTCGGCCTGCTGGTGCCGAAGAGCTGGACCGAGTTCGTCGGGATCACCGAGGGCATGTACCACCTCGTCTCCGTGACCGCCGGGACGCTGGCGGGCACCGCGACCGTGGCGGGCGTGGCGATCCTGCTGTACCGCCGGTTCACGGTGTCCGCGGTGCGCAAGGCCACCACGCGGGGCGACAAGGTCATGTACGCGCTGCTCGCGGCGGCGATCATCACCGGCATGGTCAACACCGTGGGCGAGAACCTGATCGGCGGCGGCTACGACTACCGGTCCTCGGTGTCGGTGTGGTTCCGGGGCCTGTTCACGTTCTCCGCGCAGCCGGAGCTGATGGCGGGCACGCCGCTCAGCTTCCAGGTGCACAACGTGACCGTGCTCATCCTGCTGGGCATCTGGCCGTACACCCGCCTGGTGCACGTGTTCAGCGCACCGCTCGGCTACCTCGTGCGGCCGTACGTCGTGTACCGCAGTCGCGACCCGAAGCGCCCCGACGCCAACCGCTACGCCCGCGCCTGGGGTGACCAGCACGAGTGACACTCGTGGTGTCACTGCGCGGCCGGGACCTCCAGGGTGATGCGGCTGAAGTCGTCCTTGCGGATCGCGCGGCCGATCGTGCGCACCGGCAGGCTCCACACGCTCTGGTCGGCGATCAGCTTCGCCAGCTGGGCCGACTCCCAGTTGAGCTTCTGGTGGACCAGGTCGACCTCTTCCTGGTCCGTGGTGGTCAGGTAGGAGACCGCTGACCACCACACGCGTTCGCGGTAGTACTTCAGGCCGGTGCCGCTCAGCACGACGTCGAGGCCGCGCAGCGTCTTGCGCAGCAGGGTGATACCGCCGCCGTAGTCACGGGTGAGCGTTTCGGCGATCTGCGGGATCGAGCGGACCAGGATGTTGTTGACCTGGTCGTGGTCGAACTTGCGGCGCGGGAGCAGCAGGTGCCCGGCGTCGTCCCCGTGTTGCCTGAGGTTGAGGAACGTGCCGTACGCGAGGTCGTAGTTGATGTGCGCGTTCAGCCCGAGCAGCAGGTCCTGCAGGACCGTGGTGGTCTTGTCCTCGGCCATCTTGTGGGCGATCTTCCAGGCGCGCTCCGACTCCGGGTCCCGGTCGAACGTGGTCAACGACTGGAAGTACAGCGACGCGAAGTAGCCTGCCTGTGACCGGACCCAGTCGCGGTCGAAGAAGATGGGGTTCTCGTAGTCGCCTCGCCGGTGGACCGCCGCGTGCACGTTCAGCGTGATGATGTAGTACGCCCGCAGGAACACCGCCCGGTGGTCGTTGCGCTCGTGGAAGTACCGGAGCGCGAGCTGCATGCAGGGGATCGCCTCTTCGATGGTGGCGGGCCGCTGTGCGGCGATGCTGTCGAAGTCGGTCAACGGAAGCTCCCGGGGTGATCGCGGCGCACGTGGCCCGGCCTCGCCGGGTCCGACGTAGAGGATCCGCGGCCGTGCCGGCAGATACACGCCCGGCGGAAGTTCACCTCGGTCGGACCAACGGCGGCACGATCGGGCGCCGGGTCGTCGCACGTCCACCCCGCGCGTGGATGGCGCGTCAGTCGCGGCGCGCGGCCCAGACGGTGCGCTCGGTGCGGACCGCGAGGTCGTCACGGCGCAGGATGCTGTGCGTGCTGTCGGTGTCGAGCAGCCGGTCGAGCGCGATGACGTCTTCCGCCGCGAGCTCGGCGGAGGCGGCGGCGCGGAGGCGTTGCAGGGCGGTCAGGGCGTAGCGGCCGATCGACGCGCGGCGGGAACCGGCGATGTCGACGGCGACGGTGAGGCGGCCTTCGACCGTGAAGCCGGCGTCGGTCAGCATGGGTCCCCAGTCGGCGCCGCGGTGGGGCACGTGCTCGGCGTGGAAGCGGTCGGTCGCGGCGTGCAGGCGGTCCTCCAGTCCCGGCCGGTCGGCGGGGGCGTCCTCGGGCAGGAAGCGCGGCATGCCGGCGAGCTCGACCACGGCGAACAGGCCATCGGGTGCGAGCAGGTCGCGGACGGTGCGCAGGGCGCGGCCGGGGTCGGCCATGTGGTGCATGGAGGCCGACGCCCACACCAGGTCGGGCGTTCCCAGGTCGGGCCAGGCGGTGTTGTCGAGGTCGGCCTGCACGGTGCGGACCTGTTCGCCCACACCCCGGGCGGACGCTTTCTCGCGCAGGCGTTGCAGGTGTCCGAGCGAGGCGTCCACGGCGGTGACGTGCGCCTCGGGGAAGCGGTCGAGGAGCGCGAAGGTGCCCGCTCCCGTACCGGAGGCCAGGTCCACGATGTGGTGCGGGCCGCTCTTGACGGGCAGCCACTCGGTGATGGCGGCGATGTGCTCGGCGAGGACTTCCGCGTCCAGGTCGAGGATCTCCGCCAGCTCGCTGTCCGCGCCGTGGTGCTGGTGGTGGCCGTGCTCGTGGGTGTGTGCTGGCGTCATACCGTCACGGTAAGCGCGACATGCGCGTCCTGCATAACTTCTTGCGAGTTGCGCAACAGAATGATGCCGGGTGCTGCCGGTAGCGCAAGGCAGCGGCGGTGACTACCGGCCGGTGTCGTGCGCGTCACCACCGCCGTTCTCGCGCCGTTCGTGGGCCTCACGGTGACCGCGGCGGGCATCTCGGTCGAAGATGAACATGACCTCACAAGGACGGCCCTCGGCGCCGATCGCGTGCGGCACCATCGTCGGGAACTCGGCGGCCTGGTTGGTCTCGAGGCGGAAGCGGCGGTTGCCCAGCATCAGGATCGCGGTGCCGGACAGCACGACGAGCCACTCCCGGCCCGGGTGGGCGCGCATCCTGGCGGGGTTGTCGGGCGGCGGCTCGGTCAGCCGCCGGCGCATCACGCTCAACGCCGGGTCGCCCTTCATCGGCCAGCTCAGGTTGTCCGCACCGTGGGTCATGGGGCTGATGACGACATCGTCGGAGGCGTTCTCGACCAGCTGGTCGAGGGTGGTGTCCAAGGCGCGGGCCAGCGTGACGAGCTGGTCCAGCGCCAGGCGGCGTTGACCGTTCTCGATGCGGCTCAGCGAGGACTGGCTGAGGTGGGCGCGGCCGGCCAGCTCCTCCAGCGACAAGCCCTGCGCGAGCCGCAGCGCACGGATCCGTTTGCGCACGAGGCCGTCCAGCCCACCTTCTTCTTGCGTCATGGGCAACACCCTATGCCCTGGGAGCAAGTCACGCCTAACGTCACCGGCAGGCGGCCCGGAGCGGTTCCCCGCCGTCGACCTCCCCGTGCGCTTTCGAGAGGAACCCATGAGCACGAACCAGTCCGCACAGCAGGCCGAAGCCGTCGCCGGCGCACCGGACGCGCGTCGGCTGCGCACCATCCTGATCGCCGTCTCGGTCGCGTTGATGGCCGTCATCGCGTCGGTCACCGGGCTGAACGTCGCCCAGACCCACCTGGCCGTCGAGTTCGCCGCCTCGCAGACCACCGTGCTGTGGATCATCAACAGCTACACCCTCGCCCTGGCCGCGCTGCTGCTACCGCTGGGCGCGATCGGTGACCGCCTGGGCCGCAAGCCCATGCTGGTCGCCGGGCTCGTCGTCTTCGGCGCCGCCAACGTCGTAGCAGCCCTGGCCCCGACCGCCGAGGTCATGATCGCGGCCCGGGTCGCCGGCGGTGTCGGTGCGGCGATGATCATGCCGATCACCCTGGCCGTCATCACCTCCACCTTCCCCGAGGAGCGGCGCGGCAAGGCGATCGGCGTGTGGACCGGCGTCGCGGGAGGAGGCGGTGTCCTCGGCATGTTCCTCTCCGCCCTCTTGGTCGACATCGCGGACTGGCGGCGGCTCTTCGTGCTGCCGGTGGCCTTGGTCGTCGTGGCCCTGGGCCTGACGCTCAAGTCGGTGCCCGACTCCCGTGAGCGCTCGGCCCACTCGTTCGACGCCGTCGGCGCGCTGGTCTCCACCGTCGCCGTGGTCGGCCTCATCTTCGTGCTGCAGGAAGGACCCGAACGCGGCTGGACCGCTCCCGTCACGCTGATCAGCCTGGCGGTCGGCCTCACCGCCGGTGTCGGCTTCGTGGCCTGGCAGCTGCACCGCCGTGACGCGGCACTGCTGGACGTGCGCTTGTTCCGGGAACGCGGCCTGGCCGGTGGCTCGCTCACGCTGCTGGTGGTCTTCGGTGTCCAGGCGGGCATCGCCGTGGTCCTGTTCCCGTTCTTCCAGGCGGTGCTCGGCTGGTCGGCGCTGCTGTCGACGGCGGCCATGATGCCGATGGCCGTCATGATGATGGCGACCTCCGGGTTGGCACCCGGGCTCGCCGCCCGCATCGGCTCCCGCTCGACCATGGCCGTGGGCATCGGCTTGGCCGGTGCCGGCCTGGTGCTGATGGCGCTGTTCGTCTCCGCGGAGGGCGGCTACCCGGCCATCCTGCCGGGCATGCTCGCCATGGGCGTCGGCATGGGCCTGTCGATGACGCCGTCCACCGAGGCCATCACCGGCTCGCTGCCGCGTGGCGAGCAGGGCGTCGCCTCCGCGCTCAACGACATCACCCGCGAGTTCGGCACCGCGCTGGGCATCGCCGTGTTGGGTGCGCTCCTGTCCGCCGGCTACCGCAGCGCGATCGACGACCGGCTGCACGGCGTCCCCCAGGCCACCGCCGACACCGCCCGCCAGGGCATCGCCAACGCCGTCGAGGTCTCCGGCGGCACCGGCTCGCACGCACCGCGGATCGTCCAAGCCGCCCAGCAGTCCTTTGTCGACGGCTGGCAGCAGGCCATGTGGGCGGGCGCCGTCATCATGGGTGTGCTGTTCGCCTACATCGCCCTGCACGGGCCGAAAGACCGTCACCGGGCGTGATGCGACGCTCAGGGTCGGCCGCAGCTGAACGCGGTCTGCGCGAGGTTGGCGAAGGTGTTGAGGCACCAGCCCAACCGCTGCTGCCCGTAGAAGTTCGGGTGCATGTACTCCTGCACCTGCCCCTGGCCGACGACCGGGACGCCGATCCACCGCACCCATTCGCTCTCCCGCGCCGGGATGGGGTTCGTCAGCGTTTCGCCTTTGACGGCTTGTCGGACGCCTTTCGCGCACAGCTCATGGCCGGCGAAGGCCTGCTGCAGGTCCAATACGTCGGCGACGGTGCCCGCGGCCGCGGTGATCGTCTTGAACAGGTCGGGGATGATCTCGTCGTTGGCCCAGTCCGCGTCCTTGTCGTAGATCGGGCACCCGCCGCCGCCGAAGTAGCGGTCGTCGTAGGTTTCCGGATAGCGGTTGTACCCCGTCTTCGGCAGGATCGCGGGATAGGACTGGACCACGACGCGGTACTCGTGCCTCTGGTACGAGGCACCCTCCATCGTGCCGTGGATGGCGTTGATCGTGACTGCGAGCCGGTCCTTCAGCAGCTCGATGCGTTGTTTGACGTCCGCCCTCATCTGGTCGGTGCTGCAGTACCGGTAGGTGAGGAACCGGGTGACGCAGTCCTTGATGATGGCGCTGAACCGGATGTCGTTGCCGCCGATCGACAGCACGATCAGCCTGACCTTGCGCTTGGCCACGCCGTCGCCCTTGAGGTACCGGTCCAGCTGGTCCAACTGGACCGGCTCGCCCTTGAACGGCGACTTGAACACGGCTGCCGTGGTCGCCCCGGAACAGGCGATGTTCAACCTGTCCTCCGGGGCGATCTGATAGGTCTCGTCACCCACCCGGACCGAGGCCACGTGGTGGATCTCGGCGCTGTCGGAGCGGTTGCAACCGTTGTCGTAGGAAACGCCGTAGACCCGCTCCGGGGTATGGGTGCACTCGCTCTCGTCGGCGTTGCAGCTGTGGGCGGACCGGTCGGTGCCGTAGGCGCTGCCGTTGCTGTCGCCGTAGCCGTTGCCCTGCCACCGGCCGGCTTCGCCGGAGATGAAGCTGTCGCCCAGGGAGATCACCGCGGGCGGGGGTTCCTGGGGGGCCGCGGTCGCGGAAGTCCCGCTCAGGGACCCGCTGAGGACCAGGGCGACACCGGCGAGCGTGGCCAGGGCCGGACGTGCGGACATGGACGGTTCCTCCTCGACTCGATCGGTCGCCGACCGTCGGGAGCCTCGGCGTCACCGACGCGGGACGCGCGGGCAGGCGGTGGCCACCGGTGGGGACTTGGTGGAGACCGTCGGTAGGGAAGTCGACCACAGCCACGTGACGATCGACAGTCATGCCCATCGACCGTGGCCACCACGTCACCCGGCCCAGCGGGTGACGCGGTGACCCTCGCTACGGCCGGTCACGTGCATGCCCGGAACGGGACAGGCGCTAGCTCACGACCCGGGTCGTCGCGTCGGACCGGTAGGCGGCCGTGGACACCGGACCGCAGTTCGGGCGGTACACGATCCGGTTGGCGCAGCTCGCCAGGTTCCAGTTCGTCGCGAGGAACGACCCGGCCGGCGGGTTCGGGTGGAAGTAGTCGTTGACGTTGCAGTCCCAGTAGTAGTCCAGGTTGCCGTTCGGGGATGGGCACACGTTGCTGCGGTAGTTGCCCGAACGCGGACCGCCGTCCTTGTAGCACATGACGTCGGCGTCGTCGTTGCAGTGACCGGCGCCGGAGCTGTTGGGCGTGTTCGGGAGCACGGCGCCCATCGAGTGCCCCTGCTCGTGCAGCAGGTACGTGAAGGGGCACCGCCCGTAGACCACCGCGATGCCGGGCGCGTTGTTGACGTTGTTCTCGACGCCGGGCCGGGTGTCGCCGCTGCCGTAGGCCACGCCGCCGCCGCAGCCGCCGTCACCCCAGTACACGACGTTGTCCTGGCCGGTCATCCGCTGGCCTTGGCGCGCGACCTCCTGGTCGATGGCCCCGATGGAGCTGGTGTTGTGGCTGCTGCGCAGGACGCGGACCGCGGGCTGACCCGACGAGTCGCACGCGACGCGCAGCGACAGGTCGCCGCCGTACTGCGCGGCGCGGTTCGACACCATGTCGTTGGACTGGATGAAGTGCTGCCTGATCAGCGGGACCATCGTCGACGACGCGTCGGGCGCGCCGGCGGGGATCAGGTAGACGAGTTGGATGCGGTACGAGTCCGCGGCGCAGTGGTACGAGCGAGCGGCCAGGGACGTGATCGTCGGTGAGATCACCGTGTCTCGGACACCCTTGTCCTCGGGCCGGGGTGCGTCGAAGTGGGTCACCTGGTCGCCGTGCGCCGTGCGCACCTTGAACAGGCCGTTGCCCAGCGCGCACGCGCGATCGCCCAGCCGGGGGTCGGGTGCGAACTCGTCGGCGCGCTGACAACGCTGCGCGGCCGGTGCCGACGAGTGTTCGTGCGAATGGGCGAGCGTGCCGACGGCGGGGGCCGGGGTGCTCACGGCTGCCGCGCCGGGTGATGCCAGGACGGAGGCGATGGTCGCGCCGGACGCGATCACCGCGAGGAGTTTCTCCAGGTACACGCGAACCTCCGAGGTCGGACATGGTGGTGCCCGGGTCGGGCCGGGAGGCGGCGGCAACGCACCGTCCAAAGAGGACGTATCAACTCGCCGACCGGCCGGGACGACCGGTGGCGAGCGCGCTACTCAGCACTGTGGCAGCCGAAAATCGTTTCGGCAATGCCGTCCGATCGGCTCCACAGTGGAGGTCTTCGGGCACGGCGGAGCCCCGGGAAGCTCGGCAGTGGGTGACGCTTCAGCGGGTCGAAGCAGGCGGTGCGGCGGTACTGCCCCGGACGATCAGCTTCGTCGGCAGCTCCAGCCGGTCGTGCTCGATGGTCCGCCCGGCCGCGAGCGCCAGGACGAAACCGGCGGCGGTGGCTCCCATCTGCGCAAGCGGCTGGTGGACGGTCGTCAGCGGCGGGTCCGACCACTGGGTGATGGGCAGGTCGTCGAACCCGACGATGCTCACGTCACGCGGGATCGCCAGACCGAGCGCGCTTGCGGCGTGGTAGGCGCCCAGGGCCTGGAGGTCGTTCGAGGCGAAGATGGCGGTCGGCCGGTCCGGCAGCCGCAGCAGTTCGGCGGCCGCGTCCTTGCCGCCGTCGAAGTACAGCGGAGCGGAACGGACCAGGTCCGGGTCGTGCGGGATACCACCCTCGTCCAACGCGGCCCGGTAGCCGTCCAGGCGGGCACGGCAGCACAGCAGTTCGTCGGGACCCCGGAGCATGCCGATGCGGCGGTGACCCAGCCGGATCAGGTGACGGGTGGCGACGAGGCCGCCGTTCCAGTTCGCCGCACCCACCGACGCGATCGGGTGGCTGGGTTCGCCGGTCGGGTCGAGTGCGACGAGCGGGATGCCGCGGCTGTCGAGCTGGGCCAGTTGGTGCTCGGTGAACATCGCCGACACGGCGATCACCCCGACCGGGCGGCGGGCGAGCATCTGGCGGGCCCACGCGCTCTCGGGGGTGTGGGCGCCGTCCATCTCGGTCAGCGTCACGGCCAACCCGTGCGGGCGCACGGCGTGCTCGATGCCCCGCACGATCTCCAGTGCCCACAAGCTGTCCAGCGCCTGGAAAACCACCTCGACGATCGGCACGGCCTCGGCGTTCTCGGCCTTCCGGTAGCCGTGCTCGCGGATCAGCGCCTCGATCCGCTGTCGCGTCCCGGTGGAGACGCCGGTCCGCCCGTGGATCACCTTCGACACCGTGGAGGCCGACACCCCGGCGAGCGCGGCGATGTGCGAAACCCCGACCTCACCCCGCTTGCGCACCGTCGTGTCGTCCACGGCGACAGCGTAGGCCGTGATCTCTCCCGACTCGGCCACACCGCCGCGAGAAAATTTCTCTTCACCGAGAGAACGTTGACGCGGAGAGCTGGGTGCGCCATCGTGGTTAGCGCCTCACGCTGGACATCAGGGCCGGCACGAGGCCTGGGAGCGCTCCCATTCAGGACAACGGAGGACACTCATGTCACGCATGTTCAAGTCAGGGCGCTTCCGGACGGCCACCGCGCTCGCGGCCGCCGGCCTCGTCCTCGGAACGGGCTTGGCCGTCGCCGGTGGCAGCGCCGCCGCCGACCCGTCGACCAAGTACCTGGGGGTGTTCCGCGAGACCAGCCCCACCGAGGTCCCCGCGGGCACGGTCGGCAGCTACGGGGTCGCCCCGGCCAGCGTCCAGTGGTTCGACAGCTGGGCCACCGGCAGGGCCTTCAACGCCGCCGCGGCACGGACCCTCTGGGACCAGGGGATCATGACCCACTACACCTGGGAGCCGTGGAACACCGCCCTGGGGGTGGCCGACCCGGACCAGATCCACCTCCAGGACATCCTCGACGGGAAGTGGGACAGCTACATCCGGGCGCGCGGCGCCGAGTTCGCGTCGGTCGGCGCACCGATCATGGTGCGCTGGGGGCACGAGTTCAACGGCAACTGGTACCCGTGGGGCATCGTCAACAACGGCAGCGACCCCACCCTGTACGTCAACGCCTACCGGCGCGTCCACGACCTCGTGGTCGCCGCGGGAGCGACCAACGTCCAGTGGGTGTGGTGCTTCAACAACGGCTCCACGCCCGACAGCACCTTCAACGAGCCCGCGCGGTCCTATCCCGGTGACGCCTACGTCGACTGGGTGGCGATCGACGGCTACAACTGGGGGCTCGCCCCGTCGTGGGACCCCACCGGCAACCACTGGACGAGCTTCGAGGCCGCGTACTCCAGCGCCTACGCCAAGGCGCGCTCCATCGCGCCGAAACGCCCGGTGATGATCGCCGAGATCGCGTCCAGCGAGGACGGCGGCGACAAGGCGCGGTGGATCGACGACATGTCCGCCGCGCTCGACTCGGGCCGCTACCCGGACCTGAAGCTGGTCAACTACTTCGACCAGGACAAGGAAGAACTCTGGTCCGGCACCTCGTCGCCTGCGACCAAGGCGGCCTTCACCACCTGGGTCAACCAGACCTACATGCGGGGCGAGGGTCCCGACCTGGCGAAGGTGGCCGACCAGTACAAGGAACCCACGACGACCACCACGACGACCACCACCACCACGCCCCCGCCCGGTGCGTGTTCGGCGACCTATCGCACGGTCAGCTCCTGGTCCGGCGGCTTCCAGGGCGAGGTGACCATCGTCGCCGGGGCGTCCGGGACCAAGGGCTGGACGACCCGCTGGACCACCGCGGCGGGGCAGACGATCAACCAGGTCTGGAACGGTGCGCTCAGCGTCAGCGGATCGGCGGTGTCGGTGAAGAACGCGAGCTGGAACGGCACCTTGGCCCCCAACGGCACGACGAAGTTCGGCTTCCTGGCCGGCGGGTCGCCCACGATGCCCGCAGTCACCTGCGACAGTCCCTGAGAACCCGCTTGAACGACAGGTCAGGCCGCCCGCCGGCCCCGGTTCGGGAGCCGGCGGGCGGCACCGAGGCAGCCGCCCCCGGTTACCGGCGGTTCTCGGCGCGGTAGTGGGCCAGGACGTCTTCGCGGATCAGCGCGCCGAACCCGGCGCCGTGCAGGCGCAGGCCCAGCTGGTGCTCGGTGATGCCGAGCGCGGCCGCGCTGGTGGGCAGGTGCCAGTCGTGGGCGGCCAGGTTGGCCAACAGGTGGCCCCGGCGGATCTGGGCCTCCGACAGGCGGAACGTCTTCAGGTACGCCGTGCGGCCGACGCGGTCGGTGATCAGCTCGCCGACGTGGTTCTCCTGCTTCAGGCGGAACGTCGGCAGGAAGCGGGACAGCGTGTAGTCGCCCATCCGGTACACGCGGTTCGTCGCGTAGCTCTCGCCCAGCAGCCCGTCGGCCATCGTCGCGTCGTGGAAGCGGGCCCACTCCGCCTGCTCCCGGGCCGCCACCGCACGCAGGTCGGCCAACGATGCCACGTCGTCGGGCAGCCGCACGTCGAACCGGGGCACGGGCATCCCGAACGTCGCGTAGTAGTGGACCAGTTCGCCGTACATGTCCTGCACGAGGGTGGCGTGCAGCGCCCGGTAGTCGTCCGGGTGGGGCACGACGAACGCGGAGGCCAACGCGTCGGCCACGTACACCAGCACACCGCACTGGCCCGGGTGGATCTCGAAGTGCTTCAGCGCGTCCGCCAGGCCCGCGACCTCGACGCCCGCGTACGCCTCCTCCACGCGCGGCGACAGGCCGCGGCGGATGGCCCGCTGCGACCGCTCCTCCCACACGACCTGCGGGCCGCCGAAGTGCAGCGCCAGGTACCCCTCGACCGCGAGGTGCAGCGGCAGGAACCGCAGGCGGTTGCGCTCGACCCGGCGCGCCATCCGGCGGTGGAAGCGCAGCCTCATGCCGTGCACGGGCGGTTCGTCGCCGCCCTTCGCCAGCGTGCCGTGCGCCTTCAGCTGCGTGCCGTACGCCGCGACCGGGGTGTCGTCGTCGGTCCACGTCGCCACGAAACCGTGCGGGATGTAGGACACGTAGTGCGTGCGCCTGCCCACCTCGACCAGACCCGGGTCGTCACCGTAGGCGCGGGCGTGCAGCCGCAGCCCGGTGATCGGCTCGTCCCGCGTCAACGGCACGAGCCGGACACCGCCCCACACCTGCGCGGCACGCGTGGTCAGCCCGGTCAGGTCGAGCCGCACCGTCACCCCTCCTCCAGGAACCGGGCCACCCGGTCGTCGAAGTGCGCCCGCAGGTCGGCGAAACCCGTACGCCCTTCGGTGAACCGGGCGAACTCGACCAGCGCGGGCACGTCCTCCGCGTCGCGCACACCGACCGTCGGCACCGCCGCGGCGAGCCGCTTCACGTCGAAGTCCTCCGCGTCGTACACGGGGTTGAGGTGCACCGCGACCACCCGGCGTGCCGGGTCGAGCCTCGCCCGCCACACCCGCAACACCTCCGACGCGAGCCCGTACGGCGCGTTGTCCCAGCCGTCGGACACGATCAGCAGCCGGTCCGGCGCGTGCTCCAGCGCGTCGAGCACCCGCTCCCCCAGCGGCGTCATGCCGTACGGGTGGGCCAGCAGGGCGTCGGTGCGCCCCGACGTCCACAGCGGGACGTACTCGGCCGCCAGCTCCGCCAGCAGGTAGTGGCAGGCGAGCGCGACCGCCAGCGGACGGCGGCGCTTCTGCGCGGACCCGGACGCCGAGAAGCTGTCGTCCAGCACCGCCGCCACCCGGCCCCAGCCGCCCGCGGCCCGCCCGGCGGCACGGACCGCCGCCGCACGCAGCGCGCCGGTCAGCTCGCCACGCCGGTCGACCCGCTCGGGCACCGGCAGGGACAGCACGTAGGAGGCCAGGCGGGTCAGCGGCATCGACCCGAGGTCGACCGCCACCGCGGCCTTGCCCCGACTCGCGGACTCCTGCACCCGCAGCCGTTCCAGCCTGGTCATCCGGGGCTCGATGCGCTTGAGGAACGTCGCCCGGTCGATCCGGTGCTTCGCGGCGAACCCCTCGGCCACGGTGTAGGGCAGCTCGTACACCGACGCGTGCTCGTAGTGCGCCCGTCGCCACGTCTCCAGCAGTGGGGTGTCGTAGCGGCGGCGGTCGTCGGGCGTGAACAGGAACGGGCCGAGTTCACCGTCCGGGGCGACGTGCGCGTGCCGCAGCGCCCGCTTCAGGCCGGTGCGGTACTTCACCGCGTCGAACGCCGGGTCGGGTCGGCCCGCGAACCACTCGCGGATGATCGCGCGGGTGCGCCGGTTGTTCACCCGTGCCCGGCGCAACGCGCGGAACAGGTCGTACACGCGCTGCGGCGGCAGCGCCCGCAAGCGCCGCGCGATCAGCAGTCCCTCGACCCGCCGCTGCTCCGCGGTGGCGTCGGCGGTGGTCGCCAGCAGCTTGCGGATGATCAGCGCGGCGTTGTGGTCGTTGATGTCCAGCGCGAGCGCCGCGGCGTACAGGTCGCGGTAGTTGCCGAACACGTAGTCGTGCAGGAAGTCCAGCGACAGCCGCTGGTCGTCCGCACCGCCGTGGAACTCGCGCTGCGACGTGGCCGTCGTCGCCGCGTTGATGAACATCAGCATGTCGCCGGCGGCGAGGGCGTCCACGCGTCCACCTCCGGGACTGGGGTCGGGGCCGGCCGGGGAATGGGGGCACGAACAGCGAATCATCGCCTTCACCGATCGCCGGCGAGCCGAGCGGTTCGGCGGTGTCCGGGTTCCACAGCCGCACGGTGCCGTGGTGGCGGGTGGACGCCAGGAACGCGGAGGCGTAGTCGAGGCGCACGAGGTTGTTGGAGCCCGGCTGCGCGTCGCGGTGCTCGGTGCGCAGGGCGATCCGCTCCCCGGTCGGGTCCCACACCTCCAGCACGCCATCGGACCGGCCGACCGCCAGCCGTCGCCCGTCCGGGCGGAACCTCACGTCGCTGACCAGCGCACCGGGCGCGAACGCCGACCGGACGCGGGTGCCGTCGCGCCACAGCTCCACCGCGCCGCCGACGGCGACCGCGAGCGTCCCGTCCGGGCTCCAGTCGACCGCGCCCGACGGCCAACCGCCCGTGCGCGGGCCGGTGTACTCCTTCGACTTCGAGCCGAGGTTCCACACGGTGGTGTCGGTGGCGGAGACCGCGAGGCGCGCACCGTCCCGGGAGAACCGGAGGGCGGACACGTCCTCGTCGGCGCTGTTGCCGCTGTCCGCGACGGAGATCAACGGCCGCCGTTCGACGAGGTCCCAGACCAGGAACTCTCCCCGGTGCCCACCCACGGCCATGCGCCGCCCCTCCGGGTCCACGGCGATGGCCTGCACGGTGGCGAAGGTCGGGTGGTCCTGCCCGGTGAACGTCAGCGGGGCGTTCCGGGCCAGCGCCGTGAGCAGCGCCGAACGCGCCTCCGGGGTCGGGGCGGCGTGCTGGGCGCGCAGGGCTTCGCGGATCGACCGCACCGGGTCCAGGGTCGTCAACGACTCGGTGGCGCGCTGCCGGGACAGCTGCCGCGCCGACTCGCCACGGGCCAGCACCGCCACGGTGGCGGCGATCGCGACGACCACCACCAGCACGGTGGACGCGGCGACGGTGGTCACCCGGGCGGTCCGGGACCGCCTGCGCGCCCGGCGGATGGCGTCGAGGTAGTCCCGTTCGACGGGCGTGAGGGCGGGGTGCCCGGAAGCCCACGACAGGGTCGTCACCAGGCGCGGTCCACGCGGCAGGTCACCGGCGTGGCGGCCCGCGTCGGCCCACCGCCGGGCGGCGTCCGCGAGCCTCCGGTGGGCCACCAGGACCTCTCGGTCCTCGTCCACCCATGCCCGCAGCCGGGGCCACGCGGACAGCAGCGCCTCGTGGCTGAGCTGCGCGCCGTCGCGGTCGACGGTGACCAGCCTGGCCTCGACCAACCGGTCCAGCACCGGGCTCGGCGGCAGCACCGCGCGCCGGCGGGTGACCGCGCCGCTGTCGTGCACGCTCGTCATCAGCAGCACGATCGTGCGCAGGGCGCGCTGGTCGGCGGGCGGGAGCCGGTCGTAGACCTGTTCGGCGGTGCGTGCGACGGCGCCGTCGATCCCGCCCGTGGACAGGTAGGCGGCGAGGGTGAGCGTGTCGCCCTGGCGGTGGTGCCACGTCTCGCGCAGCGCGTGCGCCAGGCGGGGCAGCGCGCCGGGGTCGTAGTCGGCGCCGCCGAGGTCGGCGATCAACCGGGCGGGCAGCCCCGGTTCGACGGACGTGTCCACCGCCTCGGCGGGCGCGGTGATCGCCTGGCCGAGCTCGTCCACGCCGAGCGGCCCCAGGATCACCGCGCGGGCCAGGGCGCGGCGCAGCGGCGGCAGACCGATGCAGCGGTCCACGAAGTCCGCCCGCACGGCCAACACCACCAGACCCGGGCCCGCGTCCGCCAGGGCCGACGTGAACGCCACCCGCTCGTGGTCGCCGATGTCGTGCGTGAACAGCTCCTCGAACTGGTCCACCACGATCAGCACCCGCCGGGTCAGCCCGAGCCGGCCGGCCCGGATGCCGTCCGCGAGCGCGGCGGGATCGGCTCCGGTGGCACCCGCGACCGCGGCGGCGAGCGCACCGACCGGGTCCGTGCCGGGGGTCAGCACCACGTGCGGCCAGTCCGGCACCGCCGGCAGCAGCCCCGCGCGCAGCAGCGACGACTTGCCCGCGCCCGACGCACCCACCACGACCGTCGGCTCCGGCTGGACGGCCTGCTCGGCCAGCCGCACCACCAGCTCGGTGACCACGTGCGCCCGGCCGTGGAACCACCCGGCCTCCTGCTCGGTGAACCCGCGCAGCCCCGGGTAGGGGCAGCCCTCACCCGGCGCGCGGGTGAGGGTGCCGGCGGCCGAGCGGACGACGGCCTGGACGAACAGCTCGCACTCGGCGGTGTCGGCGGCCACGGTCACGGTGCCGTTGAGCCGGGCGGCCTCGGCGGCGGCGGAGATCAGCGCGGACGCCGTCGGGTAGCGGTGGTCGGGGTCCTTGGCCAGGCCCCGGGCCAGCACCGCGTCCAGGCCGGGCCCGATGCGCCGGTCGAGCCGGGACGGCACGGGCGGCGGCTCCATCAGGTGCGCGGCCAGCTTCGCGGCGGGCTCCAGCCCGTCGAACGGCAGCCGGCCGGTCAGCCCTTCGAACAGCACGCAGGCCAGCGCGTAGACGTCCGCGCGGCCGTCCACCTCGCCACCGAGCCGTTCGGGCGCGAGGTAGTCCAGCGACCCGATGAACTGCCCGGTCCGGGTGATCGCGGTGGCCGCCGTGGGGAGGGCGATGCCGAAGTCGGCCAGGTAGGCGTGCCCGGACCGGTCGACCAGGACGTTGGAGGGCTTGACGTCCCGGTGCACCAGCCCCGCGGCGTGCGCGGCGTCGAGCGCTTCGGCGACTTGGCGCAGCAGCGCGATCAAGTCGTCCGGCGTCAGGCCCTCGCCCAGCAGACCCTTCAGGTCGACGCCTTCCACGAGCCGCATGTCCAGGTACAGCGTGCCGTCGATCTCGCCGTACGCGTGCACCGGGACCACGTGCGGGTGCGAGAGCCCCGCCGCGATCCGGGACTCCCGCCGGAACCGGGCCTCGTACTCGTCGTCGCGGGTCAACAGCCGCTTGAGCGCCACCGTGCGGTCGTTGACGGTGTCGTGGGCCCGGTGCACCACCCCCATGCCACCACGGCCCAACAACTCCCCGACCAGGTAGGGCCCGAACCGCTCCGCCATGTTCCTCCTCCGCCGCGCGGAGAGCAGTAAACCGGCCACCCGCCGTCGCGTACCCGGGTTCACGGGGTCAAGCGGATGTTTCCGCGTCGGTCGGCCGGTCCGGTATCGCGGCCAGCTCGGCCGGTGGCGGGCCGGGGTGCACGATGCCCAACCGGTGGGTGGCCCTGGTCATGGCGACGTACAGGTCGTTGTGGCCCAGTGGTGCGGCGCCGAGGATCTCGGCCGGGTCGGCGATCAGCACCGAGTCGAACTCCAGTCCTTTGGCCTGGTCGGGGGTGAGCAGTACCACCTTGCCGGTCAGGTCCGGCGGGGTGGCGAGGGAGAGCGCGGCGGCCAGGTGCTCGATGTGGGTGTTCGGGGCGATGATCGCGAGTTGACCGTCGGCGTGTGCCGTGGCGAGGTCGGTGATGGTGGTGACCAGGTCGGCGCGGGCGGTGCGGATCCGCCAGGGCGTTTCGCCGGTCGAGCGGACCGACCGGGGTGGAGGCGTCGCGGGGTGGTGGGTGGCGAGCAGGTCCGCGGTGGCGGCCATGATCTCCGTTGGTGTGCGGTAGTTGACCGTGAGCCGGGCGAGTTGCCGGCGGTCCTGGACGTGCGGTCGCAGCACGCGGTCCCACGAGGAGGTGCCTGCCGGGTTCCCGGTCTGGGCGGGGTCCCCGACGACGGTCATCGATCGGGTCGGGCACCGGCGCATCAGCATCCGCCAGGCCATCTCGGACAGTTCCTGCGCCTCGTCGACGACCACGTGCCCGAACGTGGCGCGGTCTTTCACCTGGCCGATCAAGGCGGCGGCCTCGTCCAGCAACGGGACGTCCGCGGCACTCCAGCCGTCGGCCGGCTCGCCCAGGAGGTCGGACACCACGTGCTCCGGTGTCAGCGGCGGCCACAGCGCGTCGAGCACGGCTTGGACGCCCGCGTCGGCGAGCAGCGAGTTCCGCAGTCCGACGCGGTCGGCCTGGTCCAACAGGGCCTTCGGCCCGTCGTCGTGTTCCTCCTGGTCGATCACGACACCCGCGGCGGCCAGGGCGCGCAGGTCTGCCGCACTGAGCCGGCCGTCCGCGCTGCCGCCGTCGATCGCCTCGCCGGTGTCGGTGAGCACGACCGCCTCCATGACCTCGACCAGGCGCTGTGCGAGCACGTCCACGATCTCCCGCTGGTAGACCAACCTCGCCTCGTTGTGGGGAAGCCCGGTCCGCCTGGCGGTGCGCACGGCGCGGTCGCACGTTCGCGGGTCGAGCCGCAGCACCTGCTGCTCGAACCAGACGTCGACCGGGTGGTCCGGTGTCCGGACCCGCGACCGCACCGCCTCGGCCAGCCGTTCGGCCATCACCGCCCGGCCCTTGAGCACGACGGTCCCCGGCGGGTCGACCCGGCTGACCTCGACGCCCGGCACCAGGTCGGCGATGGTGGCCGTCACCACGCTGTTCTCCCCGAGCCCCGGCAGGACCTGGCCGATGTAGTCGAGGAAGATCCGGCTGGGACCCACCACCAGCACGCCTCGGGTGCGCAGGTGCGGACGGGTGTAGAGCAGGTAGGCGACCCGGTGCAACGCGACGGCGGTCTTCCCCGTGCCGGGACCGCCCTCCACCACCAGCACCCCGCCGGACTCGTGCCGGATGATCCGGTCCTGCTCGGCCTGCAGGGTAGTCACGATGTCGCGCATCCGCCCGGTCCGCTCCGCGGTCACCGCCGCCAGCAACGCCGCCTCGCCGACCAGACCGCGGTCGCCTGCACCGTCCGGGGTCAGCACCTCGTCGTTGAGCGCGACGACCGCCCGGCCCCGCGTGGTGATGCGCCGCCGTCGCCGCACCCCCTGCGGGGCGGTCGCCGTGGCGGTGTAGAACGGCCGGGCCACCGGGACGCGCCAGTCCAGCAGCAGCGGTTCACCGTCGTCGTCCCGGAACAGGCCGAGCCTGCCGAGGTAGAGCCGCCTGCCGTCGTGCAGGTCCAGCCGCCCGAAGCACAACCCCTGCTCCACGGCGTCCAGTCGGGCCACCTCCGCCTGCCAGACGGCCGCCGCCTCCCCGTCCCCACCGGCCCGCGCCGCGATCAGCCGCTCGGCCGCCTCCTCGCGCATGGCGTCCAGCCGGGCGTACAGACCCGCCACGTACTCCTGCTCGACCTCGATCTCCCGGTCGATGCCCCCACCACTCACGCGTTCCCCCAGCTCGACGGTCAGTGCCGTCGAGCGTGCACGGCGAGAGTCGGGAGAAACAGTCTTGTTCTTCCCGACCGCTTCAGCCGCCCGGATGCACGCCGGCCGCGTTCTCAGGTTCCCTTGCGGAACGCCGCCGTGACCTCCTCGCCGGTGGTCAGCGGTTCGCCGAGCTCACGCGCCAACCGGCCCGCGTGCACGTCCACGACCGCTTCGAGCAGGTCCGCGTACACCTCGACCGCCCCGCGCACCCGCACCCACCCGACGACCGCGACGCACACCGCCACCACCGCCGCCGGCCACCAGAACGCCCCGACGACCGCGTACGGCACGCACCACGTGGTCGTCGCCACCGCCGCGTCCGCCTCCGCCCGTGCCGCCCGCAGCTCGGCCCGCCCGGAGTCGTCCAGCACCAACCACAACCGCGCCCACCACGACTTGAGGTCGACGGCGTACTGGTGGTGCACCCGGTCCTCGACGGCCGCCAGCCGGTCGCCGGTCCACGTCGCCCGGGTCGGCGCGGCGAGCGCGATCCGGTTGCGCTTGGCCGCGTCACCCCGTTCGTGCGCCCGCACCCATCGCTTGCGCCGCCGCCGTGCCGCCCAACGCGGGCGCGTGCCGAGGTAGCAGCGCCACGTCACCGGGCACAGCGCCCGCACCACGAGCCCCGCCGCCACCGATCCCAGCAGCACGGCGGCCAGCACGAGCAGTTGGGCGGCCGGCGGCCGGGTGCCGAGGTCGCGGGTGATCCGGTCCACCCGGGCGACCAGCCTCGTCACGTCCAGCGCGTGCGCGTGCCCCAGCAACGCGCCCACCGCCGCCGTGGCGAGGAACAGCACGCCGGGCAGCACGAGCAGCGACACCCACCGCTCGGCCACCCGCTTGCCCAGCTCACCGAAGAACGCGTTCACGCCTGTCGCCGCCTCAGCGGCTCGTCGCGCAGCCAACACCGCTCCGCCGGCACCGGACCGCCCGGTTCCCGGGGCACTTCCCGCCCGCACGCGTCCGACGGGCACACGTACACCTCGCCGAACGACCGACCGCGCACCCCGGGCAGCACCAGGTCGCTGCCGCGCAGCACGTCCGCGGGGATGCCCAGGCGCGGTAGCTCCTGCCGTAGCGGGTGACCCGCGCGCACCCTCGCCAGCACGTCGTCCAGCACCCGTCCCAACCCCTGGCGCGTCACGGCGGCACGCAGTTCGGGCAAGGTGGTGCAGAAGGCGGCGAGGTGTTCGTCGGTGTGCGGCACGACGTTCCTCCTCTTCGTCGGGGACTCCCCAGCCTGTCAGGAATACACGGTGATCGAGGTGAGTGGATGCGGGACGAGCTGATCCAGGACGTTCTCGGCCGGATCGCGCGCGCCGACGACGGCGACGCGGACGCGGTGCTCGCCCCGGAGGCGGAGGCGGCGGGAGAGGCGCTGCTGGCGTTGCTGTCCCCGGACGGCAAGTTCGACTTCGACGTGCTGCACGTCGTCGGCACCCTGCACCTGGCGCGTTCGATGTGGCGGGAAGGACCGGCGGCGACCGAGTCGCACACCCTCGCCGAAACCCTGCTCGCGCCGGTCTTCCTGCTCCGCCCCGACCTCGCGCCGCCGATCTGGGAGGGCGACCCCGCGGCCGCGGAGGGTCAGCGGCGGCGCGACCTCGGGTCCGCGTTGGTGCGGGTGGGCATGGTGCTCGGCAACCCGACCGCGTTCGTCGTCGCCGTCAACGCCCTCGCGCCGACGGCCAACGATCCCGCCGACCCGTTCGCCGCCGCGTGCGGTGTCGTGCTCGCCGCCGCCGCGCGCCTGCTGTCCTGGCACACCGGCAATGCCGAAGCGTTGACGATCGCCCAGGTCGCCGCGCAGCGCGTCCTCGACGCGGAGCCCACCGACGCCACGCCGGCGGCCCGTGCCGAACTGGTCCGCGCGCTGCTCCTGGAGCACACGCGCACCGAGGACCAGGGCGTGCTCGACCGCGCGGTCGAGCACGCCCGGCAGGCGCCGCCCGATGACGCCGACTCCCTGGGGGTCGCGGCGATGGCGCTCGCGCTGTCCGCCGAGCGCACCGGGGACCGCGCCCTGGCGCGGGAAGCCGTCGACCTGGGCCGCGACGCCGTGGCCCGCCTGCCCGAACCCGACCAGCTCGTCGCACTGGCGACCACCCTGCACACCACCGCCGGGTTGACCGACGACCCCGCGCCGCTCGTCGAGATCACCGACCTGTTGCGCCCGTTCCTCCACTCCGGCCCGGAGCAACTGCTGTACCTCCACGGCAGCGCCCTGTTCCGGCTGGCCTCGACCGATCCGGCCGCCCTGGACGAGACGGTGACCGTGCTGGGCGGTGCCCTCGCGCAACTACCGCCGACCCACCCCGACCACCCGGTTCGCACGGGCATGTACGCCGAGGCGCTGTGGCGCCGGTGGAAGCACACCGGCGACCGGGACAGCCGTGAAGCCACGCTCGCCGCCCTGGAAGGCGGCACCGACCCACGCCTGCGCGCTGCCCGCGTCGGCTACCTCGTGGACCTCGCCGCGTCGAGCCACGACGTCGCGGACGTCGACACCGCCCTCGCCGCCGAACCGGACTGGAACGACCGGGCGACCCTGCTCGGGCACCGCTACGACCTGGTCGGCGACCGCGCCGCCCTCGTGGAGTCGATCGCCCTGATGCGGGCCCACCTCGCAGACCCGGACGATCCCGAGGACGAGGCCCGCACCGCGCACAACGCCGCCATGCTGCTGCGCAAGCTGCACGACCTCGAACGCACGCCTGAGGTGCTCGCCGAAGCGCTCGCCCTGGCCCGGCGCGGGGTGACCGCCCACCCCGTGCCAACGGGCCGGCAGGCCGAACGCGTCGCCCTGCTGGCCCTGCTCACCGCCGAGTCCGGGCAGGTGGAGGAAGGCGCCCGGCTCGCCACCCGGGCCGTCGCCGACTGCCCGCCGGACCACCCGAACCGGTCGACGGTCCTGGCCCGCGCCTCCGAAGCCCACTTCCGGCACCACGACGCGACAGGTGCGCTCAACTCGCTCGACACCGCGATCGCCGTGGGCCGCGCCGCCCTCGCCGACGGGGAGCTGACCGAGTCGCTTGACCTGCTCACGGTGGCGTTGCGGCGGCGTGCCGAGCTGTCACCCGACCTGCACACCCTGGACGAGGCGGTCGACTTCGGGCAGCGCGCGGTGCAGGCGCAACCCTTCTCGCGGCTCCGGGCGTCCACGGCGCTCAACCTGGCGGGCTCGCTGGCCGACCGCTACCGCCGCACCCGGGACGTGGACGACCTGCACCGCGCGCTCCAAGTGCTCCGCGACCACCTCGAAGTCCCCCAACCGACCGACGACCTGAAAGCCCGGCTGACGGACCAGATGGGCGTCGTGATGATGTTGCTGTACCAGCACACGGGCGACAAGAACACGTTGCGCGAACGGGTGCGGATCGCCGAGCGCGGCGCCGAGCGGTTCGGTGCGCACGACCCGACCCGCCCCCAGGTGCTCAACAACCTGTCCTCCTCGTTGACCGAGCGGTACTTCGTGGACGGCGACCGGGCCGACGCGGAGAAGGCCGTCGCCGCCGCCCGGGAAGCCGTCGCCCTGACCCCCGCCGGGCTGGCCATCCGCGGCTCCCGGCTGCTCACCCTCTCGATCGCGCTGGGAGTCCTCGGCGAGGCGACCGGCACCACGGTCGCGCTGCGGGAGGCGCTGCGCGTCGCCGAGGCGAGTGCGGGCGTGCTCAACGCACCGCCCGCCACCCGCATCCGCGCCCACCGGGTGTGGGGCAGGTGGGCCGCGGTCCTCGGGCAGTGGAGGACCGCGCTGGCGGCCTTCGCCGGCGGCGTGGACCTGGTGGCCCAGGTCGCGCCGCGGCACGTGCGCCGTGCGGACCGCGAGTTCCGGCTGGCCGACCTGCGCGCGGTGCACACCGACGCGGCCGCCGCCGCCCTCGCGACCGGTGACCCGATCCGCGCCGTCGAGCTGCTGGAACAGGCCCGCGGTGTGCTCCTAGTGGACGAGCTCGACGCCCGGGCTGGTTCGCTGGCGCTGCGCGACCGCGCGCCGCACCTCGCGGCCGAGTGGGACGCGGTGCTGGAGGAGCTGGCCGACGAGTCCCAGTCGACCGACGAGCGGCAGGCGTTGTCGCGTCGGTGGCAGGACGTGCTGGACCGGATCCGCGCCGTTCCCGGTCTCGACTCCTTCCTGCGCCCGCCGAGCGCGCTGGACCTGCGCGTCGCCGACGGCGCGGTCGTGCTGGTGAACATCAGCCAGTGGCGCTGCGACGCCCTGCTGATCACCTCGCGCGGCGTGCGCTCGAAGCGGTTGCGGCACGTCACCCTCGAGGAGGTCGAGCAGCGGGCCGGCGCCTACCTCGCGGCACTCGACGCGCTCGACGGCGGTGACCTGGTCGCCCGGTTCGACGCGCAGGCCGTGGTCCGCGAGACGCTGGCGTGGCTGTGGGACGCGATCGCCCGACCGGTCCTGAAGGCGCTCGGTCACACCCGCGCACCACGCGCCGCGTGGCCGCGCGTGTGGTGGTGCCCGACCGGCGCGCTCACCCACCTCCCGCTGCACGCCGCGGGTCGGCACGACGTCCCCGGCGAGGCCGTGCTCGACCGCGTGGTGTCGTCCTACACACCGACCGCCCGCACCCTGGACCACACCAGGTCCCGCCCGCCGACGACGCGGCGCGACCTCCTCGCCGTCGCCATGCCCACCACCCCCGACCACGCCGACCTGCCGGCGACCGACGCCGAGGCGACCGACCTCGCCGCACTCCTGTCCGCCGCCGAACCGCTGCGCGGCCCCACCGCGACCCGCGCCGCCGTCCTGGCCGCCCTGCCGCACGCCACGTGGGCCCACTTCGCCTGCCACGCCCACAGCGACCCGCTCGTCCCGTCCGCCGGCCACCTGCTGCTGGCCGACGGCGCACTGACCGTCGCCGACATCGGCAGGCTGCGCTTGGAGAACGCCGAACTGGCCTACCTGTCCGCGTGCTCCACCGCCCGCACCACCCGCACCACCCCGGACGAGGTGATCACGCTCGCGTCCGCGTTCCAGCTCGCCGGGTTCCGCCACGTCGTCGGCGCCCTGTGGCCAATCCAGGACACCATCGCCGCCCGCGTCGCCGCCACCTTCCACCGCCGCGTCCACGCGGGCACGGCACCCGCCGAGGCCCTGCACGAAGTGTTGCGCGAACTGCGCACCGAGTTCCCTCTCGCGGTATCGCAATGGGCCGGCTACGTCCACGTCGGCTCCTGACGTGCCGCCCGCTCGGCGAGCCGCCGAACGGGCGCGGCTCGAGATCCGGGCAGCTCTGGACAAAGCCGCACACGGCAAAGCGGAACGTTTGCCGCGTCTCCCGGTGCGCGCGACCATCGAGGCGCGGAGCGGCGACGAGGCCGAGGTGCTGGACACCATCCTGTTCGGACTGTCCCTGGACCACGAGGTGTTCCTGGTCGACAACCCGACCGTCGAGAGCTGACATCCGGTCCGCCGGAGCATGTCGTCCTGGCGCGAGACCTGCGAGGATCCGGTGTGCGAGGACGTTGGGTCTGGGGGCCACAACGGTGCCTGCGGTGCGTTGTCCCGTCCTCGCCCGCACCTCTGGAGGACGAAGGATGA